>JBCCLJ010000132.1:0-20051 GCA_039026915.1 Acidobacteriota bacterium
CAGCGAGCTTTGAAGCCTCGCGACATCGTCGACGCAGATGTGCAGCGCTCGCGTCGCGAGGTGGAGGATGCGGTGGGAGCGATTCGTGAGGTCGTCGAAGGGCGGTGGGGCTTGACCAGGGATCGCCAGCGCTGGCTCTTGCCTCTCCTCGTCGGCGCGACAGCCTTTCTCCTGGCGCGCCAGCTCAGCAAGGACTGAAGACGTCGGCTTGCCGGGCCCCGGACTGGCGACGGCCCGAGACTGCCGGGGCGTGGGAGGTTCGCCGAAGCGGCACCGAGGGCCTGCCCGCGAGGCGCGAAGATCAGTCTTCGAGCGGTCGCTTGAAGACCATCGCGATGTTGTCGGTCGCCCCCGTCTTGAAGTTGACCGACGTGATGGAGACGAGCTCCCAGCCTTGTCGACCCAGCTTGTCGAGTTCGGTCTTGCAGGCCGGGTCGAGACGGTAGTTCTCGCTCCGGATGTTGATCACGTGGTACTCGAAAGTCTTCATTCGTCTCGCCTCGGGGGGATGTTGCGCGATGGCGAGATGGTAGCGCGTGGTCGCTGGAAAGACATCGAAAACTCTTGTGAATCCGACAATTGTCTCGATTTATTGTCTTGTATGTCTAGTGAAACTATTAAAGCTATGCCTTGGCTGGAGCATTGTTGCGCGGATCAGCGTCCCAGCCACGAGCTGGCCGATCGTGCCACGGTCGTTGGGCTCTCGAACGGGCCGAGGTGACCGAGACCTGGGAACGCCTCCGTTCGCCCCCGAGGCAGCCTCTCTGCGATCTCGGGAGCCCAGCTGTGGGGGCCGAAGCCTCTCTGCTTCTCGCCAAAGGCAACGAGGGTTGGGACCTGCAGATCGGCAAGCTTCTCCCAGGCAGCGTCGATGCCGGACGTGGCAAAGATCTGAGCCTCGTCTTCTCGACGGCACTTCAGTCGAATTCCTCCGTCGGGATCGGATCGAAATCCGGCGTGCACGTACAGCTCGAGGACCTCGGGAGCGAGCTCCGAGAGCGGCGGCTTCCTCCGGAAGTTCTCGAGCGCTGCTGCGACCGAAGGAAAGTGATCCCTCCGGCGTCGGGCGGCTGCCACCAAAGGAGACTCGCCCGGGCGGGCCAGAGTTGGGGGCAGAACGATGGGTTCGTAGACGTAGAGCTTGACGAAGAGGTCAGGCGCTTCGACGGCGGCCATGAGCAGTGAGGCGCCGCCCATCGAGTGGCCGAAACCGATGAGAGGTCCGAAACGCTGTGACAGCTGCCGCGCTGCCGTGAGAGCGTCTTCCCCGAAGCGCTCCCAGGGGTAGGTCGTGTCCGACGGCCGATCCGAGTCGCCGTGGCCGCGAAAGTCGAGGGCGGAGCAGGTGAAACCAGCCTCCTGCGCCAGAGGCTCGTACATCCGGGCGCAAAACCCCGTGGCGTGCGCGACGAGGAGATGGGGGCTCTGCGAACGCTGGCTGGAGAGGGTGTGCAGGGCCAGTGACGTGCCGTCGTCACTGGTCAGCGTGCGCTCGTCGCGCTCGGTCTCGGGTGAGTTCATTCTCAGCTGCCTCTCGTGGGGAAAGCGGCCCTTCGACCGTCAGACGAATCGACCTGCGGACACTGCCGTAGAGACGATTCGGTTGCTAGACTCGCGCCGATGACTGTATCTCGCGCAGAGCTGCCCACGGCGTCCGACCAGCAGGACGAAGAGCCCTCGGGCGCTCCTCAGAAAGTGGGCCTGATCAGCCTCGGCTGTCCGAAAAACACCGTCGATTCCGAGGTGATGCTGGGGCAGCTGGAGCGCCAGGGCTTCGAGATCACCAGCGACCTCGATCAGGCGAGCACGGTGATCGTCAACACCTGTGGCTTCATCGACGAGGCGAAGGAAGAATCGGTCGAGACGATTCTCGAGGTCGCCGAAGCCAAGGGAGAGGGACGGGTTCGCAAGCTCTTCGTCGCTGGCTGTATGGTGAATCGGTACGCTGAGGAACTGGCTGCCGAGATCCCCGAGATCGATGGCTTCGTCGGTCTCGACGATCTCACCAAAGTCGGCGACCTGGTCTCCCTCGGCTCCTCTGCGGCGCCTGCGCCGAGCCGCGCGCACGTCGTTTTCGATGACGGGGCCGAGCGTCGGTTGGTGACCCGTTCCTTCGCATATCTGAAGGTGGCGGAAGGCTGCAACAATCCCTGCACGTTCTGCGCAATTCCGGTCTGGCGCGGCCGATTCAGGAGCCGATCGGTGGCGAGCCTCGTCCGAGAGGCCCAGCACCTCGAGGCGGGAGGCACTCGAGAGCTCGTTCTGTTGGCGCAGGATACGACGCGCTACGGCGAAGACCTCGGTGAGCGACGGACGGGACTTCAGAAGCTCATCGAGGCGCTTCTCGCGAACACGAGCATCCCCTGGATACGGTTCATGTACGCCTATCCGACGACGCTGGACGAGGGCCTCCTGGAACTGATGGGGCAGGAGGAGCGGCTCGTCTCCTATCTCGATATGCCGCTGCAGCACAGCCACCCGGACATTCTCAGGGGGATGCGTCGCGGTGGCAGCGCGACGACGTATCTCCGCCAGCTCGAGAAAGCACGTCGGCACGCGCCCGATGTCTCTTTGCGCTCGACCTTCATCACCGGCTTCCCCGGAGAGACGGAGGCGCACTTTCAACACCTGATGGACTTCGTTCGCGAAGTCCGGTTCGACCATCTCGGCGCGTTTGTGTTCAGCCCGGAGCCCGACATTCCGGCGACCCAGCTCGAAGAGCGACCGAGCCGACCCGTAGCCATCGAACGGCGGGCACGACTGCTCGAGGCACAGGAGGGCATTTCCCTGGCGAGCCGACGGAGCCTCGTCGGGAAGACGCTCGACGTCCTGGTAGAGGGCGTCTGCTCCGAATCGGAGCACCTGCTCGAAGGGCGACATGCGGGCCAGGCGCCCGAGGTCGATGGCCGCGTCCTGATCAACGACGGCGCGGCGCCGTCGGGCACCTTCGCTCAGATCGAGATCAGCGAGGCCTTTGCGGACGACGTCGTCGGCCACGTCGTCGGACCGCTGGACCAGCCGGGTGTGGTCCCGGCGGCCGTCATGGGTCAGACTTGAGGGCGTCATGCAGGTCATTCACGATGCGCTGAGCGCACCCGATCTACCCAACGGGACCATCCTCACGATCGGCAACTACGATGGCGTACACCGCGGACAGCAGGCGGTTCTGAGCCACGTCGTCGAGCGGGCCAAGGCGGAGGGCCTGGCTTCTGCGGTCGTGACTTTCGATCCACATCCTCTTTCCGTCCTGCGCCCGGAGAGCAAGCCGCCCCTGCTGACGACTCCCGCGCAGAAGGAAGCGCTTCTGGATCAGACCGGCGTCGACTTCGTCCTCGTCGTGCAGTTCACACCTGAGTTCGCTCAGACTCCCGCGCGGGGGTTCGTTCGAGACTTTCTTGCGGAGCGTCTCGGTGCACGCGAGATCTACGTCGGCTCGGACTTCAGCTTCGGCCACCGACGCGAGGGCGACGTCACACTGCTCGAGCAGATGGGCAAGACCTTCGGTTTCGAGGCAATCGCCGTCGACGAAGTCCGCGGTCAGGGTGAGCGCATTTCGAGCACGCGCGTTCGTTCCTGCCTCGGCGAGGGCGATGTCGTGCTGGCCCGACGCCTACTGGGTCGTGCCTACTCGCTGACCGGCATCATCGTGCGGGGTGACCGGATGGGACAGCGGCTGGGGTGGCCGACGATCAACCTGGCGCCGGACAACGAGCTCATTCCCACGGACGGCGTCTACGCGACGCGTACGGTCTTCCCGAGCTTTCCAACCGTCTTCGATTCGGTGACCAACATCGGCACGAGGCCGACCGTCTACGAGAACTATGAGCGAGTCGTGGAGACACACGTCCTGGATTTCCGCAACGACGTATATGGTGAGAGAGTCGAGATCGGCTTCTATAAGCGCCTTCGAGAAGAACAGATGTTCCAATCGATGATGGATCTCTCAGCTCAGATCGCCAAAGACGTCGAGACGGCCAGGGAATTCTTCCGGTCGTTGAACGAGTTGGAGGGCTCCGAGGAGGAGCCCGTCGGCTTCTTCACCGACGGTTCTTGAGGGCCGAGGCCCCTCGGCACAGCCGGCGAGCGACCCACACCGAACGATGGTCCCGGCCCCGTGGCCGGTTGAAGGAGATAGCCATGGCAGCAGACGCAATCATCAACGTCGACAATGACAACTTCAGCACCGAGGTCCTGTCTTCCGAGACTCCCGTCCTGGTGGACTTCTGGGCCACCTGGTGTGGTCCGTGCCGTCAGATTGCCCCGATCCTCGATGAGCTGGCCACGGAGATGGATGGCAAGGTCCGCATCGCCAAGGTCAATGTCGACGAAGCTCAGGAGCTGGCGATTCAGTACGGCGTGCAGGGCATCCCCGCGCTGCTGATGTTCAAAGGCGGCGAAGTCGTCGATCGAACCGCCGGAGCTCAGCCGAAGCCGCAGCTTCAGGCTTTCGTCGAGCGCAACGCTGGTTGAGCCCGCCGGGCGCGGAGAGGAAGCTCTCCGCGTCCTCGAACGACGTCTCGCGACGGAGGGGGCCCGAGCGCTCCTCGTCTTCGGCGCCTCGGCGAGCGATCCAGACCTCAGTCCATTCGTTGGACGAGCGCATCTGGCTTCGACTCTCGCACTCCTCGCGCCCTCCCGGGAGCTACAGCTCTTTCCGCTCTCGCCGATGGAGCGGGAAGAGGCACGCTCCACGGGGCATCATTACGTCGACGCTGAGGCCGTCGGGCTCGCTGAGCTGGCAACGTCTTCTCGGACGTCGGGAGAGCTTCTCGCCGGCGTCGCCCAGCGACTCTTGGACTTCAGTGGGCTACAGCCTGGAGTCTTGCTGATCGCCGGCTCGATGCCGGCGGGTGACGTCGTGGAAGCCTGTGCAGCGCTCGGGGCCCTCGGCTGGCACGTGCGTGCGGGCCACCTGCCCTTACGCAGGGCACGTCTCGTCAAATCCGCCGGGGAGCTCGACGAAGTCCGCCACGCGGCAAAAGGAACGTGCGCGGCGTTTCGCGCCATCGCGGAGACTCTGCGCTCGGCTGCGATCGGGGAGGGAGGCGAGCTCTGGCTCGGTGGCGAACCCTTGACCGTGCAGCGACTTCGGGGGGAGATCGCCCGTGTTCTTGCCACCTTCGGTCTCGAGCAGCCGAGCGGCTCGATCGTCGCACCCGGCGCGGAGGGAGCCGTTCCGCACAACGCCGGCACCGCAGAACGACGGCTGCTCGCCGAAGAGTCGCTCGTCGTCGATCTCTTTCCCAAAGGGCTCTTGTATGCCGACTGCACTCGAACGTTTTGTGTCGGGCGCGCGCCGGAGGCTTTGGCAAGAGCGCACGGAGCGGTGCTGGAGGCCCTGCGCTGGTCGCTCGATCAGTGCGAGCCGGGAAAGCGCGGCTGGGCACTTCAGGAGGGGGTCTGTGAGCTGCTCTCTGCAGAGGGCTATCCCACACCGATCACGGAGCCTGGCACGCTGCGCGGCTACGTGCACGGCCTGGGGCACGGTGTCGGTTATGAGCTGCACGAGCTGCCGCACTTCCGCGATCTCGAGGACTCCGATGGAGAGTTGCAGGAGGGAGCGGTCGTGACGCTGGAGCCGGGGCTCTACGACGAGGCTGCGGGATATGCCGTGCGTCTCGAGGATCTGGTCGTCGTCGGTCAGCCGAACGAAGTTCTGACGGATCTGCCGTACGCGCTCGACCCGCGCGCCTGGTGACGGCCACCTACGGCGAAGTGGGTTCGCGAAACGCCGAGGTGTCGGCGAGGCTCGACAGAGTACCGGCCGGATTCGAGTAAGTGCGAACGGTTCCCGTTGCGGTGTCGACGAGCGTGACGTCGTAGGCGACGTCCGATAGGCCGCCGAGGAAGACCCAGAAGGAGCCGTTGATGATGCGTCCATCGAGTACCTTGACGACCAACTCGTAGTTGGCGGGATCGAAGTACCAGAAGCCTCCAGTGTCGCCGGTCAGCGGCAGAGATCCTCCCGTGCCCTCGTCTCCCGAAGGCGTCCGCCAGCGCACCGTCACCTGGAAGCGGCCGTTCGAGAGGCAGAGAGCGCCGCCGGATGGAGTGCAGCTCGAGGGGACCTCCGGGGCGGTCAAGGTGGTGCGGACCGGTTCGCTCTCCTGACCGTTCAGCACTGCGACGACCTCATAGGTGATCTCCGAGAGCGAGAAGAGGTCGGGGTCGATGAACTCGTTCGTGCCCGCCTCGAGCTCGGCCAGCAGGAGACGTGGGCCGCCCGCTCGCTGGCGATAGACCCTGAATGCCGTCGCGTGATGGCAGGCGTTTTGCCAGCGCAGCAGAACCTGGAAGTTGACGATCTCGGCGCTCAGGTTCACTGGAGCTTCGGGAACACCGAAACCGTCGATCAACGGGTTGAGAACGAAGAGCCCTCTTCCCGTATCGCTGACGATCACCTTGCCGGAGTCGAAGTAGGGGTAGGTGCTCCATGCGCCGTTGAACCGCGGCTCGTCGTCCGCCGGCTCGACGTCGAAGTACCCGACTTCCCGCAGTCGTCCCTGGGCGACGCGGTTGAGATCGAGCACTCTGAGGCCGGCGCGGTAGTTGGCCTGAAAGACGTGGCCGCGAGCCGTGTACTGATTGTGATCGGTTGCTGCGGTGTTGGCCGTGTGTGCACCGATGACTCGGGGCGAGCGAAGCGACGTGACGTCCCAGATGTAGGTGCGCGTCCCGTGGCCGTTGGCACGCTCGTCCGTTTCGTCGTCGAGCAGCAGGTGTCGCTGCGACGGGGTGAGCCAGGCCTGATGGGCGTACGACCTGCCCTGGTAGTCCGTCCTGGAAATCTGCTCTGGTGCGGACGGATCGGTGACGTCGACGATGGTGAGGGAGTCTTCGTTGGCCGCGAAGCAGAGATGACGCTCGAAGAACTCCGCGTCCGGTCCCGTGTATTGGACGCACTGGGCGTCATGGGTGTAGCCGTCGTCTTCGAAACAGCCGGCAAAGGTCGGGTTCAGAGGGTTCCGGACGGAGATCATGTGCAGTCCGCCGGCGCAGGTGTCGCTGCCTACGGCGAACGCCATTCCGGCGATCGTGTCGATTGCGATGTTGTGGGCCGTGCCGAACTCGCGATAGGTAGTGTCCTCGTCCCAGCTCTGGGGCGTCGTCACTCCACGGAGCCGCCGCAGATCGAAGACCTGCAGGCCGTGGCCTGGAGAGCTGTCGGCCACGATGAAGGCGTAGTTGCCATAAGTCTTGATGTCGCGCCACGGGGAAGACCGCGTCCGCGAGGGAAGCTGGCCCAGGAAGAGTGGCTCTCCGGACTCCGTTACGTCGACGAAGGCCGTCGCGTTGGAGAGACCCACGAGAGCGTACTCGCGACCAGTCCTCGGGTCGGTCCAGCCCCAAAGATCACTCGCCGAGACGCTGCCGTCGCTATCGGCACCGAGCTCCTCGAGAGTGAGGAGGGCTTCGAGGTCGACTGACTCGCAGGGGTAGCCTGCAGCCTCTCCTCCCTCACAGTGAACGTGACGCTGCGACGCGGCACCGAAGGCGTTCGGGTCGGTCTCCTCGAGGTGAGCTTGAGTCAGCGTCTGCAGTCCGCGGGCTTCTGGATCGACGCTCCATGAGCGCGGTTTCTGGGCTACGTCGGAGAACGCCTGCGTGTCGGCGAGGCTCGTTGGCTGTCCTGGGACGGAGGCGTAGTCCCTGGTGACGCCCGTCAGGCGATCCGTGATGCTCACGGTGTAGTCGAGATCGCTGAGCGAACCGAAGAAGACCCAGTGATGCCCGTTCACCGGGCGGCCATCGAGCACTTTGACCAGAATCTCGAGATTGGCCGGATCGAAGAACCAGAAGGAGGCCGTGTCGTCGCTCAGGATGACGCCATGCCCCAACCTTTCGACTCCATCCTGGAGCCGATAGCTGACGGCGACGTCGAAGCGCTCGCTGCCCAGCGCCACGCGAGAGCCTATTTCGCAGCTGGCACGCGCCTGTGACGCGAAGGCGAAGAGCGAGAGCGAGGAGAGGAGAACCGCAAATCGGGCGAAGGGGCGAAGAGGCATCGCAGCACCGAAGGTCATGAGAGGGGTGGCGATCTCGAATACCGCAGACCCGATTGGATTATTCCGCGAAGCTCGACCTGAGGCCAGTGGCCGCGGCGCGGATCGCGGTCCTGGTAGAGCGAGGGCCGTGTTCCTCGGGCCTCGGCGGGAGCATCGATCCCGCCGCGCACCGAGGACTCAGCGCTCTACCCAGTAGTTCGGCGCTTCCTTGGTGATGACGACGTCGTGAGCGTGGCTTTCTTTGTGGCCTGCGGCGGTGGCGCGCATGATCTTCGCCTGTGTGCGAAGCTCTTCGATGTCCCGGCATCCGCTCAGGCCCATACCTTGTCGCATGCCGCCGGTCAGCTGAGCGACCATCTGGTGCACGCTGCCTTTGTAAGGCACCATGCCTTCGATGCCTTCGGGCACCAGCTTGCTGAGAGTCTCGTTCTGATCCTGGAAGTAGCGATCGGCGCTGCCCTGAGTCATGGCCCCAAGCGAGCCCATGCCGCGGTAGGCCTTGTAGGTGCGGCCCTGGTACAGGATCGTCTCGCCAGGACTCTCCTCGGTTCCGGCCAGCAGGGAACCCACCATGATGGAGTGAGCGCCTGCGGCGACGGCCTTCGGCAGGTCACCGGAGAAGCGAACGCCGCCGTCGGCGATGACCGGCACGCCGTCCTTCGAAGCCTCGACGGCGCAGTTCCGGATCGCTGTGAACTGTGGCATGCCGGCACCCGTGACGACGCGCGTCGTGCAGATGCTCCCCGCACCGATGCCGACCTTCACTCCGTCGACGCCGCGCTCGATGAGCGCACGGGTGCCCTCCGCGGTCGCGACGTTGCCGGCGATCAGCCGGGCGTCAGGAAAAGCCTCACGAACGGCGGCGACGGCGTCGAGCACGCCGTCGCTGTGCGCGTGAGACGAGTCCATCACGAGCACGTCGGCCTTGGCATCGAGAAGAGCCCCGGCTCGGTCGAGGAAGTCACCCGAGGCCCCGATCGCTGCCGCGACGCGAAGACGCCCGAGGTCGTCCTTGCAGGCGTTCGGGTACTGCTCCATCTTCTGGATGTCCTTGACGGTAATCAGACCCCGAAGTCCGCCGTTGTCGTCGGTGACGAGGAGCTTCTCGATGCGGTGCTTGTGGAGCTCTGCTTTGGCTTCCTCGAGCGTTGTGCCCACGGCGACCGTCACGAGGTCTTCTTTGGTCATCAGTTCCGAGATCTGCTTTTCGGTATCGGTCTCGAAGCGCAGATCGCGGTTGGTGAGGATGCCGACGAGGTGGCCATCACGGTCAGTCACCGGGACGCCCGAGATCTTGTAGGTGGCCATCATCTCGAGCGCTTCGTGAATTCGCTGGTCAGGCCGCATGGTGATCGGATCGACGATCATGCCGGCCTCGGACCTCTTCACCTTGTCGATCTCGCGGGCCTGCTCGTCGATGGAGAGGTTCTTGTGGACCACGCCGATCCCGCCCTCCTGCGCGATGGCGATCGCGAGCCGCGATTCGGTGACCGTATCCATTGCCGCCGAGAGCAGCGGAATGTTCAGCTCGATGCCCCGGCAGAGAGTGCTGCGCAGCTCGATCAGGTTGGGATGGACCTGTGAGTAGCCGGGAACGAGGAGAACGTCATCGAAGGTGAGAGCGGTCTCGAGAGCGGGGGGTGTCATGCAGGACGTCTCCGTCAGAGTTGGATCGTGCAGCCTGGGCGGCCGTAGCACTTCTTGAACTTCTTGCCTGAGCCGCAGGGGCACGGATCGTTGCGCCCGACCTTCGGCTGGTCGCGGACGACCGTCTGCGGTTTGGCATCGTGCTCGCCGCGGGCCTCAGGAGGCGGTCCGGCAAAGGCCGGGACAGCGCTCTTGACGGCCTGCTGCTTCGGCCGAGCGACCGGCGCGCGGCGCTGCTGCAGGGCTTCAATCTCCTCGCGCGTGATCGGCTCGATGCGGAAGAGCCGCTGCAGGATCGTGTCCTCGATGCGCTCCTTCATCGCCTGAAAGAGGTCGTAGCTCTCGCGCTTGTACTCGTTCTTCGGATCGCGCTGGGCGTGGCCTCGAAGATGGATGCCCTCCTTGAGGTGATCGAGGGCGAGGAGGTGGTCCTTCCAGTGGGCGTCGACGAGGCCGAGCATCACCTGTTTCTCGATGAATTGGAACTCCTCGTCGCCGTTCTTGTCGATCTGTTCGGCGTACTTGTCTCGAGCGCGTTCCTGGAGGTAGTCCCGCAGTTCGTCGATGCCGAAGTCGTCCAGAGCGCGCCCGGAGCGAACGTCGATGTCGAAGAAGTTCTTCATCTCGTTCGCGATTTCGGTGAGGTTCCAATCCCGCGGATCGGCACTCTCTGGGCAGTGCGTGTCGACGAGGTACGAGACGAACTCATCCGCGAGGCCGCGCACGTACTCGCGACCCTCCTTGCCCTCGAGGATGTCGCGGCGCAACTCGTAGATCGCCTCACGCTGCTTGTTCATGACGTCGTCATACTCGAGCAGGTTCTTGCGGATCTCGAAGTTTCGGCCCTCGACATTCGTCTGCGCCTTCTCGATGGCGCGCGACACCATCTTCGAGTCGATCGGCACTCCCTCTTCCATGCTTCGGGTGACGAAACCGCGCAGTCGGTCGCTTCCGAAGATGCGCATCAGGTCGTCGTCGAGCGAGAGGAAGAACTGCGACGAGCCGGCGTCACCTTGACGTCCCGAACGACCGCGCAGCTGGTTGTCGATACGACGGGATTCGTGACGCTCGGTGCCGAGGATGTGCAGGCCTCCGGCCTCGAGAACGGCGTCTCGCTCTTTCGAGCACTCTTCCTCGAAGCGGGCGAGCGCCTGCTCGTAGCTCCCAGGATCCTGGTCAGGATCGGCCTCGGCGCGGGCCAGGTGCTCAGGGCTCCCGCCAAGGACGATGTCGGTGCCTCGACCTGCCATGTTGGTCGCCAGGGTGACCGCGCCGCGACGCCCGGCCTGAGCGACGATCGTCGCTTCCTTCTCGTGGTACTTGGCGTTCAGCACAACGTGCGGAACGCGCGCTCGCTTGAGCATCTTCGAGAGCATCTCCGAGCGCTCGATCGAAACGGTGCCGACCAGTGCGGGCTGACCACGCTCGTGGCAGTTCTGCAGGTCCTCGACGACGGCGTTCCACTTCTCACCCTCAGAACGGAAGATGAGGTCGCCGTGGTCGGCGCGAGCGAGAGGCCGGTTCGTCGGAATGACGACGACGTCGAGTTCGTAGATCTCGCCGAACTCCGCGGCCTCGGTGTCCGCCGTACCGGTCATGCCACCGAGCTTGTCGTACATGCGGAAGTAGTTCTGAAAGGTGATCGTCGCGAGAGTCTGATTCTCTCTCTCGATCTTCACGCCTTCCTTCGCCTCGATCGCCTGATGGAGTCCGTCGGACCAGCGACGTCCGGGCATCATGCGACCGGTGAACTCGTCGACAATGACGATCTGACCATCTTTGACGAGGTAGTCGACGTCCGCTTTGAAGAGGTTGTGAGCGCGCAAGGCCTGATTGACGCCGTGGAGCGCTTCGATGTTCTCCATGTCGTACAAGTTGCCGAGGCCCAACAGCTTCTCGACTCGTGCCACGCCCTCGTCCGTCAAGGTGACCGTCTGAGCCTTCTCGTCGATGAGAAAGTGTCCGGTGGTGTACTTGGTCTCGCCCTCCTCGATCTCTTCGCCGCGCTCGAGCCGAGGAGCGACCTTGTCGAGGGCGTAGTACTTCTCGACGGAGTCCTCGGACGGTCCGGAGATGATCAGCGGAGTTCGGGCTTCGTCGATCAGGATCGAGTCGACCTCGTCGACGATGGCGAAGTTGTGCGGACGCTGGACCATCTGCTCCAAGCGAAACTTCATGTTGTCGCGGAGGTAGTCGAAGCCGAGCTCGTTGTTCGTGGCGTAGGTGACGTCCGAATCGTAGGCGGCCTCGCGTTGCTCGTCGGTGAGACCGTGCTGAATGACGCCGACCGTCAGGCCGAGGAACTCGTAGACCTGCCCCATCCATTCGGCGTCGCGGCGGGCGAGGTAGTCGTTGACCGTGACGACGTGCACGCCCTTCTCTTCGAGAGCGTTCAAATAGACCGGCAGGGTGGCGACGAGCGTCTTGCCCTCACCGGTCTTCATCTCGGCGATTTTGCCCTGGTGAAGCACGATCCCGCCGATGAGCTGCACGTCGTAGTGCCGCATGCCCAGCGTGCGAATCGACGCTTCGCGAACCGTGGCGAAGGCCTCCACCAGCAGATCGTCGAGGCTCTCGCCTTCGCCGAGGCGCTTGCGGAACTCGACGGTCTTCTGAGCGAGCTGCTCGTCGGAAAGCGGCTTGAACTCGGACTCGATCGCGTTGATGGCGTCGACGAGGGGCTGGATCTTCTTGACGTCGCGTTCGTGCTTGGTGCCGAAGACTTTGGAGAGGGCGCGGCCGATCATCTTGAGGGACTTTCTGAGGGGCTCTGCAGTGGGGAGGGTACGGAGGCAGGTGCCGCTGGCCCGGAGGGCGCGGTCGGTTGTCGCTGCGGGAACGACGAGAGCTTCGAACCGGCCGTAGCGCCGACGTCGAAGCTGCACGAAATCCCGCCTGAGCGTAGCCTCAGCTTAGCAGAGAGAGGGATCCGAGAAAGGCCCCCGTAGGAGTCGATCCGGTGCTCGAACCGACGGCTCCCAGCGCGCACGGGAGGACCGGAGCGAGCGGGACGTTCGCGGTGGCCCAGCCCCTCAGCGATCGAGCATGAACTCGACGGGGTTTCGAGCTTGCCCGCCATCCAGCACTTCGTAGTGCAGGTGGTATCCGGTCGATCTTCCGGTGTTGCCGACAAAGCCGATGACGTCGCCGCGGCGCACGCTCTCTCCCGCCTTGACCTTCGTCTCGGAGAGATGACCGTAGCGAGTGACCATGCCGAATCCGTGCGCGAGAAAGACCGCACGGCCGAGCCCGCCGTTGCGTCCGGAGTGCGTGACGACACCGTCGGCCGTCGCGATGACCGGCTTTCCCGGTGGGGCCGAGATGTCGATTCCGGGATGGAAGGCCCGCCGGCCGGTGATCGGGTCGCTGCGAAAGCCGAATCGTGAGGTGAAGATGCCGCGAACCGGCGTGATCGCGGGCATCGAAGAGATGCGCAGGTCGCGCTCTTCCAAGCGGTTGCGGACGTCTTCGAGCGCGTGGCTGAGCTGCCGCGAACGAACGCCCAGGGCCCGAAGGTCGATCGGCACCTCTTGCCCGGCGCTGACGTCTCCGCCGACGCCGCTCGCGCCTCCGGCGGACGTGGGCTCAGCGAGGATCAGATCATCCAGGCCGGCGACGATGGCGAGGCTGCTCGTCTGATCTTCGTAGTCGGCGAGCTGGGCCTGGAGCTCTCGAATGCTGGTTTCGAAGGTCTGGTTGATGTCTCTGAGCTTTTCGTTCTGGCCGCGAAGCTCAGCCAGCTCGTCCAGGTTCACCGAGGTCGAGAAGTGCGACCAGGTGACGAAGCTGACGCCGAGCGTGAGAACGGCGAGTGCGGCACCGAAGAGCTTGACCGCCCTCGTGCTGACCCGCCACTTGCGAAACTTCGCCCGGGAGTGAGGGACGAAGATGATCGTGTGATGCTTGAGATCCATTCGCAGAGAACCTGGGAGGGCCGCTCGGGGGAGTTCGTGCTAGCGAGCTGGCAAGTGAGGGGGGCGACGCACGCGAATCGGTCGGGAACGGAAGGGCATCGGAAGCAGCCTTCGACTGGACACAGCTCCGCGGGCGATACGCCGTGGAATCGAGAGCCCCAGAACTAGATAGAAAAGCTGCAAAGCAGAACTGCGGCCTATTCTAGTGGTGGCGATGCGCCTGTCAAACCCGAGAATCTGCAGGCCTTGTGGGCCGGTGAGACAAAAGCTCGCAGAGGCTTCTGGGGGTTCCGAAGCGGCGAAGGTTTGGGAGGCGGTGAATCGGTTCAAGGGGAGTGCGCGTCGAGAGAAAGGGCAGACAAGGGAAGAGAGAGTCGCGGAGCGACCGATGAACCTTCCGATTCTAGCCTTTCTCAGGGATCACGAGAAGGAGGCGAGACTCTGCCCGGCAGAGCGAGTCGAGTTCGTGAAGACGCCATCGACTCCCAGAGAACGCAGTCGGCGCAGCTCTTCTCGCTCATCGACGGTGTAGACGAGGAGTTTCCTGTTGTCCGCGTGGACTCGTGCGACGGCATCGTCGTCGACGAGAGTGCGCTCCAGATGGATCGAAGCTGCCTCGAAGGCCCTGGCCGCCTCGAGGGCCCGTGCAAGTTCGCCGCCGTCTTGCAGAACGCCGATTTCCAGCTCCGGGCGGCGACGAGAAAGGTCCCGAAGGATGCGCCAGTCGAAGCTCGAGACCAGAATCCCTCTCGTATCGCGGCCGAGCAATGCCAGCAGCTTGCCGAGCGGATCCGCGTTGCTCGCCGGTTCCGCGAAGGCCTCGGCCTTGAGCTCGAGGTTGAGATCGATGCGACCGCGATAGAGCTCGAGGACCTGGTCGATTCGTGGCAGGCGCTCGCTGGCAAACGCTTCCCCGAACCAACTGCCGGCGTCGAGACGGGCAATCTCCGCCCAGTCGCAGTCGGCGAGACGGCCCGAACCATTCGTCGTACGGTCGAGCGTCTCGTCGTGCAGAACCACGATCTCGCCGTCTCGAGTCAGCCCGAGGTCGAGCTCGAGGGCGTCCGCAGTGGATAGGGCCGCATCGAAGGCGGCGATTGTGTTCTCAGGGAAGTGAGCGCTTTCACCGCGATGTGCAATCAGCTGCATGACGGACGCCTCCTTGCCTTAGACTGCGCTCGTGAACGTAGCGCACACACTCGGGCCGGTACAGGCCAAGGATCTTCAGGGCAAGCAGGTGCGGCTGGGAACGCTGTGGGAAGACTCTCCTGCGGTCCTCGTCTTTCTGCGCTTCTTCGGCTGAATCTTCTGCAAACGTCAGGTTGCGCAGTTGCGCACCATCGGAGAGGAGATCGCGGAGGCGGGCGGCAGCCTGGCACTCATCGGCAACGGTGAGGTCGAAGACGCGCGCCGCTATGCAGAGGAGGAGCAGCTGCCCTTTCGGCTGCTCGTGGACCCACAGCTCGTTGGGTACCGCGCGATGGAGCTTCGCCAAAGCGTCCTGGCGAACTACTCTCCGAGAGTCGTGCCGCGTCTGATCCAGGCTCTGCGCGAAGGCTTTCGCCAGGGCAAGGCCTACGGCGTGAAGGACCAGCTCGGCGGAGTCTTCGTCATCTCGCCTCTCGCCGAGGTCGTCTACGCGCATCGCTCGCGCACCGTGGGCGACGAGCCCCCGCCCGACGAGATCCTCAGGGCGCTGCGCCGCGCGGCGTCGGAACTGAAGGGTTGAGTCCCTCAGGGAGACGCCGTCGGTTGACGGTACTGCAGCGCTTCTTTGACGTGCTCCATTCGAACGCTCGAGCTCCGGTCGAGGTCGGCCAGCGTGCGTGCGACTCTCGTCACCTTGGTCAGACTTCGCATGGACAGTCCCAACTGTTCGTAGGCTCGGCGGAGTAGCCGTCCGACCGGATTCTTTTGTTCGAGCATGGCGAGACTCGCCGCTCCGGGCATCTCGGAGTTGACTCCGCCGGCAATCCCGTAGCGGAGTCTCTGGCACTCCCGAGCCGCGATGACGCGCTCGCGTACCGCTTCGGAGCTTTCTCCCGCCGGTCCCCGTAGGTCGGCGGCAGCGACCGCTGGGATCTGAAGATGCATGTCGATGCGATCCAGCAGCGGGCCCGAAAGCCGCTCTCGATATCGGCGACGTCCTTCTTCGCCGCAGCGGCAGTCCTTCCGCGGGTCGCCATGATGACCGCAAGGACAGGGGTTCATCGCGGCGATCAGGGCGAAGCGACACGGAAAGGTCACCTGGACCTGACCGCGCACGATGGAGACGCAGCCGTCTTCCAGCGGCTGCCTGAGGTTCTCGAGCGCCGAGCGTCGAAACTGTGGAAGCTCGTCGAGGAAGAGCACTCCGCGGTGGGCGAGGCTGACCTCTCCGGGACGCGGAGTGAGGCCGCCGCCGACGAGGCCAGGAACCGACGTGTCGCTGTGAGGGGAACGAAACGGCCGCTGACGAATCAGGCCCTCCGGAACCGCCTCCGCCGTCATCGAGTGGATCTTGGTGACTTCGATCGCCTCGTCTCGACTGAGCTCTGGCAGCAGGCTCGGCATGGACCGCGCCAGCATCGTCTTCCCGGCACCGGGAGGCCCACAGAAGAGCAGATTGTGGGCACCCGCTGCGGCGATCTCCAGCGCCCGCTTCGCAGCTGCCTGGCCGCGGATCTCGCCGAAGTCCGTCATCTTGCGTGTCGGCACGGCCAGGCCACGCTGCCTTGCGGGAACGACGATCTCCGTTCCCGTGAGGTGACCGACCGCTTCGGCCAGGCTGGCGACACCGACGGCTCGTACGCCCTCGATCTCAGCCGCGAGAGCGCTGTCGGCGCGAGGGAGGACCAACTCGCGAACGCCGACCTCGCGACTTCGCTCAGCGATCGCGAGAGCACCTCGAACCGGTCGCACCGATCCGTCGAGTCCGAGCTCACCGCAGATGAGGCGATCCTGGAGTGCCTCCGGCGGCAGCTTGCCGTGCGCAGCCAGAAGGGCGCATGCGATGCCCAGATCGAGATGATTGCTGCCCTTGGGAAGTTCGGCCGGAGCCAGGTTGACCGTCACGGCGCGCGGCTCGAGGGTGAAGCCGGTGTTGCGAATCGCGGTGCGGACGCGCTCGCGGCTCTCCTTGACCGCCGTGCTCGCCAGGCCGACGAGATCGAAGCGAGGGAGGCCTCCCTGTACGTCCGCTTCGATCTCCACCGGATGTGCGTTCACGCCCCAGGGCGTGGCGGAGGTGCAGTGCGCAATGCTCATACCCGAAAGAGACGAGGAAGGCCGCTTCGACCTTGCACCGGCGGTCGCGTCGGCGCTCCAGCCAGGGTTAGGATGCGCCGCATGCGCAGCTATCTCGATCTACTCGACGACGTTCTCGACAACGGAACCGCACGTGGCGACCGTACGGGCACCGGCACGCTGAGCGTCTTCGGACGTCAGCTTCGCTTCGACCTGTCGGAGGGCTTTCCCTTGGTGACGACGAAGAGGGTGCACCTGCGATCCATCATCGTCGAGCTTCTCTGGTTGCTGCGCGGTGACACCAATCTGGCGTTCCTGCACGAGCACGGCGTCTCGATCTGGGACGAGTGGGCCGACGAGAACGGCGATCTCGGTCCGGTGTACGGCGAGCAGTGGCGTTCATGGAAGGGTGCCGACGGTGTCGTGCACGATCAGATCTCGGAGCTGGTGGAGCGCCTGCGCACCGAGCCGACGTCGAGGCGGCTCATCGTCTCTGCCTGGAACGTCGGGGCCGTCGACTCGATGGCGCTGCCCCCCTGCCACACCCTGTTTCAGTTCTACGTCGCTGAAGGTCGCCTCTCGTGTCAGCTCTACCAGCGCAGTGCCGACCTCTTCCTGGGGGTTCCTTTCAACATCGCGTCGTATTCACTCCTGACCCTCATGCTGGCCCAGGTGACCGACCTGCAGCCGGGGGATTTCGTGCATACGTTCGGAGATGCGCACCTCTACAAGAATCACCTGGAGCAGGCGAAGAAGCAGCTCGCGCGCGAGCCGCGGCCGCTTCCCCGGATGCTCTTGAACCCGGAGCGCAGAGACCTGTTCTCGTTCGAACTTGCCGACTTCGAGTTGGTCGACTACGACCCCCACCCCCATATTGCGGCTCCGGTCGCCGTCTGACGCGCCGTGACTGCGCAACTCAGCCTGATCGCAGCGATCGCTCACGACCGCGTCATCGGTCGCGACGGCGATCTGCCGTGGCGGCTCTCCTCCGATCTGCGGCGCTTCAAGACGCTGACCCGGGGGCATCCGATCATCATGGGGCGCAGGACGCACGAATCGATCGGACGGGCGCTCCCAGGACGATTGAATCTGGTCCTTTCGCGGACGGTCCGCGAAAGGCCCGGTGTGACCGTCCTGCCCGATCTCGAAACGGCCCTCGAGCGCGCGCAGGGAGAGAGCGATCTGGTCTTCGTCATTGGCGGGTCGGCGGTTTACGCGGCAGCGCTCGACAAGGCGACGCGCCTCGATCTGACCTGGGTGGATGCGCGTGTGTCAGGCGACGCCTTCTTCCCGAAGTTCGACGTCGACGCATGGAAGGTCGTCGAGGAACTTGCCGTGCCCGCCAACGATGCGGACGAATACGACTCCGTTTACCGGCGTTATGAAAGGCGAGCTCAGGTCGGTGAGTCGCCCGGGCGGTAGCGAGCGCGCGGCTCTGCTCAAGCGCTGGGCGCTGGAGGCTGGGTTTCATCGCGCCGGGATCGCTCGGCTCGCCCCGTCGAATCGCGCCGACGCCTTCGATCGATGGATCGATCGTGGCCAGCACGCCGGCATGACCTACCTGGAGCGCTACCGCGAAAAGCGACTCGACCCTCGTCATCTCCTCGAAGGTGCGAGGAGCGCGCTCGCTGTGGCGATGCACTACGCACCCAGGGCGGAGGAGGATCTCGTGCGCCACGACAGCGGGTGCGATCCCGACCAGCCGGCGCTCGGGCGCGTCGCGCGCTACGCCCGAGGTGACGACTACCACGACGTCATGAAGCCGCTTCTGAGGAAGCTCGGCGACCGCATCGAGTCTGCGTTTCCCGGAACACGCAGTCGTTCCTACGTCGATACCGGACCTCTCCTGGAGCGGGAGATCGGTGCCCTCGCCGGCCTGGGAGCCGTCGGTAAGAACACTAACCTGCTGCATCGTGACGGCAGCTACTTTCTGCTCGGAGAGATCCTGCTGACGCTCGATCTGGAGCCCGACGAACCGCTGGCGGACATGTGTGGACAGTGCACGCGCTGCCTGGACGCATGCCCGACGGGCGCCTTTCCCGAGCCCTACGTTCTCGACGCCAACCGTTGCATCTCCTACTGGACGATCGAGCATCGAGGCGAAGTCTCGCCGTCCGAGGACGAGTTTTACGAGCATTGGCTCTTCGGCTGCGACATCTGCCAAGAGGTGTGTCCTTGGAATGAGCACCTGTTCAAACGGGGTGGCCTGATCCACGACGAGTCCTGGACACGGCCGACGACGCGGCGCGCGGCGCTCACGCTGGGCGAGCTTGTCGAAATCGGTCGCGAGGACTACGTCGAGACGTTCCGCAAAAGCCCGATGAAACGGGCGAAACTCGACGGTCTTCGGCGCAATGCGGAGCGCCTGCTCCGGGCCGAGCACCGGCGCAAAGCGCGCAATCAGCCGGACCCGGAGGATGCCTGAGACGCAGGCTCCGTTGCAGGCTCGTGGCGGTCGAGGAGACCGTTCTGTCGGTTGACGGAGGCGCGAGGCGTACCCTAGACTCGTCAATCCCGAGAACGGGCCGAAGACCGTTGAAATCACTGATTCGAAACGGACTTCTCGGCGCAAATACTTTCTCGCTGATGGCCTGAGAACCGTCAGCCCTGCGCCTAAGCTCCCCTCGGGAAGAAGGAGGACTCCCCACACCATGGAGACAACAGAAGAGCAGACAGGCGCGATGCCGGAAGGCGAAGGCGCTGAGCTGCAAGATGGTGGACTGACTTACGAACAGCTCGTCGAGATGTACGACGAGAGCATGCGTCACCTGACCGAAGGCGAAATCGTCAAAGGCACGGTGATCGAGATCACTTCCAACGACGTGATCGTCGACGTCGGATACAAATCGGAAGGGTTGATTCCCATCCGCGAGTTCACGACGCGTGAGGGCGAGCTGCAGGTGGGCGTTGGCGACGACGTCGAGGTACTGCTCGAGCAGACCGAAGGCGCCGAAGGCAACGTCATGCTCTCGAAGACCAAGGCCGAGCGCATGCGCGTCTGGGCTCAGGTCGAGAACAGCTTCAAAGAAGGCAAGATCATCAAGGGACGCGTGGTCGACCGCATCAAGGGCGGCCTGACCATCGACGTTGGCCTCAGGGCCTTCCTGCCGGGGTCGCTCGTCGACATCAAGCCGGTCAAGAACCTCGAGTCGCTCAAGGGCGCGGAGCTCGAGTTCAAGGTGATCAGCCTGGACCGCCGCCGTAACAACATCGTGCTGTCGCGCAAGGCGGTTCTCGAGAAGGAATACGAGAAGAAGAA
>JBCCLJ010000133.1:0-19916 GCA_039026915.1 Acidobacteriota bacterium
ATCGCTACCCAACGACCGCTCCGCATCGGAGTCTTCGCTCTCACCGTCGCTCTGCTGGCGAGCCTTCCCCTCGCCGCCGACGTCCAGAAGTCCTTCGACGCTTCGCCGGGCGGCCTGCTCGTCCTCGAAGCCGACGCCACCAAGATCGAGATCGTGCCGGGCTCGAGTAACGAGGTCACCCTTGATCTGCGCCGTCGCGGCACCTCGAGCGCTCCGATCGAAGACGACTACATCCTCGACTTCAGCCAGAACGGCGACACCGTGCGCTTCGTCATCGAGCGCCGCAAGAAGAGAGGCTCCTGGAGCTGGCGCGAGAAGGGCCTCGAAGCGACGATCACCGTTCCTGGCCGCTTCGACGCGGAGGTCTCCTCGGCCGGCGGCAGCGTACGCCTCGCCGAGCTGCAGGGCGACGTCGCCATCCGCAGCTCCGGTGGCTCGATCAAGGTCGGTGACGTCGACGGCAACATCGACCTCGACAGCGCCGGCGGTTCGATCACCGTCGCCTCCGTCTCCGGCAAGGCCGAGCTCGACAGCTCCGGCGGCTCGATCACCGTCGACCGCGCCGACGCGTCCGTCAATGCGTCGACCGCTGGCGGCTCGATTCGCATCGAAGAGATCGCCGGTCCGCTGCAGGCGTCGACGTCCGGCGGCAGCCTGATGGCCAATCTCACCGAGACGCCGACGAGCGAGAGCAAGCTCAGCACCTCGGGCGGCAGCATCGAAGTCCGTCTCGCCGGCAACGTCAGCCTCGACATCGACGCTCGCGCCTCGGGCGGCTCGGTCAACGACCGTGTCGGCGTCGACGCCACGACCAAGACCCGCACCCGCCTCGTCGGCAGCGTCGGAGGCGGCGGTCCGCTGATGGTCCTGCGCAGCTCCGGCGGCAGCGTGCGCCTCATCGGCGACTGAGTTCTTTCGCACCGGGCGCTTTTCGTCACGACCCTCGAAGCCCGCTGCGCCGCACTGGCGGCCGGCGGGCTTCTTGGCGTCTGCGGTACGTTTAGGCCTTCCAGCAAGGAGGCCCGTATGACCGCAGAACACTTCGAGCTCGACGTCAACGACGGCATCGCCACGCTCACCATCGATCGCCCGGAGAAGCGCAACGCGATCACGTATCAGATGCTCTTCGACTTCGTCGGACTGGTGCGGGAAGTCGCGGAAAACGACGACGCTCGCGTGCTCATCCTGACGGGCAAGGACGGCTCCTTCTGCGCCGGTACGGACCTTGCCAGCCTGGAGACGATTCCGGGCAAGGAGCGCGGCGTGCGCGGGGAGGCGCATGAAGGCGACGTCTGGTGGCCGCTCGTCTCCTGTCCGAAGCCGGTCATCGCCGCCGTCGACGGTCCCGCCGTCGGCATGGGCGCCGAGTTCAGCAGCCAGTGCGACGTGCGCCTGGCGACGCCGCGGGCTCGCTTCGCCTGGAACTTCGCGCATCGCGGCCTCGTCCCGGACACGGGCGCCGGCTCCTGGCTCCTCCCCCGCCTGCTCGGACCGCAGAAGGCTCTTCAGCTCCTCTACTCGGGCGATTTCCTGAGTGCCGAGGAGGCGCTCGCCGCCGGTTTCGTGCTCGAGATCGTCGAACCGGAACAGCTCGCCGACCGCGCTCGGGAGATTGCGCGTTCCTTCCTGCGGGGATCGCCCTTCTCACAGAAGCGCATGAAGGAGCTCGTCTACCGCGGCATGACGCGCAGCGTCGAGGAGCACATGGGCGCTCACGTCGAGGCTCTCAAGGAGTGCTTTGCCTCGGAGGATCATCAGGAGGGCGTGCGCTCCTTCCTCGAAAAGCGCCCGCCCCGCTTCGTCGGTCGCTGATCCGCCGCCTCGCCTTGCGCGGCGGAAACGCGCTCCCGCCGAATCGACTCGCCGCGAGGGCAAGCCTCGCCGCTGCAGCGTTTGCGCGCAGAGCTGGAATTTCGTCCGTCGGTCGTCTCTTGACGTACGTATAGCTGACGACAGAAGCTGCCCGGCCCGGCTCCCGAAGCCGACCGAACGAGAGGCCTACCCATGACGATCGATCCGAGACAAGCACCCCCGAAAGCCGCACTCCGCTTCGAGCGAAAGCTGAGCAAGCCCTCGGTGCACCCCTACGACACGGTGCAGTGGGTGCGCCGCGACGCCCGGATTCAGGAGCCCAGCGGCAAGATCGTCTTCGAGCAGCTCGGAGTCGAGTTCCCTGAGAGCTGGTCACAGACGGCGGTCAACGTCGTCACCAGCAAGTACTTCCGCGGCGCGCTCGGAACGTCCGAGCGTGAGACGAGCCTGCGCCAGGTGATCGATCGCGTCGCCGGCACCGTCGCGCGTTGGGGTCGCGAGGACGGCTACTTCGAAAACGACGACGCCGAGACCTTCGAACAGGAGTTGCGCACACTGCTGCTCGACCAGTCCGCCTGCTTCAACTCGCCGGTCTGGTTCAACGTCGGCATCTTCGAGCGCCCGCAGTGCAGCGCCTGCTTCATCAACTCGGTCGAAGACAGCATGTCGTCCATCATGAAGCTCGCCGAAACCGAGGCTCTGCTCTTCAAGTTCGGCTCGGGCACGGGCAGCAACCTGTCGACGCTGCGCGGCTCGGAAGAGCCACTGTCGGGCGGCGGCACTTCTTCCGGGCCGGTCTCGTTCATGCGCGGCTACGACTCCTTCGCCGGGGTGGTCAAGAGCGGCGGACGCACGCGCCGCGCCGCCAAGATGGTCATCCTCGACGCCGACCATCCGGACATCGTCGAGTTCATCGAGTGCAAGGAAACGGAGGAGCGCAAGGCCTGGGCGCTCATCGAGCAGGGCTACGACGGCGGCTTCAACGTGCCCGGCGGCGCCTACGACTCTGTCTTCTTCCAGAACGCAAACCACTCGGTGCGCGTGTCGGACGAGTTCATGGAGGCCGTCGAAGAGGACGCTGAGTGGGCGACGAAGGCGCGCACCGACGGCTCCGAGATGGGCCGCTACCCGGCCCGCGAACTGCTGCAGAAGATCGCCCAGTCGACCTGGGTCTGTGGTGATCCGGGCATGCAGTTCGACACGGTGATCAACCGCTGGCATACCTGCAAGGAAAGCGGTCGCATCAACAGCAGCAACCCGTGCTCCGAGTACATGTTCCTCGACGACACGGCCTGCAACCTGGCGTCGCTCAACCTGCTGCGCTTCGAGACGCCGGACGGCGGCTTCGACGCCGAACGCTTCGTTCACGTCTGCGAAGTCGTCATCACCGCGCAGGAGATCCTCGTCGACCGCGCCAGTTACCCGACGGAGAAGATCGAGGCCAACTCGCATCTCTACCGACCGCTGGGCCTGGGGTACGCCAACCTCGGCGCCCTGTTGATGCGACGCGGGCAGCCGTACGATTCCGACGAGGGTCGAGCGACGGCAGCCGCGATCACCGCACTTCTCTCCGGCTCTGCCTACCGCCAGTCCGGCCGGCTCGCAGCGGCCAAGGGCGCCTTCGCCGGTTTCGAGGAGAACCGCTCGTCGATGACGAAGGTCATGGAAATGCACCGCGACGCGGCGCTCGATCTGGAAGCGTCGCTCCCCGACGTCGTCAACGCTGCGCGCCTCGCCTGGCAGGACACGGTCAGCGCCTCGGAGGACGCGGGCCTGCGCAACAGCCAGATCTCCGTGCTCGCACCGACCGGCACCATCGCCTTCATGATGGACTGCGACACCACCGGGGTGGAGCCGGACATCGGCCTCGTCAAGTACAAGATGCTCGTCGGCGGCGGTACGCTGAAGATCGTCAACCACTCCGTGGAGACGGCGCTCGAGCGGCTCGGCTACGACCAGAGCGCGATTCGCAGCATCCTCGACCACATCGAAGAGAACGACACGATCGAGGGCGCCGAGGATCTCGACCCGGAGCACCTCGCCGTCTTCGATTGCGCCTTCAAGGCGGCGCGCGGCACCCGTTCGATCCATCATATGGGCCACCTCAAGATGCTCGCCTCGGTGCAGCCGTTCATCTCGGGCGCGATCAGTAAGACGATCAACCTGCCCGAGCACTCGAGCGTCGAAGACATCGCCGACACCTACCTCGAGGCCTGGCGCCTCGGGCTCAAGGCCGTCGCCATCTACCGCGACGGCTGCAAGCGCAGCCAGCCGCTGTCGCTCGACAAGAAGGATGCATCGGCCGACGCGCAGGTGCTCGCGACCGCGGCGCCCGCCGAGCAACGCCGCAAACTCCCCGACGAGCGCCAAGCGATCACCCACAAGTTCTCGGTCGGCGGCCAGGAGGGCTACATCACGGTCGGTCTCTACGAGGACGGCCAGCCCGGCGAGATCTTTCTCGTCATGGCCAAGGAGGGCTCAGCGATCTCTGGACTGATGGACGTTTTCGCGACCTCGGTCTCGATCGCGCTTCAGTCGGGCGTGCCGCTGCGCACACTGATCCGCAAGTTCTCGCACGTGCGCTTCGAGCCCTCGGGCTTCACTTCGAACAAGCGCATCCCGATGGCCAAGTCGACTGTCGACTACATCTTCCGCTGGCTCGGCTCGAAGTTTCTCGAGCCCGAAGAGCAGGAGGCTCTCGGCGTCCTGCCGGAGCCCGAAGCGACCAGTGGTTCCGCGCCGACGTCCCAGCCGGAGACGCCGCTCGAGCCGGTCACCACGTCCCAGCCGGAGACCTTCGTCAACGACCAGGATGCACCCCCCTGCTCCGAATGCGGCACGATCATGATCCGCAGCGGTGCCTGCTACCACTGTCCCAGCTGCGGGGCGACGAGCGGCTGCGGCTGAGCTTCAGGCGGCCGGGAACGCCAGAGGCTTGTCCGCGTCACGCAGATAGCGCTCCCGCCGCAGCTCGATACGACTCAGCCAGTGATCCGAGGCGCCGGCGCCCAGGACGTAGCCTGCTGCTTCCCCAAGGCCGTCCAACGCCAGTAGCCCGGCGAGAGCGGGGAGAACGCGCAAGAGAACGCCGCGATCCGGCGTTTGCCGCAGGGTGCGCACGGTCCTTGCGAGCCGCAGCGGCGGGATGGCCGGGGCTGCAAGAGCGTAGAAGAGTCGTCGCGGTAGCGACCAGGACTCCGACCGCGCCGCCGCGAAGGCTCGGCCGCCGTGAAAGCGAAGCTTCAACGAGGCGAGAGGCCTCGAGAAGTTGAGATGCAGAGTGCGCGCCCCCGGCAGAAGCAGCAGCCGCTCGCCGCGCTCACGCAGATCCCAGTGAATCAGGCTCTCCGCTTCGAGCATGGCTCCAAGGCGATCCCCGTAGCCGAGCAGCGCTTCGCGCTTGTAGGAACCGTTGTGTCCCGGCAGGTGTTCGGGCTCCGTGGGTCCGTCGGCCCACATCCAAGGTCCGTACTCGATCAGAAAGTTGGCCCAGCTGAGGACCGACTTCGGATTCGCGTTGGCGATCTGAGGCGCGATCGCGACGTACGAATCGCGGTGCGCCTCGAGCAGACGCTCCGCCCAGTCCGCCGGCGGGAAGCTGTGATCCTCTGCTAGCGCAACGACTGGCGCGCGACTCGCCTGGACCGCCACGGCGCGGGCTCGGGCGGTGGTGCGTACGTCACCCGTCTCGACCACGCGAACCCCGAAGAGCTTCTCGATCGGCAGGGCATCGAGGTGCAGAGCTTCGGCGCTCGGCACCGCGAGGACGACCTCGACTCGGTCTCGCACGGTCTGCGCGTCGAGATGTTCGAAGGTCTTCTGCACGGACTCCGTGTCGCCCGCACCGACGAGCACCACGGAGAGCGCCGGGTTCGATTCGCAGATCTCTGCAGCCACTTCAATCCTCGCCCGGTCGAGTGAACGGCGACTATTCGACCCTGGCGATGACCGCCAGGTTGTCGCCTTCGTTCACCGGCGGCGACTGGAAGAGGATGAGCAGTGCACCGCTCTTCGGCGCAAACGCCTCCTGCACGACGTTGCCGTACCAGTCCTTGATGACGCCGAGTCGAGCACCCTCGGTCACATAGTCGCCCGCCTTGATCCGCGGGTCGGGAGTCCAGAGACCCGAGGACTTGGCGTAGACGCGCGCCCGGTCCTTGACGATGAAGGGATCCGCAGCAGGTGTCGGATCTCCGGGCATCATGTCGAGATCGCGCAGCACGCTGAGGATGCCGTCGACGATCGGATCGACGTACTCGTCGTCCGTGAGCCCTCTCTGTCCTGACTCGATGTCGATCGCGGGAATGTCGAGAGCGACCGCGGACGCGCCGCACCAGATCGCCGACTCGACGGTCAGGTCACCGCGGAACGCGACGATCGTGTCGAGACCGAAGGCGATGGCCATGCGCTTCGACTTCTCGATCACCTCGGGTGATCCGGCTTCCGCGTAGTACGCCGAGTAGGACGGCCGAAGCCCCTCGTTGCCGTCGCCGGCATGCATGTCCATGACGTAGTCGGACCTGGAGATGACCTGCTGCACGAGCGCGTGGGCGATGCGATCGGTGATCGTGCCGTCCGGCCTGCCGGGAAAGGAACGGTTGAGGTTCTTGCGGTCGACCGGTCCGAAGTAGATCGTGCGGCCTTCGAAGGCGGGGATGTTCGCAGCGTGTACCAGGATCACCGTTCCGCGGAGCTCGGCAGCATCGAGAAGGGGCCTCAGCTTCTGCAAAGCGAGGATTGGCGCGTACTCGGAACCGTGAATGCCGGCGATCAGTCCCATCGTCGGCCCGGGCTGCGCGCCGTGCGCCACGGTGATCGGGATGAAAGTGCCCTCTTCGTCACCGCGCGGAGCGATGTCGATGCGACCCGACGCCACGGTACCCGGTGCAGCGACCGCCGAGCCCACGGCGAAGCTCTCCGTCTGCGCGATGGCGCTCGAAGCGAGAAACGTGAGGAGGAACAAGATCCCAGGCCGTGCGTTCAAACGCTGCACCAGAGGGCTCCTTCGCAAGGTGTGAGGTTCAGTCCCGACGCTACGCTCCGAAGTGCGCCATCGCGGGACCGTCCGAGGCTAGATCAAAGGAGGCGAGGGTGCTAGCGATAGCCGATGAGCACCGCAACGACGAGCGCTACCGCCGCCGCCAGATAGACCTTGAGGAGGAGCGGAACCATGAAACGGAACCAGCGCTGGTAAGGAATGCGGGCATAGGCGAGAAGACCCATGATCACCGCGTTCGTGGGCACGATCATGTTGGTGAAGCCGTCGCCGAACTGGTAGGCGAGGACCGCCACCTGACGCTCGACCCCGACGAGATCCGCGAGGGGCGCCATGATCGGCATCGTCACGTAGGCCTGTCCGCTGCCGGACGGAATCAAGAAGTTGCACACCGACTGCACGAGCAGCATGCCGACCGCAGCGACGCTGGCGCCGGCTCCGTCGAGCAGCCCTGCGATGGCATTGACGATCGTATGGATGACCTGCGCATCGGTGAGGATCACCTCGATCGTGCGCGCGAAGCCGATCAGCAGAGCCGCCGCGGTGAGCTCGGAGGCGCCTTCGCAGAACTCGCGCGCGACGATGTTCGGGTGCATCCGCGCCACCACGGCAGCGATGATGCCGAGCCCCATGAAGAGGGCGCCGAGCTCGGTGAGGTACCAGCCCCAGCCGGTGACCTCGGAGCTGCCGAGCGCAAAGACTGCGATCGTCAGCACGAAGAGAATCAGGATCAGCAGGCGCGGCCCCGTGAGCGGCGTCGGCGGCGGCTGCTCGAAACCGTCCGAGTAGTCGATGTCCGCAACCAGGCTGGCCTGCGGATCGCGCTCGATCTTGCGAGCGTAGGAGAGCAGGTGCTGCAACCCGATGAGGAAGAAGAGGCCGAGCAGAATCCAGCGGTACCACTGCCCGGAGGTCGGCGTCAGACCGGCGATGTCCTGGGCGATGGCCACGGTGAAGGGATTGAGGGTCGCGGCGCCGTAGCCCATGCCGTAGCCCAGCACGACGATGCCGAGCGCGACGACGGCGTCCATACCGAGCGCCAGGCACAGCGTGATGAGCACCGGCATGAACGGCAGGTACTCCTCAGCCATGCCGATCGTTGCTGAGCCGAGAACGAAGAGCCCCATCATCCCGCCGACGACCCCGATGCGGCTGCTGCCCGCGTGCTGAAGCGCCTTGCTGATCACGGCGTCGACCGTGCCCGTCGCGCGAAGAACCCCGAGCACTCCGCCGATGAGAAAGACGAAGAAGATGATGTCGCCCGCTTCGAGCAGGCCCTTTGGAATCTTCGTGAGGAAGGAGTGCCAGGGCAACGGTTCCGCGTCGACCGCGCTGTAGGTCCCGGGCAGCACCTGCCGTCCCTCCGTCTCGAACTCGCCGGCCGGCAGAACGTAGCTCGCCAGCTGCGCGAGCACGATCATCCCGAAGATCAGGATGAGCGAGTGGGGGAACTCGAAGGGCTTCTTCGCGGGCGGAGCGGCTTCTTGCGCGGTCATCGGCTCTCCTTGGCGCCGAGGCGCGTCTTCCGGAACTGTCCTGGCAGCGACTCATCCTGCCACGCTTGACCTCGAGAGCCGTCTGAGGCACCCTCAAGGTGGCGCTCGACTTGGCGCCCAACCCTGCAAAGCTTCCCCTCAGCGGAAGCGGACTCCGGAGTCGCGGGGCAAAGGGGGGAACACTCCCAGGTCAGCCGAAGCCTCCGAGGCCTTGGCACTCGAAACAACCCAACATCGGTGCGTGGCTCCGCCAGCGAGCGGTTGCGGCCTACCGTCTGCTGAGGGGACCAGGCCAGAGCGCCATGCACCGGAACCGAGGAGATTCGAGATGACGCAGAACAAAGACTTCAAGCGGCTCGTGCGCCAGCGCATGGAAAAGACCGGTGAGTCCTACACCACCGCGCGAGCGCAGCTCCTTCTGCAGAGCCGGGCACAGAGTGACGCCGACTACGCCGAGCGCTCCGGCATGAGCCTGAGCTCCGTGCAGAAGGCGACCGAACGGTCTTGGACCGACTGGGTCGAGCTTCTCGACGCCGCGGGCGCCGAGACGCTGCCTCACCGCGACATTGCGAAGATCGCCGGCGCGCAGGACGGCGTCAGCCCATGGTGGTCGCAGCAGGTGACGGTCGGCTACGAGCGCATCAAGGGGCTGCGCGACGTCGGCCAGCGCCGGGGCGGTGGCTACGACGCCAACAAGAGCAAGACGCTACCGGTGACGCTCACCAGGCTCTATCGCGCCTTTGCCCACAAGACGCAGCGCGAACGCTGGCTCGACTTCGAGTGGCAGTTGCGTTCGTCGAAGAAGGATCGCTCTCTGCGCCTCGACGCGGAGAACGGTCAGCGAGTGCAGCTCTACTTCCTGGAGAAGCCCGAAGGACGCGACGGACGACCGCGTGCAACCGTGCAGATCCAGCACAGCGGCCTGCCGTCGCGCGCGGCCGTCGAAAGCACCAAGCTCGAGTGGGCGAGCCGTCTGGACGCCCTCGACGCCTTTCTGACGGACTGACGCCACCGGTTCGGTCCGGCGCGGCCGTCGATGAAGACCGGGCCCTCGGGCTTCTTCGATCGGCCGCGCTCTCTTCTGCCTGCTACTGTCCGCGCAGGGAGAGGAGAACATCCGATGAACGATCCACACCGCATTACCTCCGTCGAGCAGCTGAGAGAGGTCGTCGGCGAGACGACGCCCGGGCTCGAACTCAAGAACACCGACTCGCTGAACGACTTTGCGACGGACTTCATCGGCAAGTCGCCGTTCCTCATTCTGTCGACCAGCGACGCCGATCGGCGGCTCGACGCTTCGCCCAAAGGCGACGAGCCCGGCTTCGTGCGCGTCCTCGACGAGCGCACCCTGCTGATTCCCGATCGACCCGGAAATCGCCTCGTCTACGGTCACCAGAACATCCTCGCCAACCCGCACGTCGGCGTGATCTTCATCATTCCCGGCACCACGGAGACGCTGCGCATCAACGGCCGCGCTTCGCTGACCAACGATCCCGAGCTCCTCGACTCGCTGGCGTCGCGCGGCAAACCCGCCATCCTCGCGCTTCGCGTCGAGATCGAAGAGTGCTTCTTCCACTGCGCCAAGGCGTTCCTGCGCTCGAAGCTCTGGAAGCCCGACTCGTGGCTGCCCAAGCAGAAGATCTCCTTCGGCGAGATGTACGTGCGCCGCACTCCGGGTGCCAAGCCCGAGATCGCCTCACAGATCGACGAGCGCATCGAAGCCGACTATCGAGACAACCTCTAGGCGCGACGACCCCCGGGGCGCGAAGAAGACTCCTTCAGCGCGTCACGGCGACGAAGAGCGAAGCTCTCCACGGGTCGTGCCGCTCGTCGTACTCGACGAGCATCGGCCGTCGATCCGGACGCCAGCCGGTCTTCGGGTGCCAGTCTCTGAAGACTCGTTCGTAGGTCTCCCGCACCGAGCTCGGTCCCGTGTGGGCAACGTGTGCGTAGTGGCCGGCCGGGAGCCAGCGCTCCGAGATGTCGGCACCGAGAGCCAGCTCGGAGGGCACCGCGACCGCCGCGTCGGACCGCGTGCGCTCGGGTGCGGTGATCTCCTGATCGTCCCAGTAGAGCGCCAACAGGTTCTGCTCTTCGAGCAGTCCGAGCGGCTCGGCCCAGAAGCGCAGCTCCTCGAAGGCCCGTACACGGTCGGAGTAGGGTCCCACCGCGGAGACGCACGCGAGCCGCGTCGTCTCCAGATGCACGACCTCGAAGGGCTCGGTCTCGCCGCGTCGACGGGCACGGGCCTCCCTGCGATAGTCCAACGGGGAGAGCCCGAAGCGGCTCCGGAAGGCCCGGCTGAAGGCCTCGTGGGCCTGGTAGCTCGCTCCCCAGGCGGCCTCGGTCACCGTCGCTCCCGGCCGCTGCAGTTCCAGGGCGGAGCGCTCGAGGCGCAGCCTCTTGCCGTACTGGCTCGGGGACTCGCCCACGTACTTCTTGAAGAGTCGCTGAAAGTGCGTCGGCGACATCTCGGCCTGCTCTGCGAGCTCTCGGACCGAGAGTCGTCGCTCCAGATCCCCCGCGATCGCCTCCGCCGCTCGCTCGATGAGCCGCCGGTTCCGACGCTCGGTCGGGTCGCTCAAGCCCGTCGCCGCCTTCCGCTCGTCATCCAACGAGTATCGCACCTCGGCGCAGGGGAAGTTCATCCGAAGATCCCCGCGCGCCGGGGAAGCAGCTTGGTCTCGCCGGGCTTCGGCGGTCGCCAGCGCTCGAACGTCGCTCCGTTCCAGACGAGCCAGAGCTGGTCCTCCCGGCCGAGAGCGCTCGAGAAGCGATAGCGAAGGCGTGTGGGATCTCCGGTGCTGCCGACCTCCAGCACCTCGGCCGAGAACCCCTCGAGTTCGACCCGGTCTCCTGGGACGAACGGCAGCCGCGACGATCGGTGATAACGACTCATCGCGTCGGGGAAGAGACCTTGGGCGAGCTCCAACTCGACGGTGTTCGGATCGACGCCCTCCACTTCGACGTCGGTCGAGCCGTGAGAGAGCACGCGAATCGTGTGCGGCGCCGGGCGACCGTCGGTCCAGCGCATCATGAAGACCGCGGTGGGCAGGTAGATCGAGTCGCTCGGATTGACGAGGACGAGCTCTTTCGTCTCGAGGCCTTCGTCCGGCACGCTGTTGGACGCCACCTCCATCGCCCGCGCGGCCCGTTCCTGAAAGGTGAGAACGATCTGGCCCGCCGCGATCGAGAGCGTCAGGTGCATCGCGACGAGTCCGACCAAAACCCATCGTCTCCAACCCGACGGACGAGCTGCCGCAAGACAGCCCAGGAGACCTGCGGCACCGAAGCTCACGAACAGCAGCAAACGGTTCTGCGGTCCTGTCGCCGCGATGGGGAGCAGCGACAGGAACGATCCGAGAGCAAAGAAGCGAAGGAGCGGCTGCGAGCGCTGAGGCCAGAGAAGGGACGCCAGGCCCGCGAAGATCAGCACCCCGGCAGCGCGAACTCCTCCCGCGCCGCTCGGTCCGACGAGCACGGTCCAATCCGCGGGGATCGGAGTCCACTGGCCGAGGAGCAGCGCACTGATTCGATCGAGGGAGAGAGAGAGGAATCCCAGAGGGTCGGCGCCCGGATCCACGTAGAGGCCCGAGTCGCTCGAGCCGAAGCCACCGAAGCGGTAGGTCAGCATCCAGAGGGTCGCAACGAGACCCGATGGAACGAGGGCCAGCGATGCCGCGCGAAGGCCCTCGCGGTCGAGGCACACCGCGTAGGCGAAGAGATAGGCGAGCGCCGAGACCCCCAGCTCTCCAGAGGCGAAGGCGAGCGAAAGAAAAAGTGGCGTCAGCCAGAACCCGGGTCGCCACTGCTCCTCGCGCCAGCGGGTGTGACAGTACACACTCGCAAGGCCGAAGGCCGCCGCCAGCAGCGCGTTGCGGTTCGCGAGGTAGCCGGCGGGAAGGACGTGAGCGTCGTCGAGCGCGTACACGAGCGCGGCGAGCCCCGCGACCCAGCGAGCCGAGCTCTCTCGAAAGAGATAGCGAAAGAAGGCGGTGACGACGAGCACGAGCGCGGCGAGCCAAAGGAGGCTGTGCAGGTGCATGAGCGCCGGAGAGTGCGGCCAGAGGAGGTAGTCGAGTTGCATCGTCAAGACGCTGAGATAGCGGAAGTTGGCGTGCCGCAGCTTCGGACTCACCCACCAGGGGAGCGTTCCAGCCTCTCGCTCGGCGAGATTGCTGTCGACGTCGCCGTCGTAGAAGACGAAGAGCTGCATCGAATCCTCGCCGAGGCCGAGCAGGCGATAGCGCTGGAAGTGATCGTCGAGTTGAAAGCCGCCATCCAGAGCCCCGCAAAGAACCGCTGCGCCCAGAAGTGGCAGGGCCCAGAGGGTAACCGGGCTCTCGAGCCCTCGAACGAGTCTCTGCGCGAAACGGTTCAATCCCGCCCTTTCATGAGCCCATCCTGCGGCGCCCCCGTGTCCTTCGCTTGACCGAAGCGACCGCCGAACTTGACCGAAACGACCCTCCAATCGATCAGAGCCCCCCTGCGATACATTGCCGGGAGTTCCACTGCTGGAGATTCCTCGATGCTTATCCGCGTTCTCCCCGTTCTCGCCCTCGCGGCCGCTGCCGTCTCACCCCTGTTCGCTCAACAGCCTCAGCTGTCGGAGGAGGAACGAGCTCGCCGGATGGCCGAGTACATGGAGCAGGTGAAGAAAGACCTCGCCACGCCGACGCCGATCCAGGCTCTCGACTCCGTCTGGATCGAAGAGCTCACCTGGATGGAAGTGCGCGACGCGATGGCGGCGGGCAAGACGACGGCGATCGTCTCGACCGGCGGCATCGAGCAGAACGGCCCCTACGTCGCGACGGGCAAGCACAACTACATCCTCGAGTCGTCCTGCGAGATGATCGCTCGTCAGCTCGGCGACGCGCTCTGCGCACCGATCATCAAGCTCGTTCCCGAAGGCAGCATCGATCCGCCCTCAGGCCACATGCTCTATCCCGGCACGATCAGCGTGCGCCAGGAGACCTTCGAGGCGATGCTCGAGGACGTCGTCTCCAGTCTCAAGGCTCACGGTTTCGAGACCGTCGCTCTCATCGGCGACAGCGGCGGCAACCAACGCGGTATGAAGAACGTCGCCGAGCGCCTCAACGAGCGCTGGGGGCAGAAGATCGCGCTCTTCGTGCCCGAGTACTATGCCAACGACGAAGTGATGCGCTTCATGAACGAAGACCTGGGCATCGTCGAGCCGAAGAACGACGGACTCCACGACTTCTACTGGGCGACGGCGATGCAGATGGTCACCGACCCCGCAACGGTCCGCTACGACGAGCGGGTCGCCGCGGGCAAAGCGATGATCAACGGCGTCAGCATCGCCCCCAAGGAAGACTCGATCAAGGTCGGGCGCCAGCTGCTGCAGGTCCGCGTCGAAGCCACGGTCGCCGCAATTCAGAGCGCCATCCGGTAGCCGAAGCGCGCCTCAGGCGGACTCGAGCGGCAGGCGCGCCTCGGCCACCTCGCCGCCGGTGATCTGCCAGTGACGGTCGGCAAGCTGCGCGTTCCACATCTCAGCGTAACGCCCGTCGAGCTCGAGCAGAGCGCTGTGGTCTCCCTCTTCGACGATCTGCCCGGCCTCGAGTACGACGATGTTGTTCGCCGCGACGATCGTCGACAGCCGGTGGGCGATGACGAGGACCGTCTTGTTCTGGACCAGGGTGTCGATGGCGCGCTGCACGGCGACCTCGCTCTCGGTATCCAGAGCCGACGTCGGCTCGTCGAGAATGACGATCGGTGCGTCCTTGAGGATCGCCCGGGCGATCGAGATTCTCTGCCGCTCGCCTCCGGAGAGAGCACCGCCGATCTCACCGACACCGGTGTCGTAGCCGTGGGGCAGTGCCGAAATGAACTGATGGCAGTTCGCCGCCTTGGCCGCTGCGATGATCTCGTCATCCGTCGCATCGGCCTTGGCCAGACGGATGTTCTCCCGGATCGAGTCGTCGAAGAGGTAGACGTCCTGGAAGACGACGGAGAACTGCTGCATCAGCTGCGCTTGCGTCAGGCTGCGAACGTCGGCCCCGCCGATGGTGATCGTGCCCTGCTGCGGGTCGGCAAACCGGGTGAGGAGCTTGGTGATCGTCGTCTTGCCGCTGCCGGAGCTTCCGACCAGCGCGGTCAGGCTGTTCTCGGGAAACTCGAAGGAGATGCCACGAAGGACGGCTTCGTCGCCCTGGTCGTAGGTGAACCAGACGTCGTCGAAGACCACGTGCGCATTCTGCGGATCCTCGCTCTCACCAACCTGCGGCAGCGGCGGCACGGCCAACAGCTCGGTGATGCGCTCGATCGCGGCTTCCATGAAGTCGAACATCGCCGACATGTTTGCGAAGAGCGCCAGCGGCTCGCTGAACCGGATCGCGACGACGATGAGAGCCAGGACGGCGGCGACGCTGATCGAAGCTCCGAGCGCGAAGTGGACCGCGAGAGCCGTGATCAGCAGAATGCCCACCTGCACGAGCGCCGACATCAGGATGCTCGGCAGTGTGACCAGACGAGTGCCCTTGGCCTGCGCCTCCCGCAGCCTTGCCAGCGAGGCCTGCAGGCGCTGCGACTCCGGACCCACCTGGCGCGTCGCACGGAGCACGCTCAAGCCCTGCGTGTACTCGATGATGTGGGACGCCGCGTCGGCGTGAGCCGTCGCCGACAGGCGGTTCTCGCGCGCACCGGCGGCTCGGATGATCCGGTAGACGGGAATGGCCATCGGGAAGATGACCAGCATCGACACGGCGAGTCGCCAGTCGATGAAGAAGGTCGCCGCGACGGTCACCAGCGGCGTGACCATCGTGTTCACGACCATGCTGAAGAGACCGCCCGCGATGGAGACGACGTCGTTGACGTTGCCGGTCAGGACGCTGTTCAGATCTCCGGTCTGACGCCGCGCGAGCTGCTCCAGGGGCATGCGCTTGAGCTGCTCACCGAGGTTGGAACGCGTTTCGTCGGAGACCTCGATGTAGACCCGCCAGCTGCCTTTCGATTCTCCGTAGCGAAAGAGCGCATCGAGGATCACCAGCACGATGATCGCTCCGACATAGCGCCAAACCTCGTCCGAGCCTTCGGCGAGCGCCGCGAAAAAGGGAAAGAGCAGGGCGTAGGCGAGGCCCTGAGCAATAGCGGCGAAGAAGGTGAATAGCAGCGTCAGGCGCATCACGTCCGCGCGCGAGCCACAGGCCTCGATCATGTTGCGAAAGGAAGCAAGCATCGTCTTCGTCCCGTCTCGGCTCAGCCGGCAGCGCCGGTGCGCAGTCCCCAGCCCTGCGCTTGATTGAAGTGTGACCAGAGCCGCGCATAGCGACCTTCGTGAGCGACCAGCTCGTCATGGGTGCCGCTCTCGACGAGCCGCCCCTGATCCAGAACCGCGATGTTGTGAGCGTCGCGAATCGTCGAAAGACGATGGGCGACGACGATCAGCGTCTTGCCGTGAGCGAGCTCGGCGAGAGCCTGGTGGATCTTTGCTTCGTTGTCGGGGTCGGCGAAGGCCGTCGCTTCATCGAGCACGACGATCGGCGCGTCCTGCAGAATCGCGCGCGCGATGGTGATGCGCTGGCGCTGTCCGCCGGAGAGGTTGGCGCCGCGCTCACCGACCTTCGTGTCGTAGCCGTTCGGCAGCTCTTCGAGAATGAAGTCGTGGGCCTGCGCCGCCTTCGCTGCGGCGACGATTTCCTCTTCCGTCGCGTCCGGCTTGCCCAGGCGGATGTTGTTGCGGATCGTGTCGCTGAGCAGGAAGGGCGACTGGAACACGAAGGCGACCGAGCGCATCAGCGCGTCGGTGCTCAACTCCCGAACTTCGACGCCGCCGACGAGAACCTTGCCGCCGCGCACGTCCCAGAAGCGCGGGATGAGCTGCGCGATGGTGCTCTTCCCGGCTCCCGAAGCGCCGACCAGTGCGGTGACGGTGCCGGGTGGCATGAGCAGACTGACGTCGGAGAGCGCATCGTCCGACCGCCCTTCGTAGCGGAAGGTGACGTCCTGCAGCTCGACCGAGGCGTCCCCGGGCACCTTGCCTTCGGATGCCTCTGTCAGTAGCTCGACGCGTCGCAGCTGCCCGATACGCTTTACCGCTGCGCTGGCGTTGACCAGCAGCTGCTGCAGCCAGACGATCGGCACGATGGACTCGGTCACCGTCGGAGCGAGCAGCAGGAACATCATCAGAGTCGTGAGCTCCAGCGATCCCGCCCGAATCATCGGCACGCCGACCGCGACCAGCACGAGGACCGTGGGCAGGGCGGCGAAGAGCGTGCGCGCAGCGTATGCGGCGTACTGAGACTTCGCCGTCCATTCCTTGACGGTACGCGTCGAGTCGTTCAGCGCATCGCGGTAGCGCTGGAAAGACGTCGATCCGTCATCGAAGGTCCGTACGACGTGCATCCCTTGCACGTACTCGTTGATGACGCCGTTGATGCGCTCGGCGGCGTCGTCGACTTTCTTGCGCGACACTTCGTAGTCGCGAAAGGCGAAGGACATGGCGATCATGCCGACGGGAAAGAGGGAAAGCGACAGCAGAGCCAGGCGCCAATCCAAAACCAGCATCAAGACGATGCCCAGAACCGGCGCTGAGAAGGTCTTCGCGAAGAGCGGCGTGCTGTCGGCGACGAAGGCGTGCAGGGCGCGTACGTCGTCCAGCACGATTTTCTTGAGCGCTCCAGAGCCGGCGTTGACCACGTAGCCGAGCGGCACGCGAGCCAGTCGGTCCGTCAGCTCGGTTCGCAGGATCTGCTCGAGGCGAAAAGCCCCGAGATGTGAGATGCGAAAAGAGAGCACGCGACAGACGAACGACAGCACGACGAGGCCCAAGCTCACTCCCAGGAGGGACCAGAGCCGCTCGCTGCGCGGCTCGGACGCCGTCAACTCGTTGGCAATCGGCAAGAAGAGCATGATCGAACCGAGCCAGGAGACAAGGCTGAGCAACGAGACCGCCATACCGGTGTAGATCTCTCGATTGACCGGCGCGATGATCGTCCAGAGCCCCGGCTCCTCGCTCTCTGGCTTCTCGGTTCGAGACACCTCGGCCCCAGGTTCCTCTGGCACTTCAAGGACTTCAGCGGTTGGAGAGTGCGTCATTTCGTTCCACCACGCCTCGCTCGGCGAAGATTCGGGGGCGCGCGAACGTCGCCCCGTTAGAAAGCAGAATGGTGTTCGACTCTGTCACCGGTCTCCAGCTCTTTGGTCCGATTTCTGTCACGAGCCCAGCCGGCGGGCCGAGTTGCGCGCCTGCATGCTCTGGAGAGACTCGCTGCGTCAGACCGCTCGATCGAAGCGAGGCCCCGTCCCGCCAGCGATGCGAAGGACTCGTCAGCCGTCGAAGGCGCCCGTATCTCCGGCGCTGGCGAAGTCGCCGAGTTGGTTGCGGTAGACCTTGCGAGCACCGGTCTGAGTGTCCTCGACGGTGAGCTCGAACTCGACGTTGGTCAGCGAACCGAAGAAGACCCAGAACTTGCCGTTGACGCCGCGCGCATCGAGTACCTTCAGGACCACCTCGACGTTGTTCGCATCGAAGAACCAGAAGTAGCCGGTGTCGCCGGTGATCGTCCGAGGACGTCCTTGCCCGGTGTTGCCGCCGAAGTCCTTCCAGTCGATCGTGGCGCGGAAGCGATTGCCGTTGAGGCAGAGCACGTTCGCTGACGGCGTGCAGGACGACGCTGAGACGGAAAGCGCCCCGGGAAGGTCGAACGCGGCCTGCTCGGCCCGATTCAGTTCTTCGAGCGCCGACTCTTCGTCGTCCAGCGGCTCGGCTCGAGCGCCCGAGCCGTCGAAGGCCTGGGTGTCGCCAACGCTCGCGAAAACGCGCTCGGGGTTCAGGTACTCCTGGACCGCTCCGGTCCTCACGTCGGTGATGCGAACGACGTAGCGCACGTCGGACAGCGCTCCGAAGAAGACCCAGAACTTGCCATTCACGCCGGTCGCGTCGAGCACCTTGATGGCGATCTCGACGTTGCCGGGGTCGAAGAACCAGACGACGGCGGTGTCGTCGGTGAGCTTGCGCAGGTTGCCGATTCCGCTCTTGCCCTGAAAGTCCTTGTAGAAGACCTCGAGGCGAAAGCGCCCTCGATTGAGGCACTGCACCGTCGCACCCGAACGGCAGCCCGAGCCCACCTGAAACTGGCCCTGACGCGTCGTCTCGGCGAAGTCGACTTCGTAACGCCACGCCCCGTTGGACGCTGAGCCGAACGGTAGGTTGAAGGCAGCGAAGTAGCCCACGACGAGGCGCTCGGAATCGTTGACGAAGTCGAACACTCCGTAGAGCTGACCGTTGGGGCGGTAGACCCGCCAGGCGATCGGCGCGTCGGCCGGCACGTCGGCCAGGTAGGCGCCGACGAAGACCCTCTCACCGGGTGCGAAGACACGTTGGGCGTTCTGGTTCTGCCGCGCGGGGCACGCAGCGGCCTCCGGGAAGTCCGAGTACGTCGACACGCTGGTGATGCGCGGCTCGGGGTAGGGCGTCCGATCGGCCCAGAGATCGGGTCCGGTCTCGGTGCTGCAAGGCCCACGGTACGGATCGAGGAAGCGGCCGTTGCGATCGACGATGTGAAAGTGCAGGTGAGGACCCGTCGAACGCCCGGAGCTCGCGACGGTACCGAGGACCTCTCCCCGAGCGACGGTGTCGCCCTTGGACTTGGCCGTGACGCTGCCCTTCTTGAGGTGGTGGTAGAACGTCGTTTTGCCGTCGGGATGCCTCACCGCCACGTAGTTGCTCTGAGCGTTCTCGATGGCGCAGTGCTCGTCGAAGGCACCGTCGGATTTGGCGACGATCGTGCCGTCCGCGGCGGCGACCGCCACGAAGGAGTCGTCGTCGATCCGCGACCAGCTGAACGGCCACGCTGCGAGGTCGACGCCGTTGTGGCCGTCGTAAGTCGTGCCGCCGCACAGGAAGTCGAGCTTCAGAGCCCCCGGCCCAAAGGGGTCGTTGCTCTGACGAGGATCGAGGTCGACGTAGTTGCCGGTGAAGTAGGACGGTAGAAGGCGATCGGTATCGACGACCGGCAGCTGGAACTGCGTCGACTGCACGGAGGCTTCGGAGAGCACCGGCAGTTTGCCTGCCTTCTGAAGCTCTTCGATGCCCGCAAACGTCTCGACCAACATGCGAAACGCACTCGCTCCATGCTCATGAGAGCCGGAACCCGGCTCCCGTAAGGCGAAATCGACGGGTGCGACCTGAGCCGCCACCGGCGGGACGAACGAGACTGGAAAGACGATGCAGAGCACCGCCAGGAGCGGCGTGAGATTGGGACGCTGGATCATTGGCCTTCTGCCCTTCTTGGATGTTGCCTCTGAAGCTGGAGGCGCAGAAGACGAGGAGAAGGTGACAGCTGAACTTCACGAGTCTTCGCACAGGTCCGCCGATGCGACCGCCGCCACCGAGAGCTCCACAACGCAAAACAGCCGCCCCGAAGGGCGGCTGTCGTGGGGCATGAGGCATGTGCCTCAGGCGGCGCTGTGTGCTGAGAAGTGGCTTTACTTCGCCGGTTGCGATCGTCGGACCGGACTGCGTCCGGCCCGCGCTCGCTACTTGGTCTCGGCACGAAAAGCGCCTTGGGCGCTTTTCTTAGCCGAGATCCAAGTTGATCTCGTTGCGCGTGCCCATGCCGCGGTTGTCGTTACAGGTGTACGTGTTGTTG
>JBCCLJ010000134.1:0-19898 GCA_039026915.1 Acidobacteriota bacterium
AGGGGCGCAGGGGTTTGCGCCCTCTGTCCTCGCCGAGCCTCGTCGACGATGGCACCGCATCGACTTCCTCGGCATCGACGAGAACAGAGAGCGCAGATCCCTGCGCTGAGCGCCACGCGAGTTTTTCATCAAGCCCCTAGGTGCGTCGCCTCTCGGAGCCCTTTCTCGAGCGGCCGAGTCTGCCCCTCAGGGCACCAAGACAATGCGTCCTTCGGGCGACCCTTCCGTGAGCAGCCGCAGCGCGGGGACGACGTCTTCGAGCGGGTAGGTGCGAGCGATCGGCGGACGGACCACGCCGGCTTCTGCGAGGCGACGCACTTCGACCATCGCCTCCCGCGGCGTCAGTCGCTCGACCTCGGAGCCGCCCTGCAGCTGCTTCGAGAAGCGTGCCCGCACCACGAAGCCGAGAAAGTGCGGGACGAGTCCGAACCAGGCCTGCTGTGAGCTGAAGCCTTCGTGCCCGATCGGCACATAGCGCCCCTCCGGCTTCAGGAGCCGCTTGAGTTTGCGGAAGGGGCGAGTGGCGGGGATGTCGACGAAGAGATCGAAGCGGCGCTCGAGGGAGAGGATGTCGGTTTCGTTGAAGTCGACAACCTCGTCGGCTCCGAGCTCCCGGAGGAAGTCGAGCTTCGACGTCGTGTCGACGGCGGTGACGCGCGCTCCGCCCGCCAAGGCAATCTGGAGCGCCAGCGAGCCGACGCCGCCGCCGGCACCGTTGATCAGGACGTTGCGCCCCTCGAAGCGCACACCGCGTCCGAGGCTCTGCAGGGTGATGATGCCCGCCGTCGGCAGGCAGGCGGCTTCCTCGAAGGAGATTCCGTTCGGCATGCGGCAGAGCTTGTCCGTCGCGCTCGCAGCGAGCTCGGCGAACGCCCCGCCGTTTGCCCAAGCAAGCGGAGCCGTCTCGCCGAAGACGCGGTCGCCGACGTCGAAGCCCGTTGTTCCTTCGCCGAGCTCCTCGACGACGCCCGCGATATCGGTGCCCGGAATCCGCAGCTTCGGGCGTCGAACGCCGTTGCCCATGAGTCGCAAGAGACGCGGCTCGCCGCGCACCACGTGCCAGACGTCGGGGTGAATCGAGGCGGCGTGCACTCGCACCAGCACCCCGCCCGGAGCGGGTCGGGGCTCGTCGATGTCCTCGACGCGCAGGTGCTCGAGGGGGCCGTAGCGGTCCTGGATGACGGCTCGCATGCTCGCTCAGCCTAAGCCACGATTCTCACGAACGGAGCGCAAACGTCAGGGTTCTCAGCGACTTCGCGGCGGGCTGTCGCTCCATTCACGGGGCGTTCACGTGCTCTGGCGCACGATCCGCACGATTCGCAAGGAACCCAACGTCCCGGGAGAAAGATATGAAGAAGTGGCTCCTCATCATTCCGATCGTCCTCGCCTTGCTCTACGGCTTTTTGACGAGCACCAAGCTGGGTGTGCACCTGATCATCGACGGCATTGCCGACATTGGCGACGAGCCCTACTCCTTCGTCGCTGACGAGTCGGGGCTGCAGCGGACGGAGCAGGCTGTCGTCGTGGCGGAGCTGCCCATGCCCGACCAGATCGACCAGCCTTCTGGCCTCGTACACGATCCTCGGTCGGATCGGCTCTACATGACCACCGATCAGGCGGAGCTGTTCGTCCTCAGCACGGACTTCCAGATTCTCGCGAAGCACATGCTGAGCGGCCAGACGCTGCTCAAGCGACAGGGTTCGGTTGAGGCCGTGGCTCTCGGGGGCGAGGATCAGACCGTCGCCGTGACGGTGGGACAACACGATCCCCTCGGTTGGATCGTACCCGGTGATCTGAACGAGAAGATCAGCCGCAGCGCTGCGGACCTCTCCTGGCTCACCGCAGAGTCTCTGCCCTTCGGAGAGATGGCCGGTCTCACGCGCTCGGAAGGCAGCGGCCGCTACTTCGCTGTCGAAGAGGACTCACCGACAATCCTCGAGCTCGATCCCTCGAGCGGAGAAGTCACGGCCTGGGTGCCCGAGCTTTCGCCCTCGCAGGGGGAGTCGCTCGAGCGGCTCTCCTTCGCTGGCGTCGCCGCACGCGATTCGCGCCTATGGATCGTCAGCCAGTCGCACTCGATCCTGCTCGAGGTCGACGAAGAGACGCGCGAAGTGCGTCGCGTGGTCGAGCTGCCGGAGCGCGGTGAGTATTCGGACCTCGCCTGGGTGGGTGACGAGCTCGTGCTGACGCTCGATCACAACCTGTTCGATGAGAGGCCGCCGTTCCTCAGGGTGCGCGTCGAGGAGTCTGAGCCCGTCGAGCAGGTCCTCGAAGGAGAGGTCTCTGCCTGAGGATTCCTGCTCGCCGTCCTGTCCGGCACGGTGGTACCGGTGGCCGGGGCGCTTCAGGCGAGCCCCGACGACGTACACTCAGCCGCAAGGACGACAGCGAGGAGGCAGACCAGATGAGTCGAGGTGGACGTGAACGTGTATCCCGAGGCCGCGCCGCGCTCGGCCTCTCTCTCCTTGCGGCCTCTTTGGCGCTTCCGGCTGTTGCTCGAGAGACCGAACCGACCCCGTGGATGAACTGGCGCGGCCCGCTCTACAACGGCACGAGTCCCGACGCCGATCCGCCGCTGCGCTGGAGCGAGACGGAGAACGTACGCTTCAAGGTGGACATCCCCGGCGAGAGCCTGTCTTCGCCGATCGTGTTCGACGGCAAGGTCTTTGTGATGACCGCTGTCGCGCTCGATCCCAAGGCCTACGAAGAGAAGCTCGACGCGGCGCAGGCCGTGGTCGATGCGGGCGAATGGCCACCCAAGGTCGAGCCGGTGCGCCACGCCTTCTGGGTCTATGCGCTCGACGCCGAGACGGGCGAAGTCGTCTGGAAACACAAGTCGCGCGAGTCGGTCCCTCACGAGAGCCACTACCTCGACACCTCCTACGCCTGTGCCTCGCCGCTCACCGACGGCGAACGCCTCTACGTGCACTTCGGCTCGAATGGCACCTACGCCTACAGCCTCGACGGTGAGCTCCTCTGGGAGGTCGACCTCGGCGACATGACGACGCGGCGCGGCTTCGGCGAAGGCAGCTCTCCTGCGCTCGCCGGCGAGCAGCTCATCGTCAACTGGGATCACGAGGGCGACTCGTTCGTCGTGGCGCTCGATCGCGAGTCCGGAGAGGAGACCTGGCGCAAGGAGCGGCCGGGCGAAGTGACCTCCTGGTCGACGCCCTTCTATGTGGAGGACGACGACGGCGGCCAGGTGATCATCTCGTCGACGGGGCGCAGCCGCGGCTACGCGGCGGACGACGGCGAAGAGCTCTGGAGTCTCAGCGGCATGACGGTGAACCAGATCCCGACGCCGCTTCTTCGCGACGGTGTCGCCTACCTCTCCAGTGGCTACCGCGGCAACATGCTGCAGGCGATCGCGCTCGACCGCGCCGAAGGCGAACTCGAAGAGAGCCCTGCGGTGCTGTGGACCTACGAACGGGACACGCCGTACGTGGCGACGCCGCTGCTCTACGACGAGCGGCTCTACTTCATCAAGCACTTTCGCAACATCCTCACGGTGCTCAATGCCACCTCGGGCGAGGTACTCGTCGGACCCGAGCGATTGCAGTCGCTGCGGCAGGTCTACGCGTCGCCGGTCGGAGCGGCAGGCCGGGTCTACTTCTTCGGCCGCGACGGCAGTGCCGTCGTCTTGAAGCACGGCGACGAGCTCGAGATCCTGGCGGAGAACGAGCTCGACGATGGCATCGACGCGTCGCCTGCGCTGGTGGGGGACCGCCTGTACGTGCGCGGGCGGCACTCGCTCTACTGCCTCGAGGACGTAGCGGGCGAGGCCGATCCGGCTCCCTAAGGGGCGGCGCTCAGCTCAGCGAGAGAGTCGAGGCCAACAGCGTGCCCAGCAGGACGAAGCTCAGTGTCATCAGGTGGGTGAAACCGAGCACGCAGAGCTTGAGGAACGTCTTGATCCGACTGCTGCCGTAGGCGCGGCGCAGAGCGATGTAGAGCGTCACGACGATCGCCAAGCTGAAGGGCAACGAGGCAGCCTCGCTACCGATCATCCACTCACTCAGGCTGCTGAGGGCGAGCAGGATGAAGGTCGTCGTGTGGAAGTGCAGCGAGAAGATGAGGTGCGGCACGAGGTAGCGGTCGACCTTGCGGTACAAGACGCGCAGTAAGACAGCGAAGAAGGGCACGAGCAGGAAGACGGCCCAAGGCAGTCGCTGGAAGAAGAGCTCGCGCAGCCGTTCAGGCTCCTCGACAGCCGGTCGAACGACGTTCAGCAGGAGGAGCTGGATGACCCGTGGAGTGTCCTCCGCCTGTTCCTCCCAGTCGATCTCCTCGGCGGAGCCCTGCACCTGCACCGGCGCGATGCCGCCGTCGCTGTTGATGTTCACGACGTTGCTGTTGCCCGTCGCGCCGAAGATCAGGAAGGCGACAAAGCTGACGAAGAGGTAGAGGCGCAGCGGCGGCAGGTAGCGCGCTCGCTTCCCTTCCCAGTAGTCGAGCGTCAGCTGCCCTGGGTGCCGCAGAAGGGCTTTCAGCGTTGACCAGAGGCGGGAGTCGAAGGAAAACAGACTACTGATGGCTTCGCGGAAGAACTCCCGTAGTGAGATGTGGAGATCGCCCGCCTTCTGGCCGCAGACATGACAGTAAGGCCCCGCGAACTCGGCGCCGCAGTTGGGACACCTGACGCCCACGGGACCCTGGCCGTCTCCTTCGAGTACGGGCTCGAGCGTGCGCAGTACGACGTCGTCTCCGGGAAGCTTCATCGTCGGAGTTCCGGTCGATCTGTTGGATCATCGTGCATGTCCGCTGGATTCTGGCAGAGACCTCGGGGCGAGTTGACGAACGCTCGGCCAGGTTCTGTGGTGGAATCAGGGTTAATGGTGGAATCGTACTTTCCAGAGAGAGCCTCCCACATTGCCCGACTCGTCGGCGCCCGCGGAGTCGTGCCTCTGGAAGTGCGGATCTTCCGAGCGATCGCTCTGGTGTCGGCTTTGGGAGGTGTCTTCGCGCTCCTCGTCAATCTTCTCAACGGCAACCCCACGCGTGAGCTGTTCCTCGCCGGCTGCGCCGTGGTCGCCGGCCTGAGTCTCTACTTTCTCGGTCGGAGCGGACGGCACCAGGGCAAGGTCTCAGTCGTGCTCCTCGGGAGCTTCGCCGTCTTGATGGCGATCGTGTGGTTCACCAACGACGGCTCACGCGGGAGCACACCCCTCTGGCTCACGCTCCTTGCGGCCTGCACGATCACCTTGCTGCCGGCTCGCCGCAGAGTGCTCGGCTTCGGCTGCGTGATGGGGCTGACCTTCTCCCTGTTGGTCGTCGAGCGCGCGCGGCCGGAACTGCTGATTCCCTACCTCAGTGAGCAGCATCGTTTCTACGATGTGGCCGGTGTCTTTCTCGCGGCTCAGTTCGTTCTCTCCGCGATCGTCTTCTTCGTACTGCAAGAGCACGATGCCGAGCGAGCTCGCGCGAACCACCTGCGGACGGCGGCTGAGGAAGATCGCACCCGCCTCGAAGAAGCGCTGGCCGAGATCGACGAGCTGCGCGGTCTGCTACCGATCTGCTGCAGCTGTAAACGGATCCGCGACGAGCAGGGTTCCTGGCACGAGGTCGAGTCCTACATTTCCGGCCGGACTGCAGCCGAGTTCACGCACTCGTACTGCCCGACCTGTGCCGAAGCAATGATGAAAGCGAACTGACGCCGCGCCTTCGAGCCGGGGGTGGCCTCCTGGGATGGTCTGGGCCAGACTTGCTCCTGAGGATGGAAGGAGACGCCCAATGCGCACACTCACGACGATCGAAGAACTCGAGGAGCTCTACGACGCGGCGGTTCCCCGCGCTCTGACCAAGGTGGTGCACGCCATGACGCCCCTCTACCGGCAGTGGATCGAGGCGTCGCGCTTCTTGGTGCTGACGACCGTCGGCCCGGAAGGCACGGACGCGAGCCCACGGGGCGACGACGGCCCGGTCGTGCGCATCGACGACGAGGGCCGCCTTCTGCTGCCCGACTGGCGCGGCAACAACCGCATCGACTCGTTGCGCAACGTCGTGCGCGACGGCCGCGTCAGCCTCCTGTTCATGGTGCCCGGCAGCAACAACGTCGTGCGCGTGAACGGCCGGGCCGTGCTGACTGCCGACGCTGAGCTCAAGGCCAGCTTCGACAAGAACGGCAAGCAGCCGAAGACCGTCATGGTCGTCAGTATCGAAGAGATGTACTTCCAGTGTGCCAAGGCGCTGATGCGCTCGAAGCTCTGGCAGTCCGAGGACGAAAGCGACGCCGTGCCCACCGCAGGGGAGTTCCAGCGCGAGCGTCAGGCGGACTTCGACGCCGAGAGCTACGACGAGGCTTATCCGGAGTACGCCGCCCCGCGGATGTGGTGAGGGGAGCGTGGGTGCTCAGTCACCTCGATAGGCCTTGCGCGCTGCCGTCGTCGCCGGTCGGAAGGGATCCGAGGCAACCGAGTCTGCGACCTCGCGGAGCTGGTCGAGCATCTGCTCTCGGACGGTCTCCTCGCGTGCTGCGATGTTGACGACTTCGAACGGGTCGGCTTCGAGATCGTAGAGCTGGACCCTCTCGAGGTCTTCCGTCGCATGCAGCTTGTAGCGGCCACTGCGCAGTGCGTAGTGAAAGCCGCGATCGTCGTCGAACTCCCAGTAGAGTGGGCGCTCCCGCTCGAAGTCGTCGCCACGTAGAGCCTGCAGCAGGCTTTCGCCGTCGATCGGTCGGTCGTCGGGCACGGCGAAGCCGGCAATCTCCGCGAGGGTCGGCAGGAGGTCGTAGGCGCTGGCGAGGGCTTCGGTGCTGGTGTTCGCAGCGACGCTTCCCGGCCAGCGCACGATGGCCGGCACGCGCAGGCCGCCCTCCCACAGATCGGCCTTGCGACCGCGCAGGCCACCGGTCGAGCCGTAGAGGTTGATCTCCCACCAGTGGCGCCAGTCGGTGGTCACGGGTCCGTTGTCGCTGGCGAAGAAGACGAAGGTGCTCTCGGTCAGGCCCTGCTCGTCGAGGAAGTCGAGCAGACGGCCGATCTGCGCGTCGAGGTAGGTGATGTTGGCGTAGTACTCGCCCGGCCCGCGCGCCTCGAGGTCCTTCGACGGCTCAGCGGTGCCGTTGATGAAGGGCTCCGGTACGCCGTTGGTGAGGTGCGCGTAGTGATCCGTGTACTCCTTTGGCGAAGCGATCATGCTGTGTGGCTCGGGCGGCGCGAAGTACACGAAGAAGGGCTGTTCCGGCGCCGCTTCGACGTGCTTGTCGAGCCACTCGAGCGTGGCATCCGCGAAGAGGCCGGCGGTATACCCCTCGAGAGGCCCGAGCGCCTCGCCGTTGCGGTACACGTTCTCAGGATTCCTCTGGTTCGGCAGTGCGAAAGCGTGCAGCGTGATCCAGTCGTCGAAGCCGTGGTCGTCGGGCTGCGCGTGCCTCTCGTTGTCGAGCCCGCCGTTCAGGTGCCACTTGCCGCTGTGGTGGGTCGCGTATCCCTGGCTTTTGAAGAGCTTGCCGAGAGAGATCTCCTCGGGTCTCAGCTGAACGTCGGTGTCTTCGGGGATCCAGTTCTGGATGCCCGTTCGGAACGGTGTGCGACCGGTGAGCAGTGCCGCGCGCGACGGCGAGCAGAGCGCCGACGGGGCATAGAAGTTGGTGAAGCGCAAGCCCTCGCGGGCCAGTCGGTCGAGGTGGGGCGTCTCGATCGTGTGGTGACCGTAGCTCCCGAGGTCGCCGTAGCCGAGATCGTCGACGTAGAGCAGCAGCACGTTGGGAGGTCCGGGAGCGGCCTTTCGGAGCACCGGAGCGACGGACGGTTCCTCCGTCTCGGGCGAGGCGCAGGCCAGAGCGACGATCGCGGTCAAGAGGGCGAGCGGTCGGGACGAGCCGCGCGGGCTGATTCGGCGCAACGGAGACTCCTGGGACAGTTCGAGGGAGGGTCCCAACGATGCCACAGGCTCGTCACTACCGTGAGTGCGGAGAGGCTAAAGGCTCTGCCGGCAGCCAGCAGTCCGGAGACCGCCAGAGCGGATCGGGCTCCTGGTCGAAGAGTCTCTGACCGAGGTACTGATGGAAGTCGACCAGAATTCGCTCGAGCTGGATCATCCGTCCGCCGCGGGCGCGCCGAGTGCTCATGGCGAGCTGGTTTCGCTCGCAGATCACCCGGTCCTCCTCCATGAAGGCCTCGAAGAAATCGGCGCTGCGACTGCTGCGCACCTTCGGCTGGCGCGGGTAGCTGGCGCCGCCGGTCACGACGCACTCCTCGGGCCCTGTGGGCAAGACGGAGATGAAGCCCCAGGAGTCGGGCGTCAGGATGCCGACGAGAGTCGGTGGAATCGACACGAGAACGTAGTTGTTCATCTCGAGCTCGTCGCGAATGCCCGCGGGCTCGTCGCCGACTCGCTTGCCCGGCTGTGCGTAGGTGCCTGCGGTGAGCGACCAGGGCGCCGATCCGGTCATGTAGTAGGCGGCGGCGGTCGGCGTCAGCGTCTCGAGCGTCTCGCGATGCACCTTGAAGAGATGGTAGCTCTCCATGCCGTTCTCGAGAGCGAGCTTCCAGTTCGTCTTCCACGTGCGCAGGCCTCCGGGGCGGGCGGAGAAGCGATAGCGCTCGAGCTCATAGTGCGCGAGATGCTCGTTCAGGCCAGCAAGCCGTTCGCTCAGGTGGGGCGCGCGCGGCGAAAAGGTCACGAAGATCACACCGGCCCACTCTTCGAGTCGGTATCGATGCAAGCCGTGGTCTCCTTTGACGATCTCGATGTCACCCGGGTAGGGCACGCTCCGCAGTGCTCCCGTCTGGTCATAGGACCACGCGTGGTACGGGCACAGGAATCGATCGGCGTTGCCGAACCCTTCGTCCAGGAGGAGTGTGCCGCGATGCCTGCAGACGTTCGACAGAGCCCTGAGCTCGCCGTCCTTGCCGCGCATGACGACGAGCGGCTCGCCGCCGATACGGACGGCGAGATAGTCACCGGCGGCCGGAAGACTCGACGCGGGGCAGAGCGCGAGCCAGTCCTGCTGGAAGATGCGCTCGATCTCGAGCTCGTAGATCCCGGGGTCGGAGTACGCAACGAAGGGCAGCGCGCTGGCTTCGCCGGCCGAGACGGACGTCTCCTTTCGGAGGGACTCCAGAAGGGTCATGAGGCCGCGGCCGGATGCGGCGCGATGACGGCGTCGGCGAACGCCTTCAGCGCCGATCGCTCCAGCTCGTCGCCGAAGTAGCCGACGTGATGCCAGACGAAGATCTCGTCGACGCCGTAGCGCGCGACGATGCCGTCGACCTCCTCCTTCACCTGCTCCTTGCTGCCGCCGAAGATCCGTCCCTTGGGCACGTGGTAGGGCGGTGCGTCGTAGGCGATCTCCCAGAGTTCGTCGAACTTCGTCTCGTACTCCCGCGTCTGCTCCTCGGTCTCTCCGAGCACGAGTTGTCCGCCGATGCTGAGGAAGTCGCGCGCCTCACCCGTACGACCGGCTTCGCGAGCTGCCTTCTGGCACTGCTCGAGGATGACCGGCATGAACTCTTCTTTGTCCTGTGTGACGAAGGAGACCATCTTCGCGCCCTCGGCGGCCCAGAAGCGCGCCGTCTCCATCGAGTAGCTGAAGGGAGCGTAGACGGGAGGGTGCGGCGTTTGCAGAGGGGCCGGGGTGATGCCGACCTTGCGCAGCGTGCCCGCTTCGTCGACCGCGTCCTCGCCCCAGAGTCTGGTCGGGTTGAACTCCCACTCGACGGGCAGCGGCACCTTCCAGAACTCGCCGTCGTGCTCGGTCAGCGGATCGGTCCACAGAGACTTCACCAAGCGCCAGTTTTCGTAGAGCGCGCGACGGTTGCGCTGGTCTGCCTCGGACTTGTCGGACTCCGTCGAGGTGATGTCGAGGTGCTGGCCCATGGTCGCCGTCCAGCGCGGCGTGTTGCCTCGTGAGAAGCCGGCGAAGGCGCGCCCTCCGGTCATGTGATCGAGCATCGCAACGTCCTCGGCGACCTTGATCGGGTTCATCGCGGTCAAGTTGAGTCCGAGCTGGCCGACGCGCATCGTCTCGGTGTGCTGGGCGATGTAGAGATCCCAGAGCACGGGATTCGTCGTCGCCTCGATGCCCTCGGCCTGCATGTGGTGCTCGGTGAGGCAGAAGCCGCCGTAGCCGAGCTCCTCGGCGTAGACCATCTGATCGCGGACACGCTCCATCATGCGTTGGAAGCGTGCGGGATCACGCCCCGCCAGCGAGACGGACTCGCCGTGCTCGCGCATGAACGGAATGACGAGGAGTGTGTACCTCAACGTGCGTCCTCCGCGTCGCCGTCGGTCGCCTCGCGGGAGCGCTCGACGGCGCTCCGCACGCGCGCTTGGAGATCCTCGGGAATCTCCCGCGATCCGCTCTCCTGGACGGCGAGGGCGCGCTCGTAGAGACGCAGCGCTTCGGCGCGCAGGTTCATTTCCGGCGGTGCGGCGAGGTAGGAGGTCGCCTTGCCGTAGAGCGCATCCCAGTTCTCCGCATCGAGGGCGAGAGCGCGGTCGTACATCCGGTCGGCCTCTGCAGCGAGCGCGAAGGACTTGCGCTGCTCGATCTGGTAGCTGCTCTGCATGACGAGCAGGTTGCCGAGATCGGCGGTTCGCTGGGCGCGCTCGAGAGGCGAGGAGGCGCCTTCGAGACGCTCTTCGAAGTGGCCCCGCAGCTCGCCGAACCAGGGCTCTGCGCCGATCTGTGCCAGCACGCGCTGAGCTTCTCTCGACCACAGGCTGCGGTCTCCGAGTTGATCGAGTGCGGCTCGTGAGGAGTCGAGGCCGGCGATCGGCTCGGCTGCGATCGGGTCCGAGTCCCGGTACCAGGCCATGAGCCCGGACGTCTGAAGCGCCGGCATGTCTGCCGGATCCTCGGTCGAGGTCAGGATGTAGAGTTCGGCCATCTCCTGGGTCGTGCCCCAGCCCCAGTCGATGTGCACGGGGGGAGAGACCGGGTTGTGCGGATTGTCCGCCGAGTTGTCGAAGACGAAGCGAGCGTCGATGCGCGTTCCTTCGGGAAAGCGGCGCGGCTCTGGGAACTCGTAGCTGCCCTGCCAACGGAAGTCCCACCGGTCGAGGTGGAGAAGCGGCTCGACGTCGCCGCTGGGAAGCACTGCATCGACGGTGACCTCGGTACCGAGGAAGTGCATGTGCGGCGCGATGCTGTAGACGAGCGTCTCGCCGGGGAGTTTCATCCAGAAGCGACGCTCGTAGCGGTCGTCGCCCGCCTCCATGTCGATCGAGTTCGTGCCGGGGAAGACGAGGGCGACCGTCTTCGAGACAGGCTCCTTGGCGAAGAAGAGCATCAGCTCGCTCTGGTCGATCTCCTCCTTCCCGGTGGGGTGGTAGTGGATCTCGACGACGATGTCGCCACCCGCCGGCACGGGGATGCCGGTGTCCTCCGGCAGGTGCCAGACGCCTCCTCCTCCGTCGGGAGCCCAGGCTCCTAGGAAGCCGGAGTCGAAGTAACTCAGGAAGCCGCCGGTGCCGAAGACGCTGAAGCCGGGCTCCGGGTCCGCGTCGTCGGCCGCGCGCGCCCGCCCCGAGTAGTCGACGAAGAAATCGGCGTGGTGCACGACGGACTTGGCGCCCGCTCGGAAACCGATTCCCGTCACCACCTGGTCCTCGTCGAGGAGCGCCGAGCGCGGGAGCACGAAGTACCGGTAGATGTCCTCACTCTCGGCCGGGACGGTGAAGGGCTCCGGCATGCGCAGGCGCAGGTCGGGCTCGCGCTGTGCGACCAGCCGCTGTTCGGCGGCGCGAGGAAGCGCATCGGCAGCGTCGCCCTCGGGTGCGCCGGCCGCGATCCAGCGGTCGAGCACGCTGACCTCGTGGGCGCTGACGTAGTTCGTGGTGTTGAAGACGCCGTGACCGGCCCTGGTCTGCCAGGGCGGCATGATGCCGTCGCGCACGACGTTGCGGATCATCTTCGCGCGGCGCCTCGCGTCGGTGTAGGTCTGAAGCTCGAAGGGGGCGACCGAGCCCTTCTGGTGGCAACTGCTGCAGTGCTTGCGCAGAAGCGGCTCGACGTTGCGGTGGTAGGTCGGCTCGGGAGCGGCATCCCAGGCTTCGAAGACGCAGCCGGTGGCCGACTGTTCGCTCAGCTTGCCAGCCGCCGAGTGCACGGCTTGCAGAGCGTCTCGCAGCTCGCGCGTGTTCGGCGCGGCCTTGGCGCTGCCGACCGCGGGGAACTGGTCGTCGATGCGGCCTCGATAGGTGATGCGGTTGTCCGTATCGACGACGAAGGCCTCGGGGGTGACCCGCGGCTGCAGTTTGGCGGCGAGGTCGCCGTTCGTGTCCATCAGGATCGTGAACGTCGCGTCGTACTCCTCCTTCCACGCGGAGGCTTCCGCGGCACCGATGTAAGGACTCGAGAAGATGCCGAAGAGCTCGACGCCGCTCTGGCGGGCGGCGTCGTCGAGTCGGTTGATCTCCGCGACGTAGCGCCTCGAGATGACGCACTCGGTGTCGAGAAAGACGACTGCCACCGGTGCGAGACCCTTCGTCATGCCGAGTCGGTGTGTCGCGCCGTCGGTGTCGATCGAACGCGCCGCGATCAGATCGACGGTCGCCGGACGACGGTCGGCATCTCCACGCGTTGCCGCGAGGGCCGCCGCGGCGCAGGCGAGCAGCATGGAAAGAACGGCCGCAGCGGGCAGGCCGCGCGACGGCGCGAGCTTGGGGTGGGGCGGCTTCGAAGAGACTCGTGAGTTCATGGAGGTCCTCCTGGATTGGGACAGAGGATGGGGACTTCAGAGGTTTGGCTTCAGCCACTCGATGGCGTGGATGGCGGGGGCATCAGCCGAGGCCTCGGAGAATGGTGCGCAAGACCAGCTTGCTGGCTGATCGCGGTGCCAGATGCCCCTCCTGAACGGAGGACCATGCTGCGTAGGTGAGGGTGTCGATCGTCGATACGACCCAGCTGTCGGGCACGTCCGCCGCGATGGAACCCTCCACCTTGAGCCGCGCCACGAGGTCCTTTGCCAAGCGGAGCTGGCGTGCGTACCCTTCGCGGATCTGCGGGTCGTTCATGACGTCCGGCTCCGACCAGAGGAACCGTGATCGATCCGCTCGAGGCACGATGATCTTCAGGTACGCCTCCAACTGATCGCGAGCGGCTGGCCCGGCCTGCAACGAGGCCTCGATCGCCGCGTCGATCTCTGCCATCGCCTCGTCGGCAAGGGCCTTGAGGAGGTCGGCGCGGTGGGGAAAGTGGCGGTGGAGCGTTGCTCGACCGACGCCGGCGAAGAGAGCGATCTCGCGGGTCGATGCGCCCGGGTTCTGGGCCCATATGGCGCTGGCGGCGTCGAGAATCGATTGGCGACTCGAGAGTCGTTGTGTCCTCATATGAGACAACTGTGTCTCATATGACCTGTAGCGTCAAGGCTCGGGAGAGTGCTCCCGATCGAGCTACGATCAGCGCCATGCAGCGCTCAGAGCTCGTCGTCGATGACGAAGGCCGTCTCTATCACCTCGGAGTCTTGCCTCGGGAGGTGAGCCCACACCTCGTTCTCGTCGGCGATCCGGCACGAGCGGAGCGGGTGGCCCGGCGTTTCGTCTCCGTCGACCATGAGGTCAGGCGGCGCGAGTTCGTGACCCTCACGGGCTGCCTTCCCGACGGCGGGCCGCCGGTGACGGTGATCGGTACCGGCATTGGCACGGACAACGTCGAGATCGCGCTCATCGAGGCGTGGGCGGCGCTGAGCTTCGATCTCGAGAGCAGAATGCCGCTCGAGCAACCTCCGGCTCTGACCGCGATCCGCGTCGGGACTTCAGGTGGAGCGCAGCGCGATGTCGAGATCGGCACGCTCTGCATTGCCGGAGCGGCGCTTGGTCTCGACGCCACCGGGCCGTACTTCGACGTTCCCGTCCACCCGGCTCTCGAGCCGTTGGAGCAGCGGGCCCGCGTCGCGTTGGAGGCGGCAGTCCGCTCAGGGGCTCGCTTTGCGCAGAGCTTCCGTCCCTACGCTGCTCCGGCCTCAGCCCTGGTCACGGAGACTCTGCGTGAGGTTGCGGAGCGCAAGGGCGAGTCGCACGAGGTGGGCATCACGGTGACGGCTCCCGGCTTCTATGGCGCGTCGAGCCGAACGCTCGCGGGCCTCACGAACACCATTCCCGACATCAAGGCTGCGCTGGCGACCCTGCGCTCCGGGGAGATGAGGGTGCTGAACTTCGAGATGGAGTCGAGCTTGCTCTTCCTGCTGGCGCAGGCGCTCGGTATCGAGGCGGGCACCGTCTGCCCCGCCATCAGCAGGCCGGATCTTCACGGAGAGGTGCCGCCCTACGCGCCGAGAATCGAGGCGGCGATCGACGTCGCCCTCGAGACGCTGCAGATCCTCTGTCGCCGCAGCGCGTAGCGATCCGTCTCAGACCGAGGCTTCGAGGCCGGCGAGGACGATGTCCGTCAGGGCGTTCGCCGTCTCCGTCGGCGAGGCCGAAAGCTCGAGGTCCGTGTCGGCGCGACCGAACTCGCGGCCCATCTTGCCGAGGACGCTGGCGACGGCCTGAGTGTCGACCGCGCCGATCGTCCCCTCGGACTGCGCGCGGTCGAGCAGTCCCTTGGTGACCGCGATGACGTAGGACTCGTGCGAGTCGAGAAGAGGCTTGGCGCCCTCGATCCGAGCGAACTGGCGCGAGAGCGCCGAAGTCGACGGTTGGACCGCATGGTTGACCGCGTGCAGGTACCGACGTGCGGCCTCGAGGCCGGGCAGCGAACGGTCGACGCCGGTGATGCCCTGGCGGCCGATCTTGTGCAGCCGTCGATCGAGCACGGTGAGCAGGAGTTCGTCCCGGCTCGGGCAGATGCCATAGAGGGTGCGTAGAGAGCAGCTCGCGCGCGAAGCGATCTGTGCCATGGTGAGCTCGGTGAGCTCCTCGCGTAGCACCAGCTCTTCGAGAATGTCGAGGATCTCCCGCTGTCGCTCGGTGAGCTGCGCCTCCGTCTCGGGCGGCAGGAGCGGCTCGAGATGGGGCGTCTTGAGATGGACTGTCATGGCGACGTCGCCAGGGCGGGCTGGAGCAGAGGCATGACGCACTCGTCGAAGAGGCGGAAGGTCTCCTCCGAGAGCGGTGAGAGGAGCAGGTAGTCGAGCGGCACGGTGGTCTCCAGCTCGAGCAGCTGTGCGGCGACCCTTTCGGGAGAGCCGTAGATCATGGTGTCCGCCAGGTAGTGCTCGACGATGTCCATCGCTTCGCCGGGACGAAAGAAGCTCGTCTTTTGACCGATGTACGACTTGGCCGTCCATCGAGCGGCGCGTTCGGCAATCTCGCGAGCGCGACGGTCGGTCGGCGCGACGGCGACGAGTCGAGCGACGGGTAGGACCCGCTCTGCGGCCGAGTGGCCGGCCTCAGCGAGCGCGTCGAAGTAAATCGACCGCTTGCGCGCGATCTCCGCATGCGGCGAGTGCGGGTCCATGAGGATCTGGTACCCCTGACTCGCCGCCCAGCGAACCGATCCCTCGGAGGTGGCCGCGACCCAGGTCGGGGGGTGTGGTCGTTGAGTCGGCTTCGGCAGGACTTCGACGTCGTCCGCCGTGAAGAAATCGCCGGCAAAGTCGAGGCGCTCTTCGGTCCAGGCCTTCTGTACGAGGGCGACGGCTTCTCGGAAGCGCGGTTTCGCCTCGTCGCGAGTAACACCGAAAGCGTCGAACTCGCGCTGCTCGAATCCGGGTCCGGCGCCGAAGTTGACGCGTCCGTCGCTGAGTACATCGAGCAGGGCGATCTCCTCGGCGATCCGCAGAGGCTGATAGAGCGCCGCGAGCGTCACCGCCGTGCCGATGCGAAGCCTCTGCGTGCGTGCGGCGAGGTGCGCCGCCATGACGTGGACCGAAGGACAGACGCTGTAGCCGGTGAAGTGATGCTCGGCGAGCCAGATCGCGTCGTAGCGGCCGTCGTCCATCGCCGCCACGCGTCGCTCGGCTCGGCGGTAGACCTCTTCGAGGGGCGTCTCCCGGTCGGGCCAGGAGAAGAACTGCAGGACTCCGACCTTCATCGGATCAGTCTATTCGAGCGCGGGCGCCGTCTCACTGGCACCTCGGGGCTGGACGCGGTAGAGCACCAGTCGATCCCAAGGCTCTGTACTGCCCGTCTGCCATGTGCGTACCGGCTGGAGACGAGCCAGGAAGGCCGGGTCGTCGTAGCCGCCGCGTCGTCGGTAGCGCTCCTGCTCGAACATCGTTTCGAAGTCGAGCAGGTATTGAATACCCATGTCGTCGATGTAGTCGGGGAGCGTGCCGCGCCGCGCGTGCGAGAGGATGTCGCCGTTGACCAGGCCGTCGAGGTTCAGCAGATCGCGGCGGCCGCTGGCAAAGCGCACGACGCCGGCGTTGAAGGCGCCAAAGGGTCCCGTCAGGCGCTGACGCGCGAGATCTTCGGCAGCGGCCTGCTGGCTGGTCTGGTGGGGCCAGGAGCCGCCGCCCGGCCGCACCGGGAAGACCGAAGCGAGACTGGCCGCGATCGAGACGAGCGCGAGCAGGCTGGCGACGAGCAGCACACCGCGCTCGGAGAGCTCCCGGCTCGCGAGATGCAAAACGGCCGCGGTAAGGACCCCTGTGGGTACGAGCAGGTTGGCGGAGTACCAGGGCTGCACGTCGGCGCTGCCGGCGTAGACCAGGACGTAGCCGAGGAGCGCCGAGGCCGCGGCGAGCGACGTGACGCCCGCCGGTGTCGCCGGCGCGGTGCTCTGCCACCATCCGCAGCGATGCGCCAGTGCGCCGAGTCCCACCGCGACCAGCAGAGAGAGGAGTGGGAGCCCCAGCGCCGGAAGCTGCCACGACACGCCGTAGAGGCTGAGCAGCAGGCGCAGCGGATCTTCCAGCGACCAGGGCTCGAAGCTCGCCCAGTGGGCCTTCATGCGCACGCTCGATTGAAACCAGTCTCCCGAAGCCGAAGAGAAGAACAACGCCGCGGCGAGCCAGCCGGTCGCTGCGCCCGCGAAGCCCCAAACACTCGCTCGCACCGAGCTACCGACCGAGCCGACGTGACGCGTGCGCGTCAGCACGAGGCTGATCGCCAGGAAGGCGAGCGGCAGCAGTCCGAAGTCGGTCCGAGCGACGCTGCCGAGCAGCCCGAGGACGAAGAGAGTGGCACTCCGGCGGCGCCCCTCGAGCTGCAGGAAGCACGCGACGAATCCAAGCGCCACGAGGACCACGAGCGGCCATTCGACGCCGGCGACGGTCGAGCGCAGCGCGGTAGGACTGAGAAAGAGCCAGGGGACGACGAGGGCGGCCGGCGCCGAGCGGCGACGTACCGCAAGGATGAGCGCGGCGGCGAGCGAGAGGGCGCTCAGCAGGTTGCACAGGAGCACGACGTCGCGCACCCGCCGTCCGGCGACGCCGCGGCGAAAGGACTCGAAGGCGACGAGTGACTGAGCCCAGAGCGGGTGAAAGCCCGAGGTCAGAGTCGTGCCGTCGTCGAAGCTCCACATGCCGAGCGACGACCGGGTGTCCGAGAGGACGAGATAGTAGAAAGCGTCATCGGGCAGGTACTGCACCTGCGTCTCCGCGGGCGCCGTGGCCACCTGAAGGCCCAGGGCGAGCGTGACGAGGAGCGCCATGCAGCCAAGGGCGCTCCACACCAGACGCAGAGAAAGCGCGAAACGAGTCTCCTGCTCCGGTGTGCTCACGAAGCAAATCGTGGCACTTCGTCGCTCCTCCGGCAATCGAATTCGTCCGCTCAGACTCACCACCTGTCGAGAGATCCGTGGTAAGACGGGGGGATGTCCGAATCTCCCGAAGAGTCCCAGCAGGACTCGCGCCTTCTACCCTCCGGTTCCGCCCTCTTCGACGACCTCGAGCGCTCGCTCCGAGGCCGCGGCTTCGAAGAGCTGACGGCGATCCAGGATGCCGTTCTGTCTCCGGAGCTCGCCGGTCGCGATCTGCGCATCTCGTCTCAGACGGGCTCTGGCAAGACGGTTGCCGTGGGCTTCGTCTTCGCGAGCGCGTTCGAGGACTTCGACGCCAAGCGCGGCGACGCGGACGAGCCGAACGAGACTCCGAGAGACAGGGTCGCGAGACCTCGCGTGCTCGTCGTCGCGCCGACCCGCGAGCTGGCAGCACAGCTCGGTCAGGAGCTGTCCTGGCTCTACGGTCGCCGTCATCTCGGCGTCGCGGTGCTCACCGGCGGCACTTCGGTCGGAGGGGACCTGCGAGCGCTGGCCGAGAAGCCGGCTCTCGTCGTCGGTACCCCCGGCCGACTCGTCGATCACCTCGAGCGCGGTACGCTCGAGCTCAGCGCTCTACGGGAGATCGTGCTCGACGAGGCCGACGAGATGCTCGACATGGGCTTTCGCGACGAGCTCGACGCGATCCTGCAGCGGACGCCGGAGGAGCGCCGAACGCATCTCGTCTCGGCGACCTTCTCGCGCAAGGTGCAGCAGCTCGCCAAGGACTTCCAGCGCGATGCGGTGCTTGTCGAAGGCACCGTCGGCGCTCAACACGACGACATCACCCACACCGTGCTCGTCGTGCCCGCGCGGCAGCGGATCGACGCTCTGATCAACCTCCTGCTGATGCACTCCGACGAGCGCGTGCTCGTCTTCGTGCGTACGCGCGTCGCGGCTTCCGGCGTTGCCGGTGAGCTTTCGGGACTCGGGTTCTCGACGAGCCCGCTGAGCGGTGAGATGGCGCAGCGCGAGCGCACGCGCTGCCTTGCCGACTTCCGCTCACGCAAGATCCAGTGCCTCGTGGCGACCGACGTGGCAGCGCGCGGTCTCGACATCACCGGCGTGCAGCGCGTCGTGCACTACGACCTTCCAGAGAGTCGTGAGTCCTTCACGCATCGCAGCGGCCGCACCGGGCGGGCCGGTGAGAAGGGAGAGAGCGTCGTCTTCGTCGCTCCCAGTCGCAAGCGCAGCCTGGCGGAGCTCTTCCGACGCCTTCAGATCGAACCGAAGTGGCGCACGCCGCCGACCCCCGATCAGGTGCGGACGGCTGCGCGTCGCCGCATGCTGCGGCGCTTCGGTGCCGTCGATCACGACGCCGGAGAGGACGCTGCCGTCAGCCAGGCGCCGCCCGAGTACCGCCAGCTCGCCCAGGATCTGCTGGCGCGCCGCGCCCCGGAGGCGGTCATCGCCGACCTTCTGGCGGCTCTCGGAGCGCACGGTCCGACCGAACCCCGTGACCTCGATCTACCCGCTCACCTCTCGGGTCCGCCCAAGCCTGGAGAGGGGGGCGATCGTCGCTCGCCGCGTTCAGGCGGGCACGAGCGCCGCCGCGACGGCAACTTCGTTCCGTTTCATCTGACCTGGGGGCGCCAGACCGGAGCGAGCCCGAAGCGCCTGCTCGCTCACATCTGTCGTCGCGGGCAGATCGACGGTGGCAAGGTCGGAGCGATTCAGATCTACGATCGTCGGTCGGTCGTCGACATCGCCGCGGACGTGGCGGAGGCCTTTGCCGAGGCCGTCGCCGAACCCGACCCTCGCAACCCGCGCGTCCACATCGAGAAGTTCAAGGGTGACCGCGGCGCTCCACGTCACTTCAGCGGACCGCCGAGGCGCGGTCCCGGCGGACCTCGCGGAGGTTCTCGAGGCGGTGGCCCGCCGCGAGGAGGCGGTCCTCCACGCGGCAAGAAGCCCTTCAAGCGCGGGCCCAAGAAGAAGGCGTGAGCTCGACGGCTGCCCGCTACCGCGCGATCATCAATCCGGCGGCCGGAGGCGGCCGCTGCGGACGTCGGTACGAGGCACTGCGCCACAAGATCGTCGATCGACTGGAGAGCGAGCACCGTACGAGTCGTCCCGGGCATGCCACCGAATTGGCTCGCGAGGCCGTCGACGGAGGGATCCGTCACCTGCTCGCGGTGGGCGGTGACGGCACGGTGCTCGAAGTGCTGAACGGGGCGCTGCGCCGGTCGCCGGCCGAGACTCCGTGCGTCCTGAGCGTCCTGCCCCTCGGAACCGGCAACTCGCTCGTGCGCCACTTCACACCGCAAGGCCGAAGGCCGGTGGAGTCTGCGGTCGAAGCTCTGCTCGA
>JBCCLJ010000135.1:0-19837 GCA_039026915.1 Acidobacteriota bacterium
GACGGCGAGAGACTCTTCGCCGCTGATCTCGTCGCGCAGGCCGACGCCGAGGGTCTGCTTCTCACGGCGTAGATCGATGTCGACGACGAACGACAGGAAGTCGTCCTCGAGCCGCACATCGTCGGCGGTGAACTCGATCAGCTCTTGACGCAGGGGCAGATGCCCGCGGCTTCCGAGGGCCGTCATCCACACTCTCAGGCGTGCCACCGGCGCTTCCGCGCTGCCGCCCGGCAGGACCGTCACGGCGGAGCGAGGCAAGCGGATCTCGACGGGAAGCGTGTCACTGCGACGGTTCAGGCGACGAGCTTCGCCAATGCTCAAGGAAACACCGAGCGGGTTATCTGCCTGGGCCGTTCGATCGGTCTTCGAGAGATAGAGCTTCGACAGGAGACGTTCCCCCAGCAGCTCTTCCTGATCCTTGTCGCGATACGCCTTGCGGTATCTCAACCTCGCCTTCCTGCCGTCCTTGAGACGTACCTCGAGCAGATGGATCCGTCCGGTGCGCTCGTGCTGCGGCACGAAGCCCAGCGAGTAAGTGGAGAGGAGGTCGTCACGCATCCGGATCAGATCCTCGCGAGGACGATTGGCATTGAGGATCGCCTTCCCTCCCGTCTCGTCGGCGATCTGGAAGAGGCTGTTCTGCAGATTCGTGATGCGCACGTTGTCGATGCGAGCGGAGGGAATGAAGCTCGGCAGCGGATCCGTGCTCGACGAGCCGGAGCTGCCGAAGCTGGGTCCCGAAGCGTCGGCTGCGGAGAATCCTCGCAGTCCTCCGGCATCGAGGGTGTAGAAGACGACCCGGTTCGCGTTGGCTTGCGAAGCGAGGACGTTGAGTCGCGTCGTCTCGTCGTACTCGAGCGCGTTCTGGTCGCCGTCCCGGATTCTCTCGGGGCACACCTGTCCCAGCATGTTGAACACGGCGAGCCCCGGCGACTGCGGCAGAGCTTCGGTGATGTAGAGAACGGCCTTGCGCCCACGGACGCCGGACAGCACGCTCACCACGTCCGCAGCTCCGAAAGAGGCGGTCTCGAGACGAGCCTGCTGCTCTTCGGCGTATCGGCGCGCCAGAGCCACCAGCTGAGGAAAGCCGTTGTCGCAAGGATCACAGCCGAAGGAGTTTGCACAGCCGACGTACTCTGCCTCGATCGCTTCGAGCGCGCGCTGGTACTCCAGCTGCACCTCGACTCCGCGCGTCGTGGCCGGGTCGCTCGAGAGCGCGGCCAGGACGTCCTGCGGGTTCGAGGTCGGCCCCGCCTCGACCAGCAGGCGGTTGGCGCGTCTCAGGTAGAGGAACTGAGCTCCCTCGACGGCCCAGGCTTCGAGCACCGGCGCGAGATCCTGAAGGATCCTCTTGCGAGCAAACGGCGGCACGTTGTTCTCGTCGAGGTAGATCGCGAGGACCAGAGGCTCGCGGCTCGGAGGGATGTCGATCCCGGAGTCGTCGTTCTCGGCCCACTCACGGTCTTCGATCGCGGGAGGGTCGGGCTCCGCGTAGGTGAAGAAATTGGTGATCTCTACCGGCTTGCCGTCCTCGAAGAGCTCGAAATCGCCCTTCTCCAGGCCGCGAATTGGCTCTCCCTTGCGATCGACCACGACAACGTCGACGTTGACGACGCGAAGCTCGACTTCTTCCGTGAGAGGCGGCAGTTCTTCCTGAGCGATCAACGCGGCGGCCACCGGCAGCAGCACGAGGCTCATGACCAGCGAGTACTTCCAGACTGTCGATCGGTCCTGTTCCATCGATTCTCCCTCGCAGAGCGGTTCTCGAAAGGGTGTTCGCACGTCGAGCCAAGACGGACTCGAAGCGACTCGGGAATGCGGTGTCGAGAGGGCTCTGACAGCAACCCCGCGCGGTCACCGCAAGATTCCGAGGCCGGACGTTCACCACGCTATGCTGCCGCGCAGCAGCCAGCAAACCACTGAAAGAGGATGACCCCATGGCCGTCAAGTCTGCACCACTCAAGGTCGAGAGGATTCAAGCTCGCGCCAAGCGCTACCGAGGATGGGAGTTCGTGAAGAAGGACAAGGTGATCCGTCGCACCTACAGCTTCCCCACCTTTCCCGCCGCTGTGCGCTTCGTCGACTACGTCGCCGAGCTCGCCGAGGCGGCCGAGCACCACCCGGACATCGACATCCGCTACAACAAGGTGACCCTGAGCCTGTCGACCCACGATGCCGGCGGCATCACCGACAAGGACTTCGCGCTCGCCGCTGCGATCGATCAGCGCTGACTCGAGCTAAACCTCCGCGCCCGGCACGACGAGCAGGAGGATGATGGCCACCATGAAGAAGGAGGCCATGATCGCGCCGGAGACCGCAATCGCCGCCGCGGGGCGCCCCTGTCGCATCAAACGGAAGCCGACGAAGGCCGCCGTCGCCAGATCACCGAGAAAGAGTGCACCGAGAACGAGAAGCTTGATGGAGAGAGTCATGAAATCCCCGAAGTCAGAGAGAGCGCGCAAGGCGCTGAGGTCTTCGATTCTAAGTCGTCGCTACAGCTCCGCGCTGATCCCTGCCCTGGCAGTCCTCTCGACCGTGCTCGCACTCGCGTGCACCGCGCCCTCGTCGGCGCCGCCTGCGACGACCTTCGTCATCGACATCGCCGAAGGCGTGACTCCGGCCGAATCTCTCGACGGGCGACTGATCCTGGCGCTCGCCGAGAACGACGCGCGCGAGCCGCGCTTCCAGACCGGCTTCGGCTTGAACAGCGCGGCGATCTTCGGCGTCGATCTCGACGGTCATCCAGCCGGGGAGCCCATCGTCATCGACGGCGCCGCAGAAGGCTACCCCGCTGCCTCCACGGGTGAGCTCCCTCCCGGGGACTACTACGCCCAGGCCGTGCTGCACCTCTACGAGACCTTCAACCTCTCGACCGGCCACACCGTGAAGCTCCCGATGGATCGCGGCGAAGGCCAGCAGTGGAACCGCGCCCCGGGCAATCTCTACTCGGTGCCCGCAAAGCTCAGCGTTTCCCCCGGAGGCAGCCACACCCTGACGCTCGATCAGGTGATTCCGCCCATCGAGCCGCCCGAGGACACCGAGCTCGTCAAGCACGTCCGTATCCAGAGCGAGCTGCTCACCGAGTTCTGGGGACGCCCGATGGAGCTCGGTGCTCACGTACTCCTTCCTCATGGCTGGGCCGACCACCCGGAGGCCAGATTCCCGCTGGCGATCTTCCACGGTCACTTCCCCTCCGACTTCGGCGGCATCCGCACGACGCCGCCCGATCCGGATCTCGAGCCGGACTACAGCGCTCGCTTCGACATCAGCGGCTACAACCGCATCCAGCAGCAGGAAGCGTGGGACTTCTACCAGACGTGGACCTCGGACGACTTCCCCCGCATGCTCATCGTCGAGATCCAACATCCGACGCCGTACTACGACGACTCCTACGCGGTGAACTCGGCGAGCCAGGGGCCGTGGGGTGACGCGATCATGCGCGAGCTGATCCCGGCCATCGAAGAGCAGTTTCGCGGCATCGGCGAAGGCTGGGCCCGCTTCACCTACGGCGGCAGCACCGGCGGCTGGGAAGCAATGGCCGCCCAGGTCTTCTACCCCGACGAGATCAATGGGGCTTTCATTGCGTGCCCCGACCCGATCGACTTCCGTGCCTACATGACCGTCAACCTCTACGAGGACGAGAACGCGTACTACTACCCCAGTCGCCTCAAGCAGGCGCTGCGGCCTGCGCACCGCGACGACCTCGGCCACGTCGACGCCTCGCTTCTCGATCTGGCGCGAATGGAGGGCGTCAAGGGCAGCCTTGGACGCTCCGGAGACCAGCTGGACATCTGGCAGGCCACCTACTCGCCGCAGGGTGAGGACGGCTATCCCAAACCCATCTGGGACCGCGAGACGGGCGTCATCGACAAGGAAGTCGCCGAGTACTGGCGCGAAAACTACGACCTCACGTACATCCTGCAGCGCGACTGGGAGACGCTCGGACCGAAGCTCCAGGGCAAGCTGCACATCTACTGCGGCGACATGGACAACTACTATCTCAACAACGCCGTCTACCTGGCCGAGGAGTTTCTCGAGAGCACGACCGCTCCTTACTACGACGGCGAAGTCGACTACGGCGACCGCGCCGAGCACTGCTGGAACGGCGACCAGGAGAATCCGAACCACATCTCGCGGCTGCGCTACAACACGATGTACGTGCCCAAGATTCTCGAGCGCATCAAAGCAGCGGCACCGGCGGGGGCCGATCTCACGAGTTGGCGCTACTGACGCGTTCGCGTCGGAGCGAGGCAAGGCGACGGCTGACGCACCGGGCGGTGGTCTCCGCCGAGTCGCTCAACGAGCAGGGTGAGCTCAGCCGGGCGGGATGGTGCGAGCATTTCGCCGAGGCTTCGCTCTACCTCGCCCACCGTGCGCGCAGCACTCCGTCCTCGAAACCTCTGGAGCTGGAGGTTCTCGAGTCAGCGCTGCCGTTCGAAGTCCTGACGATCCACAGCCGTTCCGAACCTGGCCGTTCTTTGGTCGTCCACGAAGCGATCGGCGGCCAGGGGCGGCTGCTGGCCCGAGCGCGAGAGGAGTGGCTCGAACCCCCGAAGGAGATCAGCGAGAGCGCGGGGGCTCCGCCGCTGCTGCGACGCGTGTTCAGACCTCGACACCGGGGCCAGGCCGGGCACGTCAACATCCAGAACTTCGCGCAGGCAATCGCCGATGCGGCAGCCGCCCAACTCGGCGCCAACGCCGAAGCGCGGGCTCTCAGGATCCGGTTTCTCGCCGAGCTCCACCCGGGCGATCCGGTCTCCCTCTTCGGCGCGTTCCGGCCTTCCGGCGAACGGGTCGAGTTCCGCGGCCTGGTGCAGCGCGACCGCGACGAAGTCGTCGCCTGCCGGTGGCAGAGCTTCTGGAACGCGGAGGCGGACGACGTTCCGGCCACGAGCGGTGAGTTCGAGGAGCTGCGAAGCGTCGCTGGCGAGGTGAGCAGTGGTTGGATCGAGACCTATCGAGGAACGGTCGAGCCTCGAGACGTCGACGCCTACGACCGTCTCACCCAGCGCGGACTGTGGGACCTGATGACGCGGGCGCTCTGGGGGCTGCAGAACCGCCTTGCCTGCCACCGCTCCCAGCTCGCCGAGCTCGGCCTGAGCGCGGCGGCGAGCACCTTTGATCTCGAGCTCGAAGCGCCCTCGCAGCAGGGCGACCCACTGGTGTGCCGAACGGCACTGCTGGGCCGCGGTCGTACCTCGCTGCGCTTCGTACACCAGGTGCGCTGCGCCGAAGGCGGCCAGCTGCGCTGCTCAGCGCGCTACGTTCTGACCTTCTTCGACCCGGTCGGAGGCCGCCCGGTCGAATTGCCGACCCCGGTCCTCGAGCGAATCGACGCCCTGCCGGCGCTCTGACGGAGGTCCTGGTCTCGTTCGGGCGGACTCGTCCTAGTCCCCGGAAGAGACCGCGAGAAAGCCCGTTCCGAGGGCTGCGAGCACGCCGAACTTCAGCACTTCCGCGACGATGTAGACGACGTGGAGGGGGCTCGACGCGAGCTCGGCACCACCGATGATCTGCAGTGTCCGCGCATCGAGCGGCGGCATGATGACCGCCTGCTGCAGCGCGAAGAGCCCCGAGGCGACGAGCGGCCAGCGCCAGCGACCGCCCGCGATCCGAGCCAGCGCGAGGAGCAGCGCAAGCCCCAGGAGAACCTCGGTCGCCGTCAGCCAGTAGAACTGCGCTCTACCGACGTCGAGAGCGACGGTGCGGGTGAGCGACGGCGCCTGGAACTTTGCAGGGGCAGCGATCAGCGATCCGCCGAGCGAGAGTCCCGCCCAGAGACCCGCCACGCCGCGTGCCGTGCGCCGGGGGTCCTTGCTCAAGCCCTGCATCCTCTCAAGCCCAACATCCTCTCAGCCCCATTGTTCTTTCAGGCGCAGTACCCTTCGGCGATGGCGGTGAACGAGCTCACCTGCTCCTCCACCCAGTCGTCGTCGCGACCGAGATGCTCGGCAAGGAAGCCGGCGACCGCGGGCGCGGCTTCGATCGAAGCGCGGGCGTTGCGAAGGAGGGACCTCGTCCGGCGCGCCAGGACATCGTCGACGGTGCGGGCCATCTCCCGCGTAGCGGCCCACGCGATCTCACCGCGTCGCAGAGAGAGATCAGAATGGACGCGGTCCTCGTACCCCGGACGCGCCGCCAGCGCCGCCCGTACTTCGGGTGCGTCCGAGCCGTAGGCAGCGAGCTCTCCGAACTGGGCGGCGTGCTCGTGATAGCCGTGGATGTTGAGGCGCTTCGTGACGCAGTCTCTCGGTTCGAGACCGCCGACCGTCTCGGCGTGGTCGACGACGTCCTCGGCCATCTTCCGATACGTCGTCCACTTGCCTCCGGCGATCGTCAGCAGGCCGGTCGAAGAGACGTGGATGGTGTGCTCACGCGAGATCTTCGAGGTGTCGTCCTCGTCACCGACGCCGGCCACCAAGGGACGAATGCCGGCAAAGACACTGAGCACGTCCGAGCGCGACGGGTCCTTCGTCAGATAGCGAGCCGCATGCTCGAGGATGAAGTCGACCTCCTCGGCGAATGGAACGGGCTCCTCCCCCACCTCCTCGATCGGCGTATCCGTCGTGCCGACGACCACGGTGCCGAGCCAGGGGATGGCGAACAGCACCCGACCGTCGTCCGTGTGAGGAACCATGATCGCCGAGTCGCCGGGCAGGAACGACTTGGGCAGCACGACGTGCACACCCTGGCTCGGCTGGATCCGAGGTTTTGCGCTGGGGTTGTCGAGCTGCCGCAGCTCGTCGGTCCAGGCCCCGGTGGCGTTGACGACGACTTTCGCCGCGATCTCGAGCACTTCCCCGGTCTCGCGGTCGGTCGCTTTCACGCCTTCGAGAAAGCCGTCCTCACCGACGAGCAGACCGTCGACCGAAACGTAGTTGGCGACGGTCGCCCCCTGCTCCGCTGCCGTCTGCACGAGGTCGAGGAGCAGACGCGCGTCGTCGAACTGGCCGTCGTGGTAGACGACGCCGCCACGCAGTCCCTCGGTCTCGAGAGTCGGCAGTCGCTCGACCGTTTCTTCGGTCGACAGGTTCTTCGACGGGCCGAAGCCGTAGCGACCTGCGAGAGCATCGTAGACCTTCATTCCGATGCCGTAGAAGGGTGCTTCCCACCAGGCGTAGTTCGGCACGACGAAAGCCAGATCGTGCACGAGGTGCGGGGCGTTCTGGCGCAACAGCCCGCGCTCCTTGAGCGCCTCCATGACGAGTGGCACGTTTCCCTGCTGCAGATAGCGCACGCCGCCGTGCACGAGCTTGGTGCTGCGACTCGAGGTGCCCTTGCCGAAGTCGGACCGGTCGACCAGCGCCACACTGTGGCCGCGCGACGCTGCGTCGACGGCCGCACCGACTCCCGAGGCGCCTCCGCCGACGATTAGGAGATCGAAACCGCTGCCGGGGTTCTTCGCCTCCCGCAGGCGACGGATCATGAAATCTCTCTGCATCGAAGCGCCCTCTCCTGCGGCAAAAACCCCTGCCGGACGGCAACTCTCGGCGGCCTGCCGGTTGTATCATGGGAGGATGGCGGATGAGGGAAAGCCACAGGACCCGCGACGCAACCCGCGATTCGACGTCGAGAATCTGGATGGCCGACTGGCGTTCAATCTCGGCGCCGAGGTCGTGAACATCTCGCCGGCCGGTATGTGCGTGCGCACCACGTCGCCGCTCGTCGTTCACCGCTCCTACGACATCAGCCTCAGCCAGTCCGGCGAGCAGATACGCCTCAAGGGCACCGTGCGCTGGTGCACCCTGCGCTCGACGCGCCGAACCCAGTCGAACGAGATCGAGCCGCTCTACGAGGCCGGTGTCGCCTTCGACGGCCTGCTGACCGAGGCGGCCGTGCCACTGCTCGACTTCCTGCGCAACAACGTCGTACTCAACCTGAGCGAGGAAGACTCGGTCGGGAATCGGCTCTTCGGTCGCTTCGAGGTGCGCGATTCCGAAGTCGAGCTCACCGATCGGGACTCCTTCGAGATCCGCCGGCTCAGTCTCTCGGGAATGCTGGCTCGCTCGCCTTCCTACCTTCCGCGACATACTCGCTGCAAGCTTCAGTTCGACGTCGACGGCGGAACCTTTCGCAGCAACGCCCGCATCGTGCACTCGTCGCAAGTCGACGACCAGGAGGAGCCCGTCTTCGACATGGGCGTCGAGTTCCTCGAGATGACCACGGAAGGCCTCGAGCTGTTGAGGAACTTCATTCGCGAGCGCTTCGGCGGCTAGGCGCGCCGAGCCTCCGACGCAAAAGGCCCGCCGGTGAGGCGGGCCTTGGAGTTTCGAGACGATCGATCTCAGCGGCCAACCGCTGGACCGGGACGACTCACTGACCGAGTTCGGAGCAGTCGGTCACCTCGCCGTTGACGCTGCACTCGCAGTCGTTCTCATCGGTGCACTGGACCTGAATCTCGCAGTCGTCGCCGCAGTCGAAATCGAAGTCGCCGCCGCCGATCTTGAGAACCTTGAAGTGGTCTCCGAGCCCTCCGAGCTCGTGAAGACCGTCGATGTCGCAGTCGCCGGCGTCGTCGTCGCACTCGATGCGAATCTGCCGGTTCACCTTGCGAACGAAGTTGCGGGAGTCGCTCTCACCCAGGGTTGCGGAAAGCGTCTGCACGCGACCGTCGCGCCAAACCTCCAGATCGACCGTCTCGCCCGCCTCGTATGAAGAGATCGCGCGACTCAGCGCACCTGCGGAGCCGATGCCCTCGCCGTTGACCCCGGAGACGATGTCGCCAACCTCGAGTCCGGCACGAAACGCTGCGGAGTCGTCGACGACCTTCGAAACCATGACGCCGCCGTCCGCGCCGACGCGGAAGTGATCCCGAAGCTCGTCCGAGAGCTCAGTGAGCTGGACACCGAGGAAGCCCCCCTTTCCGCCCAGGGCCGACAGGAAGATCTTGCCATCGATGTCACCGTCTTCGCTGATCCACACGTTCTCGCCGCCACCGAGCACCTGCGTCGCACCCGACTCGTCGACGAAGATCTGAATCGCCTTCTCCGCGAGAGCTTCGCAGTCGTCGCCCTCGCAACCGGAGAACTTCTTGACGATGACGCGCACGTCCTCGTCCTGAGCGAGCGTTGCAGAAGCTCCTGCCAGAAGCACGCAGCCGGCGAGCGCCGCAGACAGAGTCGATTTTGCAGAGAAACCAGTCATTCGTTGAACTCTCCCTTGAATGAGGACTCCGAGCCTCGAGCTCCGAGCCGCTTGAGTTGCACGTACAACGAACGAGAAGCGGTCCGGTTCCGGGAAATCTCCCGCCAGGTGAACTTCCTTCAAACGGGTGCAGAAGAGGCCGCGATCGCCCTCTGGTACACCGAGAGATAGGCCGCGACGGCACGGTCGACGCTGAACTGCTCGACGGCACGCCGCCTGCCCGAGGCGCCGTGGCGACGCTGTAGCTCGTCATCGTCGGCGTAAAGCGCCGCAGCTCGCACCATGCCGTCGAGATCTTCCGGCGGCAGCAGGAAACCGCAGTCTCCGTCGACCACGACCTCAGGCATGCCGCCGACCCGACTGCCGACCACGGGCACGCCGGCGGCCATGGCTTCGAGCGCGGCGAGGCCGAACGACTCGGACGAAGACGGCAGCAAAAAGGCGGTGGCGCCGACGAGTGCCTCTTCGACGGCCGGCAGCTCTCCGAGCAGTACGACGTCCTCACCGAGGCCAAGCTCACCGGCACGCTCGGCGACCTTGGCGTGGTCGGGACCTTCACCGACGAGAAGGAGCTTGCAGGGTCTGCGAGCGCGGACCGCCTCGAAGATGCGCAGGACCTGTAAAGCGCGCTTCACTGGCCGAAAGTTCGAAACGTGCACGAAGACGGGCTCGTCGCCTGTCGCCCAGCGCCGCGCTCCCGGACTCGCCTGCCCGGCGAACTGAGCCGCGTCGACGAAGTTCGGGACGACCTCAACGTCACAGTCGACGCTCAGCTGCTCGAGCGTCGTCGCCCGGAGAGAGCTCGAGACTGCGGTCACGGCGTCGCTCTGCACCACCCCGAAGCGAGTGGTCTCCAGGTACGAAGGGTCCTTGCCGACGAGCGTTACGTCCGTTCCATGCAGGGTGGTGACGACAGCGATCGGCTGCGGCGCGAGCATCTGACGCGCCAGCACGGCCGAGACCGCGTTGGGGACCGCATAGTGAACGTGCATCAGCTCCAACTCGTGACGCCGGGCCACCTCGACCATCTTCGTCGCCAGCGCCAGAGAGTACGGCGGGTACTCGAAGAGCGGGTATCCCCGAACGTCCACCTTGTGGAAGTGCAAGGAGCCGCCCGCGGACGTCGACGCGGCCGTCGCCGGCCAGGAGAGCCTGTGCGGACGCGCGTAGCTGATGACGTGCACCTCATGGCCACGGGCCGCCAGCGCACAGGAGAGCTCCGCCGCGACGATCCCCGAACCGCCGTAGGTCGGGTAGCAGCTGACTCCGATCTTCAATGCAAGCTTCCCTCGCGCAGGTACGCTCTGGTGAAACGAAGGTCCGTCGGCAGGTCCACCGTCAGTGGGTGTACGGTCAAAAGGACCCCTCCGGACCGTTTTCGTTACGAGCCGCGCCCAAGATCTCGCCGATCGCCAGCAGTGGAAGCGGACCTTCGCTCAGCAGCGGCTCACCGTGCTCGACTCCGATCTGTGCACCGTAGTGACGACTTCGAGCCAGCACGGCGTGACCGAACGTCGCAGAAGAGACCCAGGTTTCTCTCTCTTCGGACGGCTCCGCGTCGGGCAGCGTCAGCTGGCTGGCGTAGCAGCGCAAGGCCGCGATCTTCCGGTCGACGACGGAGCCGATGTCGACGACGAGCGTCGGTTCCGGCTGACGATGGAGCAGGTAAGAGAGCTGCAGCTGCGGCCGATGCGGCTCGAGGCCCGCCGGGTCCGGACGTTTCATCAGCCCGGCGTAGAAGCAGGCGGAGCGAGCCAGGCGCTGCGCTCTCTCGTGATCCGGGTGTCGGTCGTGGGCTGGCGGCAGAAGCACGCAGCGTGGCCGAGCCTCGCGCAGTGCTTGAATCACCTGGTCCTCTTCCTCTCTGCCGGTGCGCAGGCCGCCGTCACCACAATCCAGGATCCGGTGCTCGGCGCCGAGGGCTACGGCTGCCGCTGCGGCCTCGGCGGCGCGCTGCTCGGCGGAGCCGCGGGTGCCAGCCTCGCCGCGCGTCAGATGCAGCAGACCGACCTTCAGCCCTCGCTGGGCACAGAGCGCCAGGATGCCGCCGCAGCCGATCTCCACGTCATCGGGATGGGCGCCGATGGCGAGCACGTCAACTCCTTGCATAGGCTCAAGATACGACACTTGGACGTCGCCAGTTCAGTCGACCTTCGAGGAACCGAAGCCGATCCATCAGGCGGCCGAGGAAACGGCACCCGGCACCATCCATTCGGCCGTACTGACCGAACGGCCGGTAGATACCGATTTCTGCGGTAAGATCGCGCACGAATATCGACCCTTGCCGACCAAGGAGAACACCCCAAATGGACATGACTTTCACTGCTGAAGACGAGGCTTTCCGGCAGGAGATCCGCGATTTCATCGAGACCGCCATGCCGCCGCACATCAAGACCAAGGCGGACGGCAGCGGAGACTTCACCCACGAAGAGACCGTCGAATGGCACAGGATCCTCGCGGACAAGGGCTGGGCCGCCCCCGCCTGGCCCGAGGAGCACGGTGGCCCGGGCTGGGACGTCACGCAGCGCTTCATCTTCACCGACGAGTGCGTCGCTGCGAATACGCCAGGCCTCTCCCCCTTCGGCCTCGGAATGGTCGGCCCGCTGATCATTCAGTACGGCACCGACGAGCAGAAGGAGCGCTTCCTCCCCAAGATCCTCAACGGTGAGGAGATCTGGTGCCAGGGCTACTCCGAGCCAAACGCAGGCTCCGACCTCGCCAGTCTGCAGCTGCGCGCCGACAAGGATGGCGACGACTACATCCTGAACGGCCAGAAGACCTGGACCAGCGCCGCCCAGTACGCCGACTGGATCTTCGTGCTGGCACGCACTTCGAGTGACGGCAAACGCCAGGAGGGCATCACCTTCCTGCTGGCCGACATCAAGAGCACCGAAGGCATCGAGGTCCGCCCCTTCTACACGATCGGTGGCACGCCCGCCTTCTCCGACACGTTCTTCGAGAACGCCCGCGTGCCGCAGGAGAACCGCGTCGGACCCGAGGGCGGCGGCTGGACCATCGCCAAGGCTCTCCTCGGCCACGAGCGCACCGGCATCGGCGGCGCGGCCTCCTCGGCCCGCTGGCTGCAGCTGGTGAAGCGCATCGCCAAGGACAGCCCGGTCGGCGAAGAGACCCTTCTGGACTCCGACGCCTTCCGACGCCGCATCGCGCGCCTGCAGATCCGCCACCGCGCTCTCGAGATGGCCAACCTCCGCACGCTCGCCGCGGCCCAGATGGGACGCGCGCCGGGACCGGAGAGCTCCATCCTGAAGATCGTCGGCACCGAGCTGGGCCAGGAGATCACGGAGCTCGCCATGGACGCGCTCGGCCACTCGGCCCAGGGTTGGCTCGAGGCGCCGGACGGCGTGCTCGAGGACTACCAGGGCTCGATTGCTAGCGAGTTCAACTACCTGCGCGCGTCGACGATCTACGGCGGCTCGAACGAGATCCAGAAGAACATCATCTCCAAGCACATCCTTCGCCTGCCGGGCGCCTGATCCGGCGGCGAAGACAGGGACACTCCCCATGAATTTCGATCTCTCCAAAGAACAGCAGATGATCTGCGACTCCGTCGCGACGTTCATCAAAGACGAGTCGCCGGTGGAGCGCTTCCGCGAAGGGCGCGCGACCGACCAGATCTGGTCCAAGGACATCTGGAAGCAGATGGGTGACTACGGTTGGCTCGGCATCGCCTTCCCCGAGGAGGTCGGCGGCATTGGCGGCTCCTTCCTCGACATGGCTTTGATCCTCGAGGAGCTCGGCAAGGGCCTCGCGCCCGAACCCTTCATTCCCTCGGTGGTCCTGGCCGGCGGCCTGATCAACGATCACGGCACCGACGCACAGAAGACCCAATACCTGACGCCGATGATCGAGGGCGATCTCTCGCTCTCCTTCGCCTATGCGGAGCGTCAGTCGCGCTACTCGACGGCCGACTGTCTGACCAGCGCCTCGAAGACCGGTGACGAGTATGTGCTCAACGGCGAGAAGGTCTGGGTGCTCAACGGGCACGCAGCAGACGCTCACGTCGTCGTCGCGCGCACCAGCGGCAACCAGCTCGACGGCGAGGGGCTCAGCCTCTTCCTCGTTCCAGGCGATGCCGCCGGACTGACGGCGACGTCGGTCGCCGGCATGGACGGACACCGCACGGCCTTCCTCAAGTTCGAGAACGTCACCGTCGGCGCGGAGGCGCTGCTCGGTCCCGAAGGCGGGGCCCAAGGTGCCATCGAACTGGCTCTCGACCGTGGCGCCGCCGCGGCCTGCGCCGAGGGCCAGGGCATGCTGCAGAAAATGCTCGACCTCACGGTCGAGTACTTGAAGCAGCGCGAGCAGTTCGGCGTCAAAATCGGCAGCTTTCAGGCGCTTCAGCACAAGGCGGCCGACATGTTCGCCGAGGTGCAGCTGTGCAAGGGCACGATGCTGCTCGCCGCACTGAACGCGGACGAGGACACCGAGACCCGTCAGCGCGAAATCTCCGCAGCCAAGGTGCAGTTGAGCGACGGCGGTTGGTTCGTTCAGGAGAATGCCATCCAGCTGCACGGCGGCATCGGCATCACGGACGAACAGGACGTCGGTCTCTACTTCAAGAGACTGCGCGTCCTCAACGGCCTGTTCGGCGACGCCGACCACCACGTCGGTCGCTATCAGTCGCTGCCCGGCTTCGACGAATAGCGTTCGTGGCGCGTCCCCTGCAGTCGAGCTTTGCCCTTACGGGCTGTCGCTCGGCTGTGGGGTCACTGCGCTTCGGCAGCCCTCTCCTCGGGCTCCCCGAGCTCACCCCGAGAGGAAGCTTCGCGGTACGCGATGTAGACGGTGCTGGCAAAGATCAGCGTGCCGCCGAGCCAGGTCCAGATCTCTGGAACCTCGTCGTAGATCACGTAGCCCAGGACGCTCGCCCAGACGAGGCGCGAGTAGTCGAACGGCAGGACCGCAGTTGCCTCTGCCCTGCGAAACGCCTCGGCCATCGAGAGCTGCGAAAGGCCGCCGACGGTGCCGAGCAGAACCAGCCAGCCGAGGAGCCGGACATCGGGCCAGACCCAGACCGTCGACGCCGGGATGGCGGTCAGCGGCGTCATCAGAAGCCCCATGTAGGCCGTCAGGGTCAGCGAGGACTCGGTCTCCGAAAGATGTTTGATCAAGAGCATCGTCAGCGCCCAGGCGAAGGACGAGCCGAGCACGAGAGCGCTGCCGCGATCGATCGGCACGGCGCCCGGCCGCAAGATGATCAGTGCGCCGACGAAGCCGAGCACCAGTGCCGCGACGCGGCGCAGGCGGACTCGCTCTCGCAGCAGCACGATGGCACCGACCGCCGCGAAGAGCGGCGCCGTGAAGCTCAGCGACGATGCGAGGGCGAGCGGCGTCGTACGCAGTGCGGTGAAGAAGGCCAGCATGGCGACGGCTTGCAGCGACGCTCGGACGAAGTGGAGCGGGAAGCGCTCCGTGCGCAGAATGCCGAAGCCGTTGCGCAGAAAGAACGGCGTCAGCGCCACGAGCCCGAAGAGGTTTCTGAAGAAGGCGATCTCGAACGAGTGCAGATCCGCCGAAACGTGACGAATCACGGCGTGCATGCTCGAGAAGCCTGCCGCCGAAACAACGATCAGCAAGCTGCCGAGGGCCGCGTCCGACAAGCGTCGCCGCGCCCCTCTCGGGGTTCTCTCGCGCCTCTCCGAGGCATCGGTCTCCGCGGCAGCTTCCTTCAACGGCCGCAACGTACAGTATGCTCGCGCGCCCATCGCATCCGAGGAGAAGACCCCCATGAGCTCTGAGATCACCGGCTTCGAAATCACCGGTCAGCACAAACTCCTGCAGCAGGCGGCGCGCGACTTCGCGCAGTCGCAGATCGCGCCGATCGCCGCCGAGTTCGACGAATCGGGCGAATTCCCGATCGATACCGTGCGCGCCATGGGCGAAATGGGCTTCATGGGAATCGAGGTCCCCGAGGAGTACGGCGGCGCCGGTCTCGACACTCTGGCTTACACCGTGGTCCTCGAGGAGCTCTCCAAGGCCGACGCAAGCCACGGCACGATCATGTCGGTGAGCAACTCACTCTTCGCTCTCGGCCTGCTCGACGCCGGCAACGAGGAGCAGAAGGCCGAGTTCCTGACGCCCGTCGCGCGCGGCGACAAGATCGGCTCGTTCAGCCTGACCGAACCGATGAGCGGCAGCGACGCGGGCACGATGAAGAGCCGTGCGGTGCGCGACGGCGACGAGTACGTGATCAACGGCCGCAAGTCCTGGGTCACGAGCGCTCCGTTCGCGGACTACATCATCCTCTACACGATGACCGATCCCGAGCAGAAGCACCGCGGCGTCACCGCCTTCCTCATCGATTCGAGCAAGGAGGGCTTCACCCGCGGCAAGACGGAGCCGAAGCTCGGCATCCGCGCGAGCGCCACGAGCGAGATCATCTTCGACGACTACCGCTGCCCCGTCAGCTGCCGCCTCGGTGAAGAGGGTGACGGCTTCCGCATCGCCATGAAGACCCTCGACGGTGGCCGCATCGGCATTGCCGCCCAGGCGGTCGGCATCGCCCAGGCGGCGCTCGACGCGAGCATCGAGTACGCCAAGGAGCGCGAGGCGTTCGGCCAGAAGATCGGCCAGTTCCAGATGATCCAGCAGAAGCTGGCGGACATGCAGTGCCGCGTCGAGGCGTCGCGCATGCTCACCTACAAGGCGGCGCTGGCCAAGGACCGGTCGAAGAAGGACAAGAGCGTCAACTACGCGATGGAGTCGGCGATGGCCAAGCTCTACGCGAGTGAGACGGCGATGTGGGTCACCACCGAAGCGATCCAGATCCACGGCGGCATGGGCTACAGCCGCGAGCTACCGCTCGAGCGCTACTTCCGCGACGCCAAGATCACCGAGATCTACGAAGGCACGAGCGAGATCCAGCGCATGGTCATCGCCAGGAGCCTGACCGGGCTGCGGTAGACCGCCGTCCCTGCACGAGTTAGCGGTTCGCCGGGGAGCGGACTTGGAAGAGACTGCCGCGTCGGCGTGGACGCTTCGGCTGCGCCGAAGCCGTCCCCGCTCTCCTCGCAATGACGCCCGGCGGGAGCGGCAGCCGCGTGAGCGAAGTCGGGCCGACGAAACAACCCGGGGGCCTCGCTTCGGCCTGAGTCCTGGATCGGGCAAATGCGCGAGCAAACGGCCTGTGCCGCGCGAGTCTAAGGTGATCACCGCGCCCAGCCGTTGGCCAAGGCGAGCGGCGCGAGCGAAGCAAGCCAGCAGAACGCCCCCCAGGCCATCACCCCGCCCCGGCCTTTGGCCAAGGCAAGCGGCGCGAGCGAAGCGAGCATGCCGCGCGCAGGTGGGGCGGATCGGAGAGCGCTCCCGTCACCCACCCGTCCCATCCGCCCCACCGGAGCATCGAAACGAAGTGATTTTGGGTGTGCCACCAGCACACCCAAAATCACTGACTCATGTGCCAACCGCCGTTCGGTGAAAGGACCTGACCGGTCATGAACTTGGCTTCTTCGCTGGCGAGGTAGACGGCCGCCCAGGCGATGTCGTCCGGCTCGCCGAAGCGCTGCATCGGCGTCTGACCGATGAGCATCGGCTTCATCACGTCGAGAGGGTCGGTCATGTCGGTTGCAATCCATCCCGGGGCGACGGCGTTGACGCGGATGTTGCGGGTCACGACTTCGCGCGCGAGGCTGCGCGTGAAGCCTAGGATGCCGGCCTTGGCCGCACAGTAGTGCGCGGCCCCTGCGCCACCCGCGGTTCCCATGATCGAGCCCATGTTGATGATCGCGCCAGAGCCCTGCGGATTCATGATCTTGAGGCCTTCGCGGCAGCAGAAGAAGGTACCGTCGAGATGCACAGCCATCATGCGGCTCCACTGATCGTCCGACATGTTGACCGTGCGATCGGAGTGCGTCGTGATCGGACCGCCCGCGGCGATCTCTTCAGCCTGCTGCAGCGACTTCTGCTGTTGCTCGGCCAGGATCTCGGGCGGCTCGTCCTCGTGGCCGGCGATTCCGGCATTGTTGACGAGCACATCGAGGCGGCCGTAGTCCTCGGCTACCTGCGAGAACATCTCGGCGACCGAATGGGAGTCGGCGACGTCGGCTGCGTAGCCCCTTCCGCCCAACTCCGCCGCGGTCGCCGTCGCCGTGTCCGGGTGCAGGTCGTTGATCAGAACCGTTGCGCCTTCTTCGTGAAATCGCCGCGCGATCTGGGCTCCGAGGCCGCGCCCAGCCCCCGTTACCAGTGCGATCTTGCCTTCGAGTCTCGCCACTTCGTCCTCCTTACCTTGGGTCACCAAAGATCGATGAATATCGATGTGCTCAGGAGCGATTTTGACAGTCTCGAACCACGTCGAGACCGACACTCGCGTTGATATGCTGATCTCAACTATCAACGAGGATTCGACGAGTGAAAACGATGCAACACGCGCGTGCCCCAAGACTCCGTTTCACGAAGCTCCGACTCTCTCCGGCGCTCGGCGCACTTGCGCTGCTTTGCGGCCTACCCGCTGCAGCTCAGGAAGAGGAAGAAGGACCGAAACCGCTGCCCGCCGACGCACAGCTGGAGCTCAGTCCGACCGAGATCACATTGGAAGTCGGCGAGACGGCGCAGATCGACGCTCGCATCCTGTCCGACGGCGCCGAAGTCGAAGGCCACACGGTCGTCTTCTTCTCCCGGAGTCGCCGCAACGTCGGCGTGAACGCCGCCGGCCGAGTCGAGGCTCACGGCCCCGGCGAGTTCAAGCTCATCGCGCTCGTGCCGAAGGACCCCGAAGACAGCCCGCGCCGCGCCGAGCCGGCACTGCGTGCCGAAGTCACGGTCACCATCCCCAACCCCCCCGTCGAGCTGGTCACGATCGAGAGGCTGCCTTCCAAGCTCTACAGCGGCACGACCCTGCCGCTGACCACCAAGGTCGTCGACACGACCGAGGTGATTCGCGAGGACGTCGTCGTCGCCTTCACTTCGAGCGCGCCGGACATCGCCGAGCCCGACGACTTCGGACACCTCTTGCTCAAGCAGCCGGGGACGTTTTCTCTCACCGCCGAGGCGGAAGACGCGAAGAGCGTTGTCGAGCTCGAGGTCGTGGCCAATCCGGTGTCGACGCTGACGCTCGAGGCCCCGGTGGAGGAAGCACGTACAGGCGATGTCGTTCGTTTCAGCGCCGTCGCTCGTGACGCCAGCGGACAGGTGGTCGACGAGATCCCGGTTCAATGGACCACGGCCGGCTCCACCGCGTCCGGCATCATCGCCGCCGGCGCTTCGGCCGAGGTCGCTCGCGACGGTCGCTTCGTCGCAGAGCGTTCGGGGATCTACACCGTGAGCGCCGTGGCGGGCGACCACACCGCCTCGCGCCGGATCAAGGTGACGCCACGCGACGTGCGCAAGGAGGTCGAGTTCGTCGGCCAGGGCAAGGTGCGCGATCGCCACACGTCCGATCTCTGGGTGTGGGAGGCGGCCGACGGCAACTCGTACGCCATCACGGGGACCTGGGGAGCCGAGGGTCACGCCTACATCTGGGACGTGACGAGCCCGGAGAACATCACACTGATCGACACCGTACGCGTCGACGCGCGCACGGTGAATGACGTGAAGCTGTCCGAAGACGGAAAGATCGCCGTCATTTCGCGCGAAGGCGCTTCGAACCGCAAGAACGGGCTCGTCATCCTCGACGTCTCCGAGCCGCAGGTCGGCGTGCGCATCCTGGCGCGCTTCGACGATCAGCTGAAGGGCGGGGTACACAACGTCTTCGTGCACGAGGAGCACATCTACGCCGTCAACAACGGGCGTCGCTTCGACATCATCAACATCGAGGATCCGACGAAGCCCTACCGCGTCGGTCGCTTCGAGCTGGACACTCCGGGCCACGCGATCCACGACGTGTGGGTGGTCGACGGCGTCGCGTTCACCTCGAACTGGCACGACGGCGTCTGGGCGATCGACGTCGGCGGCGGCGGCAAGGGTGGCGCCCCGAACAACCCCGTCGCCCTCGGCTCCTACAAGTACCCCAGCGGCTGGAACCACGCAGCGTTTCCCTACAAGAGTCCTTCGACCGGTAAGTTCTACGTCTTCGCGGGCGACGAGGCCTTCCCGTACGGACTGCGGGGACGCAACTCCAAGGAGGCCACTCCCCGAGCGGCCGGGTGGATCCACGTGATCGAGTGGGACGACTGGGAAAACCCCGTCGAGATCGCTCGATACGGCGTGCCGGAAGCGGGCACCCACAACCTGTGGATCGAGGACGAAGTGCTCTACGTTGCCTACTACAACGGCGGCCTGCGCATCGTCGACATCTCGGGCGAGCTGATGGGCGACCTCTACGCTCAGGGGCGCGAGATCGGCCTCTACATGCCCTACGACAGCGAGGGCTTCATCCCGAACGCGCCCTTCACGTGGGGTCCGCAACCTTTCAAAGACCACATCTTCTTCTCGGACTGGAACTCGGGGCTCTGGGCGGTCAAGCTGCGTGATCTCGACGAGAGACGACGCTCCATCGGTGAGCCTCAATAGGAACTCGCAGCACCTGGGACTCACTGAGCACCCCGCCCCTGAGACGCCGACTTCTGCCTTCTTGCCGGCCTCTTCTGCACGTGCGGTGCCTGGCGAAACACTCGACTCCATCTCTACGTCTCACGGAGACTCCGATGCGCAGAATCTACGCAAGACACTCGATACCGGCGGCCTTCTCGGTTCTCGCTCTCACGCTGGTGAGCCACGCCGTCGCTGAGGAAGA
>JBCCLJ010000136.1:0-19830 GCA_039026915.1 Acidobacteriota bacterium
GCGCCCGATCCGGGACCGGTGGGCTCGTCGAGCTCGACCGGACCGGTCGTCACCAAGACGCTGCTGATCGTCGGGCAGGGCGCACGGACGAGCCGTGCCGGCTCCGACGACGCGGGCAAGCCGGTGCTGCGGGCCTTCGACAAAGCGACCGGCAAGGTCGTCGCCGAGCTGGAGCTGCCGGGCTCGCCGAGCGGCACGCCGATGACTTACGTGCAGGATGGCAAGCAGTACATCGCCATCGCGGTGAGTTCGCCCGAAGCAGGCATCGTGGCCCTCAGCCTCCCGTGATCCACGAGTCTCCCTTGATCTGGTTCTCAGCCGGTCAAGGGAGACGTCGCCGCGATCGGTCGCGCTCGACTTCGTGAGCCGGGCCCGGCCTCAGCTCGCTGCCGACCGCCGCCCCGCGGGCGCAGGTCAGGCCGCGACGACGCGGTTGCGCCCCGCCCGCTTGGCCTCGTAGAGCGCGCGGTCCGCAGTCCCCACGAGATCGAGCGGCACGCGCTCCTCGGAAGGGATGAGAGTTGCCGCGCCGACGCTGATCGTGACGAAGTCGGACACTCCCGACGACTCGTGAGAGACCTCCAGGTCCTCCACGGCACGCCGCACGCGCAGAGCCAGTTCGTGCGCTTCCTGCTTGGGCGTTACCGGCAGTATCACCGCGAACTCTTCGCCGCCGTACCGCGCCACCAGATCGCCAGCTCTGCGGCACTGCTCGTTGAGCGCTCGTGCGACGCGCGCCAGGCATTCGTCGCCTTCGAGATGCCCCTGTGAGTCGTTGAACTGTTTGAAGTGGTCGATGTCGACGAGCAGCACGGTGAGGGGAGCGTCGTGACGCTTGCAGCGCGCCCACTCGAGCTGGAGAGCCGCATCGAACTGTCGTCGATTGGCCACCCCCGTGAGCGAGTCGACGGTCGACAGCTCTTCGAGCCGATGATTCGCTTCGACGAGCGCCGTGTTCGACTGCTGCAGCTCGGCGCGCGCCTCTTCGAGCGCCTGCGTGCGCTCGGCGACCTCGTGCTCGAGCGACTGACGCCGCTGCCGATCCGCTCGACGCTTCTCTTCCTTGAGGAAGTTGATCCGCTGCGCGACGCCGAAGGCGAGCAGCACCTTCTCGACGGCCGAGGAGATCTGTGCGCCGTGGATGACGAGAAAGGAAGGAGCGATCCAACCGAAGTAGCCGAGCACGTAGAGCACGACGAAGAAGAGCAACGGCCCGTTGGCGAACACGAAGATCCGCGCCGGCGCAGACTTCGCGCGCAGACCAGCGACCATCGGCGGTACGGCGAGGACGACGATGATCAGCGCCAGGGCACCCAGCAGGGCCTCGGAGGGACTGCGAAGGCCCATGAAGTGCATCGCGACGGCGACGGCGACGGCTCCCTGAGCCACGGCCAGGGCTCGGTTCCAGAGGGGTGCCAGACGCCGCGCATCGAGAAACTCGCGGGCAAACCAGGCACCGAAGAAGGCCGCCATCGCCGGTGGCACGAACTGACTCGGCTCCTGGAGGTTGGGGAAGCTCGGCCAGAAGAACTCGAAGCCGAAGCCCGACTGACTGATCCAAGTGAGGCCGAAGCTCCCCGCGTAGAGCACGTACAGCAGATAGACGCGGGTCCCGGTCGCGAGAAAGAGAAAGAAGGTGTAAGCGACCACCGCGATGACGATGCCGGTGTAGACGCCGTTGAGAGCGTAGCGAAAGCGCGCTCTCTCACGCTCCTGCGCTTCCGGGACGACGTCGACCGTCAGCCATTCGGGAGAGGACGGACCGAGCCAACCGGTCTCGAGACGCAGCACGACCGTTGCGCTGCGACTCAGCTCGATGGGAAGAGCGAGAGCCGCGCCCAGAGGCCGCTCGTGCGCGGTCATCGACTCATCGATGCTGCCCGCGGGCCTCGCAAGACCGTCATCACCGACGATCCAGACCGCTGCCGACCGCCAACCGCCGAGAAAATCGAGAACGTAGCCCCCGGCTTCGAGTTGGCAGCGCGCCCAATGCACGGCAGGAGGCCGCGCTCCGAAGTCGCGGCGATCCGTCGTCCAACGATCCTCTCCCTGCCCCAGGAGCTCGACGATGTCGTAGCGCCCCGAGAGATCGTCCAGCCACGAGAACTCCACCGCCGACGCGCCGAGAAAGGCGGGAAACGACGCGAGGAGGACGGAGACGATCAGGAGTCGGCGACGCAAAACCATGGGAATCGAAGGAATGCACGACAAAAAGATGCCGCATCGAGCGATTCGATGTTATCGCTGAAACCTACGAAGGCGAGGCGGCAGGGGCGCAGAGGTCGTCAAACGGACCGCGAAAACCACGCGTCCGCAGCAACAGTCTGAGCAGCTGCCTCAAGATCCCTCAAGAGAACGAGCCGAGCCGCTTGGGCTCGCGAGTTCGCCCCTGCCGACGAGATGGGCTCTGCCGAGAGAGGCACCTGCAGACCCTCCGCAGCAGGGAGCCTCCGAAGGAGGGCGACCGCGAGGCCGAAGGCCGAGGCGCAGCGACAGGGACCCGGAAGGGTGGCGAAGGAAGCGGGCCGGACCGCACACCCGAGGCGATTTCAGATCCGATCAGGCTGACCCTCAACGCTTGTCGAGCTTCCTTCGCCGTGCTTGCGAAGCAAGCATGGAGCGAGGCGCGAAGCGCCCCTCGAAGCGACGAGGTTTTCCTCGTGCCACCAGCACGAGAAACCGAACATCGCGAGCATCGACCGCATCGAGAAGTCGGCACCGCTGGCAGCACGGAGCCTCCGAAGGAAGGCGACCGCGAGGCCGAAGGCCGAGGCGCAGCGACGCTTGCGAAGCAAGCATGGAGCGAGGCGCGAAGCGCCCCTCGAAGCGACGAGGTTTTCTCGTGCTACCAGCACGAGAAAACCTAGTACGAGCGGGGCAGCTTCAACACGTGCTGAGCGATGTAGTTCAGCACCATGTTCGAGGAGATCGGAGCCGTCTGAAAGAGACGCGTCTCGCGCCACTTTCTCTCGACGTCGTACTCGCTGGCGAAGGCGAAGCCGCCGAGCGTCTGGAAACAAGCCTCCGCGGCCTTCCACGACGCCTCGGACGAGAGCAGCTTGGCCGTGTTGGCTTCGGCGCCGCAGTCGAGCTGCTGATCGAACATCGCAGCCGCCTTGCGCGCCATCAGGTCCGCGGCTTCGGTTTCGGCGTGGGCGCGAGCCAGCGGGAAGGCGATCCCCTGGTTCTGGCCGATCGGACGGCCGAAGACCTCGCGCTCGTTGGCGTATTCGACGGCCTTGCGCAGAAACCAGCGCGCATCCCCCAAGGCTTCTCCCGAGAGCAGAATCCGCTCTGCGTTCATGCCGTCCAGGATGTAGCGAAAGCCGAGCCCCTCTTCGCCGATCAAGGACTCGGCGGGAATGCGCAGGTCGGTAAAGAACACTTCGGTGGTGTTGTGGTTGATCATCGTCGAGATCGGACGAATCTCGACACCGTTGCCAACGGCCTCCTTGAGATCGACGATGAAGACGGAGAGGCCGTGCGACCGCTTCTTCACTTCATCGGCCGGGGTCGTCCGGGCGAGCAGGATCATGAGATCGGAGTAGAGCGCGCGGCTCGTCCAGATCTTCTGACCGTTGACGACGTAGCTGTCGCCGTCTCGCACCGCAACGGTGCGCAGCTGAGTCGTGTCGGAACCGGTGACCGGCTCGCTGACGCCGAACGCCTGGAGTCGCAGCTCGCCGGAAGCGATCTTGGGAAGGTACCGCTGCTTCTGCTCTTCACTGCCGTGGCGCAGCAGCGTGCCCATCGTGTACATCTGCGCGTGGCATGCAGCGGCGTTGCAGCCGCATTCGTGAATCGTCTCGAGGATGACGACGCCAGCTCGCAGCGGCAGGCCCGAGCCGCCATACTCCTCGGGAATCAGAGCCCCGAGATACTCATGCTCGGTCAGCGCCTGAACGAACTCCGTCGGGTACTCGGACTTCTCGTCGAGATCGCGCCAGTAGTCGCCGGGGAACTTCTCGCAGATCTTTCGTACGGGCTCTCGGAGAAACTTGTAGTCCTCACCCATCGAAACCAATAGCTCGTCTGTCATCTCACTCTCCTGCGGGGGGACCGCTTCAGGACTTGGCTTTGCGGGGGCGTCGGCGCACGTGATGCAGGCGCAGCAGATTCGTGGGCGGGCGTTCCTGAATCGGATCGCCCATCAGGATGGCGATGCGGTCTCCCGGCTTCACGACCTTGGCCGCCAGGAGATGGCGGTCGACCAGCCCGACGACCTCGTCGTGGTGGGCGACGTCGCCCTTCATCGCAACCGCCTGGATGCCCCAGACGAGCTGCAGTCGGCGGGCCGTGCGCGCCTTCTGCGTCAGCGCGATGACCGGTGACGACGGCCGTCGGCAGGCGAGCATGCGTGCGGTGAAGCCGCCGGCGGTCAGCGCAACGATGCAGCGCGCGCCGAGCTGTCGGGCCGACTGGACCGCGGCGGATGAGATCGTCTCGGGCATCTCCTGCGTTCCTTCGACGTTGCCCGGCGGCTCGATGTCGAAAAACTGGCGCCGACCGAGTGAGTTGCCTTCGGAGTCCTCTTCTGCGCAGGTCCGCAGGTAACTCTCCGCTTCGCAGATGATGCGATCCATGGTGGCGACCGCCTCGACGGGAAAGCTGCCGGCGGCGCTCTCTCCCGAGAGCATCAATGCGTCGGCACCGTCGAAGACGGCGTTGGCGACATCGGAGGACTCGGCGCGAGTCGGCCGCGGATGCTCCATCATCGACTCGAGCATCTGGGTCGCGACGATCACGGGGCGCGCGTGGCGCCAGCCCGCCTCGATGATCCTCTTCTGGATCACGGGCACTTCGTGCAGCGGCACCTCCACGCCGAGGTCTCCGCGCGCCACCATGACGGCGTCGGAGGCCTGCACGATCTCGTCGAGGTTCTCGACCGCCTGCCGCCGCTCGAGCTTCGAGATGATCGGCTGATCGCCCTTGCAGGCCTGGATTTCTCTGCGAATGGCGTCGACGTCGGCGGCGCTGCCGACGTAGGACGCGGCGACGTAGTCGGCTTTCTCCTCCACCGCCATGGCGATGTCGCGCCGATCCTTGTCGGAGATCTCGAAGGGCAGGCGGGAGTCCGGCAGGTTGATGCCTTTGCGACTGGAGACGGTCCCCCCCTGGACGACTTCGGCCCAGAGCTTCGTCCCGCGCTTGCGCAGCACCTTCAGCTCGATGAGCCCGTTGTCGACGAGGACGCGCTCGCCGCGCTTGAGGTGGTCGAGCACGTCTTCGTCGCCGATCGGCACGTCGACGTCGTCGCCGACACCGAAGACGATCTGCTCGCCGCGCCGCAGTCGGCGTGGCTCCTCCATGACGTCGAGGCGGTAGCGGGGCCCCATGAGGTCGACGACGATGCCGACGAACCGGTCGAGGCCCATGCTCACACGGCGAACGCGACGGACCATTTCGCGGTGCTCTTCCGGAGTGCCGTGGGACTGATTGAGGCGAACGTTGTCAGCGCCGGCCTTGAGCAGTCGCTTGAGCATCGTCTCGCTCGAGCTCGCAGGGCCGATCGTCGCGAGAATCTTGGCGCGGCGTTTCATGCGGCGGAGTCTACACGTCCCTCAGCAAGGGTTTACCGGGGTTTCGTTCAAGCCTCGAAGGCGCGCCGCGCAACGCTCGCCCGACGCACGATCTCGGCCCAGTGACCCTCCGCGATGAGCTCCGGAGGGGCAATCCAGCTCGTGCCGATGGCAAAGACGTTGGGAAGCCCTGCGTAGTCGGCAAAACGCGTTTCGTCGATGCCTCCGGTCGGGCAGAAGGCGAGCTCGGGCAGCGGCCCAGCCAGTGCCCCGAGCAGTGCAACGCCGCCCGCAGCCTCGGCCGGGAAGAGCTTGACCCTGCGAAAGCCGAGGTCTCTGGCCGCCATCGCCTCCGACGGAGTCATAACGCCGGGCAGGAACGGCAGTCCCGCCTGTTGGGAGACCTTGACCAGCGACGGCACGAGGCCGGGACTCACGGCGAAGCGCGCCCCGGACTTCATCGAGGCGCGAATCTGGGTCGACTCGGTGATCGTTCCGGCACCGACAATCGCCCCCTCGACCTCCCGGGCGATCGCCGCGATCGCCGCCTGGGCGCCGCGCGTGCGCAGGACGACCTCGAGGACCGGCAGACCGGCCTCGACGAGGACCTTCGCTGCACTGACCGCCTCGTCCGTACTCTCCACCTGCAGCAGGGTCACGATCCGGCACTCGCCGAAGACCTCATCGATACGCGTCGTCACGGCCTGCGCTCCTTCTCTCTTTCGGCGATTCAGTCGAGCTGCGCGCAGAGGGCGAGGAGATCGACGACGCGGTTGGAGTAGCCCCACTCGTTGTCGTACCAGGAGAGCACGCGGGCAAAGCGTCCGCCCTGCACGGACGTCGACAGAGAGTCGAAAATCGACGAGTGCGGGTTGCCGATCACGTCGCTCGAGACCAGCGGATCCTCGCTGTACTGGAGCACGCTCTGCATCGTCGTCGACGCCGCCTCCCGCACGGCCTCGTTGATGTCGCCGATGCTCACGTCCTCGCCGAGTCGCACCGCCAGATCGACGATCGAGCCGTCGGGCACCGGAACGCGCACGGCCATGCCGTCGAGTTTGCCATCGAGGTTGGGCAACACCATGCCAACCGCCTTGGCCGCACCCGTCGTCGTCGGAATGACGTTGATCGCCGCCGCCCGCGAACGCCGCGGATCCTTGTGCGGGATGTCGGCGAGGCGCTGGCCGTTGGTGTAGGCGTGCACGGTGGTGATGACGCCCTCTTCGAAGCCGAAGGCGTCGTCGAGAACCTTGGCGACGGGCGCCAGACAGTTGGTCGTGCAGGAGGCGTTGGAGACGATCTTGTCGGACGCATCGAGCTCCTCGGCGTTGACGCCGAGCACGATCGTGGCGTCGATCTCGTCTTTCGCAGGAACGGTGAGCACCACGCGACGCGCGCCCGCCTCCAGGTGCTTGGCGATCTTCTCGCGATGCCGGAAGACGCCAGTCGACTCGACGACGAGGTCGACACCGAAGTCGCCCCAGGGGATCTGCGCGGGGTCACGTTCCGCCGTCATCTCGATGCGATCGCCGCCGACGACCAGGTGGTCTTCGGCGACGACCACGGGCGTCTCGAAAGGTCCCTGCACCGTGTCGAAGCGCAGCAGATAGGCCAGCTGCTCGTTGTCATAGAGATCGTTGATGGCGACGACCTCGAGATCGTCGCGCTCGCTCAGGATCCGGAAGACGCTGCGGCCGATGCGACCGAAGCCGTTGATGCCGATGCGCGTCATGAGGCCACCTCCTCGCCCGCATTGACCGACTGCACCCGAGCCAGCAGGTCGGCGACGCGCTGCACGTACCCCCAGCCGTTGTCGAACCAGCTCAGCGTCTTGGACATCCGATCGCCGAGCGTCATCGTGGCCAGTGAGTCGAAGGTGCTCGAGTAGGGGCTGCCCTCGATGTCGGAAGAGACGATGGGGTCGTCCTCGTAGTCGATCAGCGTCTGATAGTCGGCTGCGGCCGCGGTGCGCACGACCTCGTTGATCGCCTCCTCGGTCACGTCCTGCCGATGCCAGCAGGTCAGATCGACGACCGAGCCGTTGTGAATCGGTACGTTCATCGCGGAGCCGATGAGGCGCCCTTCGAGCTGCGGCAGGATGTCGACGATGACGTCTGCGGAGTTCGTGTCCTGCGGGATGATGTTCTCGGCGGCGGCTCGGCCCGACCGAGGATCCTCCGCCGGCACGTCCGCAAGACGCTGCTTGTTGGTGTAGGCGTGCACCGAGTTCAGAAAGGCCCGCTCGACGCCGAAGGCGGCATCGAGGATCTTCAGGATCGGCGCCGCGCAGTGCGCGGTGCAAGAGCCGTTCGAAATGATGTCGTGCTCCGGCAGCAGGAGGTGATCGTTGACGCCGATGACCGCGGTGATGTCCGGCGGCTCGTCCGGAGGCACGCAGAGGATCACCTTCCGCGCACCCCGCTCCAGGTGCTCCTCGATCTGGGCCCTGGACAGCTGCCGCGACGTCGCTTCGATGACGACGTCGACGCCGAGGTCGCCCCAATTCGGCGTCCCGGGCTCCCCGACGAACGGGATCTGCTGACCGCGCACGTAGAGGTTTCCAGAACGAAGTGAGACCTCGTCCGGAAAGCGACCGAGGCGCGAGTCGAAGCGCAGCAGGTACTCGAGGGCCTCGGCGTCGGCGATGTCGGAGATCGCCCGCACCGTGAAGTCGCTGCGCCGATAGAGAGCTCGGAAGAGATCGCGTCCGATCCTGCCGAAGCCCATGAGTCCGAGGGTAAGCGGACTGCCGAGCGAGAGAGTCATGTCGGTCTCCGTGCTGTCGTTGAGGAGGGCGAAGCCACCTCGAGAATCTGCAGCGTGTGCAGAACTCTCGGTGCGACTTCCTCCGCGGTCAAATGGTGCCTGATCTGAGTCAGGCAGCCGATGTTCCCCGTGGCGATCCACTCGGCGCCAGTGGCCTCCAGCGCGGCGCACTTGCGGCGCCCGAGCTCTGCGGCCATCTCGGGATGCTCTAGGTTGTAGATGCCGGCCGAGCCGCAGCACACGGCAGCCTCGCCGGGCTCGACGAGCTCGATGCCTTCTACCGCGCGCAGCAGTGTGCGCGGGGCGGCCGTCTCGCGCTGGGCGTGACCGAGGTGGCAGGCGTCGTGGACCGCCACCCGTCGTCCGGGCTTCACCGTCAGTGACTCGGTCATTCCCAGGCCGGCGAGAAAGGTCGTGCAGTCGACCGCCGCAGCCGCGACGGCTCGGGCCGGCGCTTCGAGGTCGGTGCCGCCAAAGAGCAACGGGTACTCATGAATCGCCGAGCCGCAGCCGGCGGCCGTCGTCACGACGGCGTCGATGTCGCCGGATTCGAGCCTGCGCGCAAAGGCGAGAACCGTCGGGGCCGCTCGCCGGCGCGCGGCTTCCAGCTCACCCGCGTGCAGGTCCAGAGCCCCGCAGCACCCCTGCTCTTCCGGCTCGATCACCTCGATGCCGTTGCGCGCGTAGACCGCTTTCGTCGCCGCGTTGATGGCGGGCTCGAGCAGGCTCTGGGCGCAACCGCGGAGAAGCCCGACGCGCGCGCGACGCTCGCCCTGCAACGAAGGGATCGGCTCGTTCCGGTGTGGCGTGCGTGTTGGCAGGAGCTCGAGCGGCGTGCGCAGCGACGCGGGGAGCAGACTTCGCAGCGGCTTCGCCAGTCGACCGAGCCGCAGAGCCCAGCGCAATCGCGACGGCACGGTCAGCGTTGCCAGCATCGCGCGTCGCTGAAGGCGCTCGAGGCTGAAGCCGCGCTGGGTCGCGCGGCGCTCCGAGGACCAAGCGCGGAAAGGCACCATGAGCTCGCCGTACTCGACGCCCGACGGACACGAAGTCACGCAGGCGAGGCAGCCGAGACAGCCGTCGACGTGGCGGGCTGCCGCTTCGACCTCGAGGCTCCCTTCGAGCGCTTCCTTCATCAGGAAGATCCGACCTCGCGGTGACTCGGCCTCTTCGCCGGTCACCCGATAGGTCGGGCAGTCGGCGAGGCAGAAGCCGCAGTGAACGCAGCGACTGACGGCTTCCGCCATCGGCTCGGCGAACGCACCGACGTCGTCTTGGAGCTGGGCGAGTGGCAGTCGATGTTGCATCGAGCGGAGCGAGAGCGAGCTGCGCGAAGGACGCGCCGGGCAGAGAATTCCGTGTCTCCCAGCGTAGCAGTCCGATGACACCCCCACGCCTCAGATTCGGGCCTCCGCTCCTGTACACTCGCGGCGCCCATGAACAGCTTCAACAACCGGTCCACAGGGGTCGATGGACAGACCCTCGTCATCCTTGGGGGAACGTCCGGAATCGGCCGTACCCTGGCTCTCGGACTGCGCGAGCTCGGCGCCGTCGTCGTGCCCTCGTCTCGCCGCGAGCCCGAAGTCGAAGCGACCAACGCAGCGCTCATCGCGGCAGGACAGCCTGCCGTCGTCGCGCGCAGCTGCGACGTCACCGACGTCGCTTCGCTCGAGCGGCTCCTCGGCAAGGTGGCCTCGACGATCGGTCCGGTTCATGCGCTGATCAACTGCGCCGGCACGACGGCCAAGCGACCGACCCTCGAGGTCGAGCGCGACGAGTGGGAGACCATTCTCTCCGTCAACCTGACCGGCACCTTTCTGGCCTGCCAGGTCTTCGGCGAGCACATGATCGAGCAGGGCTACGGACGCATCCTCAATATCGGCTCGCTCGCCTCGTTCGTCGGGCTGCACCAGGTGGCCGCCTACACCGCCAGCAAGGCGGGCGTCGCCGGACTGACTCGCGCGCTGGCGGTGGAGTGGGCGCCGCACGGCGTCTGCGTCAACGCCCTCGCACCGGGCGTCTTCCGAACCGAGCTCAACCGCGAGCTCCTGGACGGAACCGAGCGCGGCCAGGAGTTCAAGCTGCGCACGCCGCTGCGGCGTTTCGGCGCGCTCGACGAACTGATCGGCGCCGCCGCTTTTCTCTGCTCGCCCTCCGCGAGCTTCGTCTGCGGCGAGGTCCTCAAGGTCGACGGCGGCTTTCTCGCTTCCGGAGTGAATCAATGAGCACGCTGGACTCGACTCACTACCCCGCTCCAAACGGGCCCGGGCTGCACGCCGTTCAAACGCGCGGCGACGGGGCGCAGGAGCTCTCCAGCTGGCGACTGCATCTCGATCCCGGCACGGGCGCCGCCTTCTCGAGAGACGGTGAAGAGACAGCGGTCATCCTGCAGCAGGGCTCGGGAACGTGGGCGGTCGGCGAGCAGAGCTGGACCGTCGCACGCTCGGGCGTCTTCCAGGAGCCGGCGACCGCCCTCTACCTGCCGCCCGGCGCCGAGCTGACGGTGCGCGCGGAAACCGCACTCGAAGCAGTCCTCATCTCGACTCCCGTGCCCGAAGGTCCGGAGCGCACCGCGGCACTCGTCCCCCCTGAGGACGTCGAGATCCTGCAGCGCGGCGCGGGAGCCTTCGAGCGCGAGATTCACAACATCTTCCTGCGCGATCCCCACTTCGAACGGCTGCTCGTCGGCGAGACCTTCAACCCGCCCGGGAAGTGGAGCAGCTACCCGCCTCACAAGCACGACGGACGCAACGGCGAGCCCTACCTCGAAGAGGTCTACCACTACCGCCTCGATCCCGAGCAGGGCTTCGGTCTGCAGGTCCTCTACGCTGCTGCAGAAGAGGGACACGAGGGCGGAGAGGTCGTGCACCGGGTCCAGGACCGCGATGCGGTCGTCCTGCCGTTCGGCTACCACCCGGTCGCCGCCGCCCCCGGCTACCGGCTCTGCTACCTCTGGATCCTCTCGGGCGATCAGCGCGAGCTCGCTCTGTATGAGGATCCGGACCACGTCTGGACGCACGACGCTCCCGACGGGCGCTGAGGACGAGACGCTGCGAATCGTCACCTTCGGTGAGATGCTCCTGCGACTGCAGGCTCCGGGTCACGAGCGCCTGCTCCGCGGTTCGTCTCTCGAGACACACTTCGGTGGCAGCGAGGTCAACGTCGCGGTTGCACTGGCGCACCTCAGCGCAAGCGCCGAGGTCGTCACCGTGCTGCCCGAGAACGCGATCGGCGATCGGGCCGTCGAGGTTCTGCTCGCTCACGGAGTCGAAGCTCACGCAACGCGCGATGCGGGGCGCTTCGGGCTCTACTTCGCCGAGCGCGGCCGGCCGCCGCGACCGGCACAGGTGCTCTACGACCGCAGCGGTTCGAGCTTCGCGGCGCACACGAGCTGGACCCGCACGGTGCGCTGGTTCGACCTGCTCCGCGGCTGTGCTCGCTTCCATACTTCCGGCATTACTCCGGCGCTCAGCCCGGCTGCCCACCGCGCCACGGCGGACGCGCTCGAAGCCGCACGATCGGTGGGCACCCCGACCAGTTTCGACCTCAACTACCGCGGCGCGCTGTGGCCCGATGAGGCCTCGGCCGGCGACCGTCTGCGGCCGATCCTGCACGGCGTCGACCTCCTGATCGCCAATGCCTTCCATCTCGAGCGATGCTTCGGACTTCGAGCGAGCGCTTCCGACGACGCGGCACTTTCGGAGCAGCTGGCCGCCGCCTGCAGCGATCTCGGCGTGCAATCCCTCGCGCTGACCGACCGACGCGAGCACGAAGACGGTACCCAGACGTTCGAGGCCTTGCTCTGGCGCGGCCGCCTCGAGCGAAGCCGCCCCTGGAAGCTCCGCGAAACCGAGCGGATCGGCAGTGGCGACGCCTTCACCGCCGGTCTGATCTACGCCCTCGCGGCCGAGCACGAAGACCCGATCGGGCTGGCGACCGCGGCGGGCGCGTTCAAGCTCAGCGAGCCGGGCGACTGGTCGACGGCGAGCCTCGAGGAGGTCGAGACGGCCCGCGCCGGCCGCACGACGGGGATCGCTCGCTGACGTGAGGCTCGCTGCGCCGATCCTCACTCTGCTGCTCGCCCTGAGCTGCACGCCGGCTGAGCAGGCGGTCACGACGCTGCGACTCGGCCACGGCCTCGATACCTCGCATCCCGTGCATCGGGCGATGGAGTCGATGGCCGAGTCCGTCGCTCGCGACAGTCAGGGACGGCTGCGCCTGGAGATCTATCCGTCCGAGCAGCTCGGCAGCGAGCGCGAGATGCTGGAGCTGCTGCAGATTGGCAGCCTCGACCTGACCAAGACATCGGCGAGCGTGCTCGAGAACTTTGCTCCGGCCTTTCGCGTGTTCAGCCTGCCCTACCTCTTCGAGGATCGGGAGCACCTCTTCGAGGTACTCGACGGTCCGACGGGCGCCGAGCTCCTGGCGACACCCACCCCGCAACGCCTTCGCGGGCTCGGCTATTACGACGCCGGGAGCCGCAGTTTCTATACCCGCGACCGCCCGACCCTGACGCCGAAGGATCTCGCCGGCTTGAAGATCCGCACTCAGGAGAGCGCGTCGGCGATCGCCATGGTGCAAGCGCTGGGGGGTAGTCCGACTCCGATCGCCTGGGGCGAGCTCTATTCGGCTCTGCAGCAGGGCGTCGTCGACGGCGCCGAGAACAACCCGCCCTCCTTTCATCTGTCGCGGCACTACGAGGTCTGCAAGCACTACGTTCTCGACGAGCACACGGCCGTGCCGGACGTCCTCGTCCTCTCGGAGATCACCTGGCAGAGACTGGCGCCCGTCGATCGCGAGCTGCTCCGATCGGCAGCCCTCGCCTCCTCCGTGCTGCAGAGGGACCTCTGGCGAGAAGCCACGGAGCGCGCCATGGACGAAGTGCGCCGCGCCGGCGTGGAGATCCACCGGCCCGACAAGAGGGCCTTTGCCGAAAAGGTCGCGCCGCTGCTCGAAGAAGCGGCTGCGTCAGAAGACCTCGGCCCCTGGGTCGAGAGGATTCGAGCCCGAGAGACTCCACACCCGTGAGCGCCTCCAGAACCCAAAGGAGCCGACTGCTGCGCGTTCGCGCGGGTGTCGACCGCGCTCTCGAGTCCCTCGTCGGGCTGATCATGGCGGCCCTGGTTCTCAACGTGCTCTGGCAGGTGACGACGCGGTTCCTTCTGCGCCGCCCGAGCGCCTCGACGGAAGAGATAGCTCGCTACGGTCTCATCTGGCTCGGTCTTCTGGGCGCCACTCTCGCCTTTCGTCGGGGTCTCCACCCCTCTCTCCAGGAAGCGCTGCAGACGCTCGCCGGACGACATGGGCTGCGACTGCGGCTTGCCCTGACTCCGCTCTCGCTCGTTCTGGTTGGCCTCTTCTCGCTGATGGTGCTCGGCGTCGGCGGGATGCGGCTCGTGCTGCTCACCCAGGAGCTCGGCCAGCGCACCGCGGCGCTCGGGTTGCCGCTCGCCTGGATCTACGCCGTCGTGCCTCTCGCCGGCGCGCTACTCGCCTTCTACGCACTCTGCGATCTATTCGGCGGGGAGGGCGGCGCATGAGCGGCCTCCTCCTCCTCGGCTTTCTCGGCGTCTTCCTCGTGCTGGGGCTACCGATCGGTTTCGCCGTCGGCCTGGCTTCGGCGGCCAGCCTCCTCCTCAGGCTGCCCGCCGATCCGGCGCTGACGACCGTCGCTCAGCGCATGGCGACCGGCCTCGACAGCTTCTCACTGCTCGCCATTCCCTTCTTCGTCCTGGCGGGCGAAGTGATGAACCGGGGAGGCGTCGCGCGACGACTCGTCGATCTGGGGCAGGTCTTGCTGGCTCGGCTTCCCGGGTCGATGCTCTACGTGAACGTCGCAGCCTGCATTCTCTTCGGTGCGATCTCCGGCTCGGCGGTGGCTGCAGCCGCGGCGGTCGGCGGCTTCATGCTGCCGCTTCTCGAAGCGCGGAGGATCCGCCTGGAAGACGGAGCCGCGGTCAATATCGCCGCGTCGACGACCGGACTGCTGATTCCCCCGAGCAACGTGCTGATCGTCTACTCGCTGGCTTCGGGCGGCGTGTCGATCGCCGCTCTCTTCGTCGCCGGCTACGGCCCCGGCCTGCTGCTGGGCATGCTGCTGACCGTGGCCATCGCGATCCTTGCGAAGCACAGAGGCTACGCGGCGAGCGCGGCGGAAGAAGGGTCCGCCCTGCTGCCGACCCTGCTGAGCGCCCTGCCGGCCCTGGGCCTCATCGTGGTCGTCATGGGCGGCATCGTCTCCGGCATCTTCACGGCGACCGAGGCGAGCGGCGTGGCCGTCGTCTACGCTCTCGCGCTCGCGCTCTTCGGCTACCGCGAGCTGCGTCTGCAGGACCTCCCCAAGCTCTTCACCGACGCCGCCTGCACGACCGGAGTGGTGCTGCTGCTCGTCGCGACGTCGATGGCGCTCTCGTGGGTCATGGCCTTCGACCGACTGCCCCAGCTCGTCGCCTCGTCACTGCTCGGCCTCGCCGACAGTCCGGCCCTGGTTCTCCTCGTCATCAACGTCGTTCTACTCCTCGTAGGCACCTTTCTCGATATGACTCCGGCGGTGCTCATCTTCGTACCGATTTTCCTCCCGGTCGCCACCGAGCTCGGCATCGATCCGATCCACTTCGGCATGATCATGGTGCTGAACCTCTGCGTCGGACTGTGCACGCCCCCTGTCGGCACGGTGCTGTTCGTGGGCCTCGGGGTCGCCAGGATTCCCCTGCTTCGAGTCCTCCCTCCGCTCCTGCTGCTCTACGGCGCGATGATCCTGGCCCTTGTCCTGACAACCCTCTTTCCAGAGATCAGCCTGTGGCTCCCGCGACAGCTCGGACTCTGACGCCCCCTCCTTCGAAGCCGACGTCCAGCAACGCGCGAGAAGCGGAGGGGCTGCCGTGGAATCGGTTAGTCTGCTGGCCTTCACCCACGGTGTTGAGATCCCCATCTTGAGCTCACAACCCTCCTCCGTCGACGCAACGATTCAGGCCCTGGCCGACGTCGGCTACATCGCCGACCGCAGCTTGGCGACCGCGATTCACCTTTCCCTCAGACTCGGCAAGCCACTCTTCCTCGAAGGCGAGCCCGGCGTCGGCAAGACGGAGGTCGCCAAGGCGCTCGGGAGTCTGCTCGACAGGCAGCTCGTGCGCCTCCAGTGCTACGAAGGGCTCGACGTAGGTCACGCCGTCTACGAGTGGAACTACAGCCGACAGCTACTGCACATCCGCTCTCTCGAGGCCGCCGGCACCCAGGCCCAGTCGAGCGAGCTCTTCTCCGAGGAGTTTCTCCAGAAGCGTCCACTCCTCCAGGCGATCGCTCCCGAGGACGGCAAGCCCGCTGTGCTTCTGATCGACGAGCTCGACCGGGCCGACGAGGAGTTCGAGGCCTACCTGCTCGAAGTGCTGTCGGACTTTCAGATCACCATCCCCGAGATCGGCACGATCGAGGCAGAGGCGCCGCCGGCCGTCATCCTCACGTCGAACCGCACGCGCGAGATCCACGACGCTCTCAAGCGTCGCTGCATCTACCACTGGATCGACTTTCCGGACTTCGAGAAGGAAGTGCGCATCGTGCTCGACCGCGTGCCCGACGCCCCTGAGGCTCTGGCCCGCGAGGTCGTTGGTTTCGTGCAGGCTCTGCGTAGCGAAGACCTCTTCAAGCGCCCCGGCGTCGCTGAGACTCTCGATTGGATCAATGCGCTCATGGCGCTCGATCAGGAGACGCTGAGCGACCAGATCCTGCAGGACACGCTCGGTCTGCTGCTGAAGTACCAGGACGACATCGAGAAGATCGACAGCGAGGCAGCTCAGCGCCTGCTCTCGCGCACTCGCGCCCAGAGCGCCTGACCGCCGTTCGCCCACGCAAGCCGATGAACGAAGGGCTGCAGAGCGCGCAGGACGGCCACCTGCTGCGCAACATGGTGCTCTTCGCCCGTCTCCTGCGAGTCGGCGATCTCGACGTCACGCCGGTCCAGATGTCCGACTGGCTCTCGGCCCTGCAGCACATCCAGCTTGCGGACAAGCGCGAGTTCAGAGACGCCAGCCGCGCCATCCTCGTGCGACGGTACCGCGACCTCGACTGGTTCGAGTCCGCCTTCGAGCTCTTCTGGCAAGCGCGCGATCCGGAGGAGCTCTCGGAGCTGGAGATGGGACTCATGGTGCAGCGGCACATCGACCGCCGACAGCGCGCCAGCGCCACGTCGGTTGCCGACGGCGGCAGCCCGAGCGACGAGCCACCGGAACGCATCGCCGCCTGGAGCGACCAGGAGTCGCTCGCGAAGAAGGACTTTGCAGAGCTCGACCCGGGAGAGATCGAGGCGATCAAGCAGCTCATGGCGAAGATGAAGTGGCGCCTCGAGACGCGCCAGACGCGACGCTCGAAGCCCGCGCGGCGCGGCCGCCGTATCGATCTCCGGCAGACCTTGCGGCGCTCTGTCGCCCGCGGCGGCGAGCTCGCCGAGCTGCGTCACCGCCGGCCCAAAGAGCAGCGCCGCCCGCTCGTCCTGCTCTGTGACGTGTCGGGCTCGATGGAGCCCTACGCCCGGCTTCTGCTGCACTTCATCTATGCGATCAGCCATTCGAGATCGGCGGCCCTGGGACTGGCCTCCGTCGAGTCGTTCGCTTTCGGCACGCACCTGACGCGACTCACCCGAGACCTCCGCCACCGCGACGTCGATCGCGCGCTCAGCGAGGCGGCGCAGAGGATCGACGATTGGGGTGGCGGCACGCGCACGGGCGAATCGCTCAAGGAGTTCAACTTCACCTGGAGCCGGCGCGTGCTCGGGCGCGGCGCCGTCGTCATGCTCATCTCCGACGGCTGGGACCGCGGCAACATCGAACTGCTCGGACGGGAGATGGAGCGCCTGCGCCGGAGCTGCCACCGCCTGATCTGGCTCAATCCGCTCCTCGGATCGCCCAGCTACGAACCGCTGACGCGCGGCATGCAGGCGGCTCTGCCCCACATCGACGACTTTCTTCCGGTGCACAACCTCAACAGTCTCGAACAGCTCGGCGAGCTGCTCGCCTCGCTGCGCGGCCCTCGTAAAGCGGCTTGAGCCTCTTCCTTACGGCGAAGAGACGGCGGGGCAACCGCGCGCTTCGGCGCTGCTATTCTCGGAATTCATGCGAGAGCTTCTGGACCAGATCGACGCTTGGCGGCAGGCCGGCAAGGCGGTCGCCGTCGCGACCGTCATCAAGACCGGCGGCTCGACGCCGCGCCCCGTGGGATCGCGGCTGGCGATCGCCGAGGACGGCGCCATGGCCGGCTCGGTCAGCGGCGGCTGCATCGAAGGAGCCGTCTTCGAGGAAGCTCAGTCTGTACTGGCAGACGGCAGAGCAAAGCGCCTCGACTACGGCATCACCGACGAGCAGGCTTGGACGGTTGGCCTGAGCTGCGGCGGTGAGCTCGAGGTGCTGATCGAGCGGCTCGACTGACCGGGAGTCACTCGGTGTCTCAATTCGAAGAGCTGAGTCGCAGCCTGCGAGCGGAAAAGCTCGTCTTTCGCGCCACGCGCCTGGACGGTGACGCCCTGGGCGCGTCGCTGCTGATCTGGCCCGACGGACGCACTTCCGGTGGCTTGGGCGACGACGCGCTCGATCGGCAGGCTCTGCAGCACGCTCGAGAAGTCGACGAGGCGTCCGAGAGCGGCGTCGTCGAGGGCCTCTTCTTCGAGATCTTTCGCCCGCCACCGAAGCTCGTGATCGTCGGCGCCGTGCACGTGGCGATTCACCTCGTCGAGATCGCGCAACGCCTCGGCTTCCGCACGGTCGTGGTCGACGCCAGAGCCGCGTTCGCGACCGAGGAGCGCTTTCCTCACGCCGACGAGCTGCACGTCCGTTGGCCCGGCGAGGCACTCGCCGAAATGCCGCTGGGAGCTTCGAGCTACTGCGTCTTCCTGACGCATGATCCCAAGCTCGACGAACCAGCCATCGAGGCCGCTCTTCAAGCGAACGTCGCCTACGTCGGCGCACTCGGTTCGAAGCGGACTCACGCCAAGCGCGTCGACTCGCTGCGTGAGCGCGGCCTGAGCGAGGCGCGCATCGCGCGAATCTGTGCTCCCATCGGACTGCCTCTGGGGGGACGACGTCCCGAAGAGATCGCCGTCTCGATCGCCGCCCAGCTGGTGCAAGCGCGCTACGGCAAGCTCGACCCCGAGCACCTGCCTCTTGCGACGGCCGCAGAAGAGGCCGGCGCTTGACGCTCGGCGCCGTCATCCTCGCGGCGGGCACCGGGAGCCGCATGCGCGAAGGTACTGAAGCGGCCAACAAACTGCTCTGCCGCCTCGGCGACGAAACTCTCTTGCGTCGCTGCTGCCGCACCGTCGAGAGCGCCGGGTTCGAACCGATCGTGGTCGTGCTCGGTCACGGTGCCGAGGTGCTTCGCCCGGAGGTCGCCGAAGGAGCCCTGATCGTCGTCAACGAACGCTATGCGGAAGGACAGTCGACCTCGGTGGCTCGAGGCATCGACGAGCTGAGCGCCTCCGTCGACGGCGCCGTCTTCGTGCCGGCGGATCAGGCCGGGCTCGACAGCGGCACGCTGCGGCGACTCGCCGACGCTTTCAGAGCGAGTTCCAGCAAGAGCATCGCCGCTCCGCAGTGGCGCGAGCGGCGCGGCGCACCGGTGCTCTTCGGCAGAAGGCACTTCTCCGCGCTTCGCGATCTCGAAGGAGACGCTGGCGGACGTCAGATCCTCTCGGAGCTCGAGGGTGAGGTCGCCTGGGTCTCGCTCGACGACGAGCTCCCCCTCCTCGATGCCGACACCCCCAGCGCGCTGCGCGACGTAGCACGACGGCTGGGCTGCGACTTCAGTCTGAGCGGGCCTACCGTATGAAAAACGGGGGCCCTCGCGAGACCGTACTGGACCGCCCTCTTCGGCTCCGTCCAGTCCTCCAGAACTACGCCTGGGGCTCGCGCACCGCATTGGCGCAGCTGCGAGGAGAGGCGGCGCCGTCCACGCAGCCGGAGGCCGAACTGTGGATGGGCGCTCACGACGTCGCCCCGTCTCTGATCGAAGGCAAAGACGGCGCCCAGCCGCTCAACGAACGGATTGCAGACGCCCCAGCTCGCGTCCTGGGCGACCGAGCCGTCGAGCGGTTCGGCGACCGCCTGCCCTTTCTCTTCAAGATCCTCGCCGCGGAGCGGCCTCTGAGCATCCAGGCGCACCCCAGCCAGGCACAGGCGGCCGAGGGTTTCGCACGCGAGAACGAGCTCGGCATCGCGCTCGACGACCCGCAGCGAAACTACCGCGACGCCAGCCACAAACCCGAGCTGATCTGCGCGCTGAGCGCCTTCGATGCGCTCTACGGTTTCAGGAAGCGCGCAGAGAGTCAGACCCTGCTGACGCGTGCAGGGTTCGAGGATCTGGCCGCACTGCTCGCCGGGGAGAGCACGGAAGCGGCGCTCCACGGCCTGCTCTCCCACCTCTTGGGCCTGTCGGCTCAGGCGGCACAAGACCTCGTAGAGAGGGCGTCGCGCGCTGCGACTGCAGGACGCGGAGAGCCCGCCTTCGACTGGGTCGCTCGACTCCTGGCCGAATTCCCGGGCGATCCGATGTGCATCACGCC
>JBCCLJ010000137.1:0-19821 GCA_039026915.1 Acidobacteriota bacterium
CTTCGGCGCTGTGACCGAGGCGCACGAAGACGACGTCGCGCGACGGTACGACGAGCACCATCTGGCTGAGCCAGCCCGCCGCCCAGTAGGCGTCCTTGGGCCACGACGCATAGCGCCCACCGGCGTTGAGCCAGAACTGAGTTCCGTAGCCCTGCTGTGGGTGAGCGGGCGCGGGTGTGCTGACGAATCGGCTCCACCCTTCGGGCAGGACGCGCTCGCCCTGCCAGACACCGTCCTGCAGGTGGAGCAGACCGAACCGCGCCCAGTCGTAGGCCGTGCCATAGACAAAGCCGGTGATCAAGAAGTGACCGTAGGGATCCGTCTCCAGAACGAAGTCTCGAGCGCCGATCTTGTCGAAGAGAGCGCGCTGCGGATAGGCCAGGGGCGACGCGCCTTCGGCTTCGAGCAGGCGCTGCAGGATCGCCCCCAGAGCCAACGGGTTGGTGTTTCGGTAGGCCCAGTGCGTTCCCGGCTCGTGGGCCAACGGACGGTCGAGCACGTAGTCGTGCACGTCGACCGCTCCGAAGTAGACGAGCTCGTGATGGTGCTCGCCCGTGTAGTACTCCGGATCGTCGGTACCGAACTGGTTGAAATCGAGTCCGCCGCTCATCTGCAGCAGATCGGTGACGGTGATCTCGCTGCGCGCATCGCCCTGCCAAGCGGGTACCGGTGCCGGAGCGTCGACATCGAGGCGATCGGCCTGCACGAGGGTGCCGACGAGTGCCGCCATCACACTCTTGCCCATCGACCACGCAATCTGACGCGAGCTTCCATCGAAGCCCGGTGCGTAGGCCTCGGCGACGAGCCGGTCGCCGCGCAGCACGACCAGCGCCCGCGTGTCCTGTACCGGCTGGCCCTCTCGCTCTTCGAGAGCACCAGCGAGCACTTCGTCGAGACGCTCCTGCTGCTCCGCTGCCAGGGGTGGCGACGCAGGCTCCGGCCAGCCGCCCGAACCGGCTCCCTGGCGCTCGATCGTCTCCGGTGGAAAGAAGACGTCGTCCGCAAGAAGCGGCAACAGCACACAACCCTGATCGCCGGTGTACACAGCGCGCCGCGCATCGGTTCCCGGCGCTTCGACGGTGACGCGCCGCGCTTCTCGGTCGACGTCGACACGGGTCTCGCTCCAGTCGTGAAAGGTGTACTCCGGCGCCTGCAGGTCGCGCTCGATGAACTCGTCCGGCTCCCGGCCGGCGACGAAGACCCCCGAGCAGAGCAGCTTCGCGCCGAGCGCCACGCTCGCCTGGCGACGCTCGAGATCCTGCCGTGAAAGGTCGTCGCCCTGCGAGAGGTCCGGCGGAACGGCGCAGGCGAGCGTGAGGGCGCAGGCTAGAAGCGGCGCCAGGAATCGGGTGGACAGCACGCTCACTCCTCCGCCGAGGCTCGGCCCTCGGCCACCATGAGCTCGGCAGCCTCGCGCTCGAGCATCGTTCGATCGATCTTGTGGGTGCCGCCAACGGGCAGCACGTCCTTGAAGACGACCCGCCGCGGATGCAGGTAGGCGGGCGCGTTCTCGATGCAGAAGCTCTGAATCGACGCCTCGAGCTCGCTGTCAGCCGAGCTTTGGCTTCTCGGCACGACGAAGGCCACCGGCACGCGTCCTTTGAGATCGTCGGGAGCACCGACGACGAGCGTCTGCTGCACTCCCGGGTGACGGTGCACCAGCTCCTCCACCTCGCTGGGAAAGATGTTCTCGCCGCCGCAAACGAACATGTCGTCGGCGCGCGAGACGAAGTAGAAGAAGCCGTCCTCGTCGCGGCGCATGACGTCGTTCGTCTTGTACCAACCGTCGGCGAAGCGCTCGCCGTCGGCCTCCGGCCGATTGAGGTAGCCGCGCGTCAGCGCTTCGGTGCGCAGCTCCAAGGCGCCCTCCGAATCCGTCGCACCGCCGACGAGCCGCCACTCGACGTCGTCCATCGGATAGCCGATGGAGAGCATCGGCCGCGGCTTGCCCTCCGGGTGCGGTCCGAAGACCGCCGGCCCCGCCTCCGTCGTGCCGTAGCCATTGGAGATCTGCGCGGCGGGAAAGAGCGCACCGATCTGGGCGACGACGGTCTCGGAGAGCGGCGCCGAGCCGACGAAGACCGACTCGACGCTCGAAAGATCTTTCGGGATCTGCGACACGTCGAGCCGCCCGACCATGGCGAACATCGTCGGTACGCCGCTCAGGCGCGAGCAGCGGTATCGCCCCACCGCCTCGATGTAGCGCGCGGCATCAAAGCGCGGCTGCATCACCACGGTGATCGCGTTGAGCAGGCAGACGCTCGAAAAGAAGAGGGCGTTCATGTGAAAGAGCGGTGCCACGATGAGGCTGGCGCCGCCCGCCACAGCCGCACCCGCCTCATCACGCTCAAAGGGCTCCAGGTACTTGCTCACCGCCCACAGCTGACCCTGGTGATCGAGGGGTACACCTTTGGGCAACCCGGTCGAGCCAGACGTGTAGAGGATCTCTGCCAGATCGCCCCGCTGCGGGCGGAAGGCTTCGAAGTCGCCGAAGTCCAGGAAGTCGTCGAACTCGCCCGACGGATCGAAGCCCACCGAGGCCGCGCCCTTAGGGACGAGCCCCGTGCGCTCCTCGTCGAAGAACAGCAGCTCCACTTCGGAGTCGCGCAGGATGTGCTCGACGGTCGCGCGCGGAAACTTGTGGTTGATCGGCACGGCAACGGCGCCCGCCAGCATCGTGCCGAGGTAGCCGACAAGCATCTCCCAGCGGTTGTCCGAGAGAAAACCGACGCGCGCTCCCGCTTCGACACCTCGCGCCGCCAGTCCGCGGGCGAAGGCGTGCAGGCGTCGCTCGAGCTCGCCCGCGCTGAGCTCCACCGGCGCGTCGCTGTGGCGCAGATCGACGAGCGCGAGACGCGGCCCCACGCCGGCGCGGGCGAGGAGGTCGCCGAGGTTGTGGGGCATGCCCGTCTCAGGCGCGTCGCTCACGGCTCGATCAGAACCTTGCCGAAGGCCTCGCGGTCTTCGAGCAACCGCTCCGCCTCTGCAGTCTCTTCGAGCGGCAGGATCTTGTCGATCACCGGCTCGAGCTCGCCCGCGGCGATCCGCTGCATGAGCTCGCGCAGATCGTCGGGCTTCCAGCCGTTGGCGCCGATCATCTCGTGCTCGAAAGTCCACCAGTAGCGCGCGTCGACGTCGAGCTCGTAGCCGGCGGTCGCGCCGCAGGTCAGGATGCGACCGCCGAGACTCACGCTGCGCTGCGTATCGCGCATCGTGTCGCCACCGGTGAAGTTGACGGCCACCGTGACGCCGCCCTCGCCGTTGATCTTGGGCTTGCCCTGAATCTCCCACACGGCCTCACGGAAGTTGCTCTCCGTATAGTTGACGACGTGGTCGGCACCGAGCTCACGCAGGCGTTCGGTCTTGGACGGCGTGCTGGCGCAGGCGATCACCGTCGCCCCGTACATCTTGGCGATCTGCACACAGCCCACGCCGACACCGCCGCTGGCCCCCAGAATGAGCACGCTCTCGCCCTCGGCGATGCGCCCGCGCGTCACCATCATGCGCCAGGCCGTGCCGTACGCGAGCGGCAGCGAAGCCGCCTGCGCGAAGCTGACGCCCTCCGGAATCTCGATCAGCTGCCCCGCCTCGACCAGGCACCGCTCGGCGCGGCCGCCGTGGGTCGTCTCGCCGAGCATGCCGAAGCGCTGGCCGCTGCGAAAGACGGGATCGATGAGCACGCGCTTGCCGAGCCACGAGGGGTCGACGCCCTCGCCCACTTCGCTGACCTCGCCGGCGATGTCGGAGCCGACGATCACCGGCAGCTCGATCTTGATGCCGGGCATGCCGCGCCGGGTGAAGAGGTCGTGGTAGTTCACCGCCGTCGCCTTCACCGCGACGACCGCCTCCCCCGATCCAGGCGCCGGATCGGGAAAGTCGGGGTCGAGCTTCAGAACGGAGCGATCGCCGTGAGCGGTCGTCAGCAGGGCGCGCATGGGTCTCTCCCTCTCTCGGTGCAGTTCCTTGGGGGCAGTCGATCTCGAGTATCCCGGATCTCTCTCAGCCCGACCACGTGCCGTAGCAGCCCCGGCCGACGGCGACCAGGCGATCTTCGGAGTCGAGCACGTCGATGTCGACGACGCCGACGGTGCGGCCCGCGCGACGGATCGTCGCCCGTGCGCGCAGTTCGGTGCCGGTTCCCGGGCGCAGATAGTCGGTGCGGAAGTTGATCGTCGGCACGCCGTAGCCGAGAGCCCAGATCAGCACGAAGTCCCCGGCGACGTCGATGAAGCTGGCGATCGGGCCGCCGTGTATCTGTCCCGTTCCGGGCGAACGTTCGAGCTCGGGACGGAAGGGCATGACCATCTCGAGCGTCTCGCTGTCAGCGTCGCCGGTCGTCACACGCACCCCCAGCCATCCGTTGAAGGGCGAGTCGTCGATCATCCGCTGCAGCTCTTCGAGCGAGCAGCTCGGTTCCAGGGTCAAGAGTCACCTCCCGCGGCGGGTCGCGCCAGAACCAGCAGACAGCCGAGCGTCAGCAGCGCGCCGACGACCAGCAGCAGCCAGCCCCCCGGCTTCTCGCCGAGCACGCGAGACAGACCGTAGAGCGCCAGAACGTTGGCGAGCAGATTGAAGAGAAGGCCCCAAGCGCGCAGGCGCATCGGTCCCAATGGGCGTTCGAGATTCAAAGTGTGCCCTCCGACGTCGTCATTCCCAGAGACCCAGGCGGTTGAAGACCCACAGGGCAGCGACGCAGTTGAGAAGCGTAATCTGGAGCAGCACGCCCAGATTCCAGAGATAGGACTTCGATCGGTGCTCGCCGAGCACTTCGGCGTCGTTGAGCAGCAGATAGAACGACCAGCCGACGACGTTGTTGGACAACGCCAGGAACGCGGCGATGACAATGATCAGGAGTAGCGGACTCGGGTACGACGAGGCCAGCAGCCCGACCTGCGGCAGCAGAACGCAGGCTTTCCACCGCCACGAGCGCACGTCCGGATCCCAGCCGAAGGTCTCGTGCAGGCCAACCGCGCAGACGATCCCCAGGCCGACGCTCGTGGTGATCGGAACGACGAGGAAGCCGAGCAGAAAGGCGAACTGCGCTCCGGTCTCGCCGAGCAGGGGCATGAGCGCGGCGGACAGGTCGGACGCCGAGGTCGGCAGGTCGCCGCTGCCGTACAGGGTCCCGGCAAAGACCGATACGACGACGAAGTACACGAGCAGGAACGGCAGAGCGAGTCCGGTGAAGAGGTCGGCGCGTGCCAGGCCTTCGTGCCGCGGTCCCCAGCCCTTGGCAAGGCCCGCGTAGTGGAAGAAGACCCAGTCCGCGACGCCGATCGCCGCGGCTGACGACGCGATGAACAGGTCGACGCCCGCCGCGCCACGCGGCAGCCAGGGGACGAAGAGCCCGCGCAGGGCCGCCGACCAGTCGACGCCGACAACGAGCAGGCAGGCGCCGAAGGCGAGCAGCATCACGAGCAGTGCCAGCTTCATGAACGTCTCGACGAAGCGCACGCCGCGGCCGCCTCGCCCGTAGCTGAGAGAGATCCACGCCGTCAGCGCACCGTAGAAGAGCCAGTTCCAGCGCTGCGGGAAGTGCACGCCCGCGGTCTCGGCAAGGCTCTCCAAGAGGTGCGTGCCCAGCGCCACCTGCCCGAAGTTGAAGAGTACGGAGACACAGACCAGGCCGAGGAAGGCCGTCAGCAAGCGCGCTACGAACCAGCCGTGGCGCTCACTCTGCACTTCGATGACGCGAAAGCGACCGCGCGTCGTGAAGCGCGCCATGGCCGCCATCATGAAGAGACCCGAGCCGATCGCCACCCACGAGATCCACAGCGTGCGGTAGCCGAACTGCGCTCCCGAGAGCATGGCCGCCGTCATGGTGCCCGCACCCAGCGTCAGCGCCGCGCCCATGAAGCCCGGTCCGCCGAGGCGCAGGTAGGTCAGCAGGCGAGAGAGGAGCGGTCCGCTCCGCGCCGCCTCGAGCGTCGCGGCCTCCGCGTCGAGCGTCTCCTGCGGTATGGCGTCGGCGAGCGGGTAGACCACGCCGCTTTCTCGACGGTCGAGAGTCACGCGGCCCCCAACGCCGTCGCGAGGCGCTTCAGACACCTTCTGCCGGTTCGCTTCACGGCGTCAGACTACCCCGAGTCGTCGGCGCCGAGCCGAACCGGATCTCCTCGCCACCGAGCGCTGGCAGAACGGTGACTCTTCCTGCGATCGGGCCTGTCACTGTCGCGTGGCATCTCCGCGCGTTCACGAACCGATCCGGCCCTCACCGGATCGAAGAGGCTCTCCATGCGCAGCAAAGCCCTTTCCTCCCGACGGATCGCCCTCCTCGCGTGCCTCGGCCTGCCAGCGGCGCTCCTGTCCCTCCCCTCGACTGCAACGGAGACGGCAGAGACCAAGAGGAAGGTCGCAGACGACGCCCCTTTGCGGGGTTCGCTGCTCGAGCGACTCGACGACGAGGGAAAACGCTTCGCCGACGTCGACGCCTTCGCACTCACCTACCTCGATACGCTCGACGACGACTGCGACGGCAACGTTCCGCTCAAGAGCTTCATCGAGGTCGCCGGCGTCGACGGCGGCAACCCGGGCCAGATGCGTTGGGTACTGCCCTTCGACGGGAGCTCGGACGGCCAGATTCAGCAGAACGAAGTCGTCCCCGGCATTGTCTGGAGCCTCGACGACGGTGCCGACCGCATGATGGCGCTCGACATCGACGGCGACGGTCTTCTCACCACGCGTGAGATCGAGCTGGGCATTCCGAACTCTCCGTCCGATCCCGAAGAAGCGGCGAACTACTCCGCCGCGATCAAGACGTACTACAGCCGCATCGACACCGACGGCGACGGCAAGCTGTCGCGCGACGAGTTCTGGCAGAACACGATGCACTCGCATCTCGGCCAGTACTGGAGCTACAACGCGGTCGACCGCCTGAAGCAACTCGACGTCGACGAGAACGGAACCCTCGACCTGAAGGAGCTCGAGGCAGCCTTCGTGGCTCGAGGGATCACGGTGCCCGACCGGCTCGCAAGCTGGTTCGAGGTCTTCTACGAGGCGTTGCCCAACGACCTCGCGCCTCCTCAGGAGCGACCCGAGGGAGCACTCGACAGCATTCCCCTGGACAGGCTCGCTTCTCGGCTCCGCTTTGCAGGCGCCGAGACCAACGAGTGGCGCCTCCGCGTCGAGACGCCCGTGCGTCCCCTGCTGATTCCTCTCTGCGCTCTCGCCTCTCCTCACTCGTCGCAGTGACTCCGCCATGACAGAGGCCACGGATCGCCTGCCGTAGCCTCTCTGCACACGAAACCGACACTGCCGTCACCGGACGGGCACGCATCTGTGCCCCAGCAGACGTCCTCGGTTCCGCGGCACGAAACCCCTCGTCTCGTTCAGCTCTCCTCAGGAGGCAGCATCATGGAAGACTCTCGAACTCCGGCGCGAACCCACCTCCTTCTCGCCGCCCTTCTGCTCTTTCTCTGCTTTGCGGCGCTCGCCGCGGCGACGCGAGCTAGCGCGAGTTTCCACAGCGATGAGGACGGCTCGGCGGCTCCCCTGCTCGAACGCCTCGCCAACGAGGACCAGCGCTTCGTCGACCTCGAATCCTTCGCCGACCTCTACTACGACCTGATCGACGACGACTGCGACGAGGCTGTCTCGATGAAGGCCTTCATGAAGCTGACGCGCATGGATGGCTCGTACCCGCAGCAGCTCGAGATTCTCGCGGCCTTCGATCCGAACGGTGACAGTGTCGTTCAACGCAACGAGATCGCTTCCGGAATCGAAGCGAGCGTCGAGAGCGTCTCCGACCGCCTGACGGCCATGGATTCGGACGGAGACGGCTTCGTGACCGAACAGGAGATCGTTCTGACGATGCCCAACGAGGACGGAAAGCAAGCCGAGCTTTCGCCCGAGATGCGGACCTTCTTCCTCGGCATGGACCAGGACGGTGACGAAGTTCTGTCGATGGCCGAAATGATGGACTTCCTGAACAACATGCAGCTCGGCAGCTACTGGAGCTACAACGTCAGCCAACGACTCGCAGCTCTGGACGCCGACAGCGACGGCGTACTCCATCAGAAGGAGCTCGCCGCCGGTCTGAAGTCGCGTGGCGTCTCGGCACCTGAGGGGCTCGACGAGTGGTTCGAGCCGCTCTTCGAGTCCGCACCCATGGGCGGGATGGCGCCGAGCAAGCCGGAAGGTTCCGAGATGTCGATCGCTCTCGACCAGCTGCAAATGCGCCTTGGCTCGGCAGGTATGGAGTCCCGCGAGTGGCGCCTGCGCGTCGAGCGTCCGATTCGCCCACTGCTGATCCCGGCCTGCACCGCCACCGAGGAGTAGTCGCCGCCGACCCGGCGGAGTCTCGTCCGCGACCTACTCAGCGTCGCTGCTTGCGAGCTCGCGCGCCCGATGCGTGAGCATCACCGTCTGCATCGCCACTTCGCGCACCGTGTCGCAGGTCTCGTCGAAGCGCAGATAATGCACCGCACCGCCGGCGCGGAGGTGCATGCCCTCCGGATCGACGGCCAGCATGCGCGGCTCCGCTTCCTCGACGCCGACGAGCTGGGCGCACATTTCGCGCATCTCACGGACGTGATCTTCGTTCATGTGGTCGAGGATGTACTGCTCCTTCTCCACCCAGCCGGGCTCGGCGAAGAGCCAGTCCCCGGCTCCGATCCGGGCGCCGTCGGGCAGGACGACTTCCTCGATCTCGAGCCGACGCAGCAGGGAGGGCCCCGCCTCGTTCGCGATGGCGAAGAACCGGTGCCGCGCTGCCTCGTCGTCGAGCGGGCGCAGTTTGCCTTGAAGGATCGTCCCTCGGGCTTCGTGGAGCTCGACTGCAACGCCTTCGGGGAAGGCGGATCCTGCGGCAACGACGGGCTCGCCCTCGCGAGTGCAGACAAAAGCGCAATGGGCGCTTCCAGCGGCGACATGGAGCTCCGCCGTCGCCGCTTCTCTGAGGTGCCAGCGTGCTTCCCGAATCTTCTCGTTCGCGGTCATGGTCAGACCCTAGGAGAGCTCTATTGCAACTGAGTCAGCAGACGGTCAAGAGGGTCGCAGCTGCGGCCTGCAAGTCGCCCTCGCAGTTCCGGGGCATCGAGCGAAAACAGGTGGCCGAGAAAGCGGTGAGGGCGAGCCGTCCGGCTTGTCGCTTTCTGACCTGAGAGCCCCGAGAAACGAGGCAAACCAACGAGACGAGGCCACGATGACCCCCGACACACTGCTTCCACGACTCAGCCGAGCCCTGATCGGCGGCATTCTCTTGTTTGCTGCAGCTGCGCTCCTCCCCGCGCCCGCTTCGGCCTCCTTGAAGAAGGCCTGCGACCGGGACGATGACGAGAACAAGGACTACAGCCTGTGCGAAGGCCACCGCGTCGATGCCGAGCGCGAGTTCGAAGGCGATGCGGCTCGCATCCGCGTCGTCTTTCGGCGCGCGGATCAGGCACCGCGGCGCGGCGCCCTGATCAGCGTCAGCGGCTTCGGCACGAGCGACAACAGCAAGTGCGACGCCTCCAATCTGCGCAGCGTCACCGAGGGCGAGCGCAGCGATCTCGCACGTTGGACGGATGCGTGGAGAGCCGGCTTCGATCTCTACCTGGTGAAGTGGTGCAAGCCCTACGACCTCGTGCAGCGCAACGCTTACGGCCTGCAGGAGGTGCTGCAGCAGATCGACGACGGCGCTTTCAGCGGAGAGCCCTACGGACGGGACGATCGCACGATGATGGTCGCCGGGAGCATGGGCGGCGTCGTTGCGCGCTACGCACTGACGGAGCTCGAGCGCAACGGCTTCGACCACGAGGTCGACACCTTCGTCTCGTTCGACTCGCCGCAGGAGGGGGCCTACCTGCCGATCGGGGTTCAGCATGCAGGTCAGTACCTGAAGCGACTCGGCGAGACCTTCAGCTCACTCATTCCCGCCGACCAGCTCGAGCGCATCAACGGCGCCGACGTGCCGGCGGCGCGGCAGCTCCTCCTGATGCACCACGAGTCCTCTGGGCCCGACCCACTTCACCGCGAGCTCTGGGACGAGCTCGACGCGTTCGGCTACCCGGCTCTCAGCCGCAACGTGGCTCTCTCCAACGGCAGCGGAGAAAGAGAAACCAGGAAGCGAGACTTCCACTGGGAATCGGACGCGTCCTTCGGTCGCGTCGATGAGACCTACAAGCTCGAATGGAAGGTCTTCGGCGAAACCGTCTGGAGCGCCAAGCTCAAGGTACGAATCTCGGGACCCTTCGCCTTCACGGTGCAGCGGCTCGACCAGACCAACCAGGAGGTCTTTCGCGGGCGGTACCAGACCCCGGCTCTGCAGATCAACGGCAAGAACGTCTCGCTCTCGGTCATCGACCTCGCCGACCTGCTCGACCTGCCGGACTTCATTCCCGCCGACAGTTTTCTCAAACCCTACGTCACGGACATCGAGAATCTCGTCCGCTCTTTCACCGGCGGACGCATTCGCTTCGACGAGTCGGTCCGCGTCAACGCCCCCTTCGCCTACGAGCTGGCGAGCTCGGGCACGAGCGAGAAGTACCAGGAGCTGGCGGACGGTCTGTCGGGCAACGGTTTCGTCAGCGGCAGCCTCGCGGCAGACGTCTTCATCCCGGCGACCAGCGCGATCGGCCTGCCCGGCGATCCGCTGCGCGACCTGTCGCAGGTCTCACCCGCAGCCACGCCGTTCGACCACTTCTACCTCGACACGGCGAATCGCGCACATCTCGAACGCTCCGACGCGATGGAAGGGGCGCTTTGCAAGGAGACCCACGAACTGCTCGGCGAGGCCTACGTCAACTCGATCAGCCCCGCCCTGCGCCCGCAAGGCGGCGTCGACTTCATGCTGACCGTGCACGGCGGACTCTTCACGCCGGGTTCCGTCGTCGTCTGGCACGACCCGTCGACGGGACGCGAGCGCACGGTTGATCTCGAGACGACTTACCTCGACGGCACGACCCTCGAAGCGTTCGTGCCCGAAGAACTCATCGAGCGCTTGACCGAGTGCCCGGCGAGCAGCGACAGCCAGTGCGAGCGCCGCTTTCCCTACGACATCGAACCGACGCAGCGGCTGCCGATCAGCGTCTCGGTCCGCAACGACGGCTCCCACCCGCTGCCAGCGCCGAGCGAAGCGACCGTCGCAGAGTGCCAGTGGGGCGGTGCAGACTTCGAGATCCTCGACCTGCCGCTCGAGATCTCACCGGCTCTGCCGACACCGACCGACTTCATCGAAGTCACCTACGGAGAAGACTGGCGCGACACGTGCTTTCCCGAGTTCGACCGCCTCGAGCGTAGCGGCCGTCAGATCACCGTGTTCATGAAGCCACGCGACGGCTTCTGCCTCTTCGCGGTGAGCCCTTTCGAGACGGCGGTCCCGCTCGGCCAGCTGCCGGCCGGTCAGTACGACCTCGAATTCGTCGTCGACTCGCGCACCGGCGGCGCACTGCTCGAACAGTCGTTCAACGTGCGCTATCCCGCGCCGGTTCTACAGAAGGCGCTGCCGAACTTCGTCTCCGCCCGCTCCGGGGACACCGAGATCACGCTGCGCGGCCACGACTTCTCCGCTGGGGTATCGATGGCGACCCTCGATGGACGTCCCCTCGAGACGACCTTCCTCGACGAGTCGACGCTGACGGCGCTCGTGCCCGAGAGCGAGCTGCAGACTCCACGCAGTCGAGCTCTGACCGTCGTCACCGAGGATCCGCAGGGGCCGCGCAGCTCAGACGCCGTCGCTTTCACCGTCGGCCCGCCGCAGATCGACCTCGACGCTCTGACGCCGTCTCGGACGACAGAGGGCAGCCCCACACTCGTCGTGAGCCTCCGAGGGGCGGGCTTCTCGTCCCGCACGCAGATCACCTGGGAGACGGCCGAGGCGACGGTCGTGCTGCCGACGAGCTTCCGGAGCTCCGCCGAGCTCGTCACGACGATCGATCGCAGCCTGCTGCGGACGGCCGGCACTTTCCTCGTGACCGCACGCGACGGCGACCTCGAATCCGAGCCGCAGAACTTCGTCGTCGAAGGCGACGGGACCGGCGGCGGAGGGAGCGCGAGCTGCACGCCCAGCGCGGAACGCCTGTGCCTCAACGACGACCGCTTCGCCGTGACCTTTGCCTGGCAGACCCGCAGCGGCGAGCGCGGCGACGGCCAGGTGACGGAGCTGACCGCCGACACCGGCTACGTGTGGTTCTTCGACGAGGACAACGTCGAAGCGGTGGTCAAGGTCCTCGACGCCTGCGGCGTGAACCAGCGCTACTGGGTCTTCCTCGGCGGTCTCACCGACGTCGCCGTCGAGACGACGGTCACCGACACGGCGACGGGCGACACCGTCACCTACACGAACCCCCAAGGCACCGCCTTTCGCCCCGAGCTCGACACCAGCGCCTTCGCGACCTGCTCTGCGTCGCGCCCGGACAGCTCGACGAAGAGCGCCGCCGCGAGCACCTCGTCGAGCCGCACGCTCTTCCTCAACGACGGACGCTTTCGCGTCGAAGCCGACTGGACCGCAAGGAGCGAGGCCGGCGTGGGCACGGCCGCTTCATTGACCGACGACACCGGCACCTTCTGGTTCTTCGATCCGGCCAACGTCGAGGTGGTCCTCAAGGTCCTCGACGGCTGCGCCATCAACGGCCACTACTGGGTCTTCGCCGGAGGTCTCACCGATGTCGGCGTGCAGCTGCGTCTTCGCGACCAGCAGACGGGCGCCGTGGTTCGCTACGAGAATCCTCGAGGTTCGGACTTTCAGCCGGTGCAGGACACCCGCGCCTTCCGCTGTGACGGGAGCTGAGATGGGCGTCCTCATTCTGGAGCGGCCCAGGGACGGCGGCTCTTCGGTGGACCGGGGTGCCGCACCGCGGACGTGGAGAGCCAGCGTCGGCAGCGCTCTACCGATCGGAGGCCCTCTAGAATCGGGCGACAGCCGCCCACTCAGAATGCCAAGAGGTTCTCGTGCACGAAACGACTCGAGGGTCCCGCAGGCCCCGTCTCCTCATCATTGCCTGCGCGTTGCTCTGCCTGATCGGACTCGCCAGCCTGGCCCTGACGGGCTACGCCTGGTTCGGTGACTGGCCGCAACAGACCAAGGCCACGGTCGACCATCTGCGCTCCGTTGCAGAGAACACCGGCCGCGCGCCAGATCCACTTCTGCCGGACCCGCGCAGCGTCGAGCACTCGAGCTTGAACGGCACCTGGCAAGCCGTCATCGATCCCTACGGGCGCGGCGACACCGGGGGGGTCGCCCCGATGGCTCGCGAGCCGGAACAGCCCGCCGACGTCGCCGAGTTCTCTTTCGAGAACGGCTTGACGCTCCAGGTACCCGGAGACTGGAACACCCAGGATCCACGACTCGTCTTCTACCAGGGCATCGTCTGGTACAAGGGCACGTTCGAAGCGGCGCCCTCGCGAGGCGAGCGCACCTACCTCTACTTCGGAGCGGCGAACTACCGCGCTTCCATCTTCGTCAACGGGCGCCTCGTCGGCGAGCACGAAGGCGGCTTCACGCCCTTCAACTTCGACGTTACCGAGCTGGTCGAAAGGGGCGAGAACCTGCTGGTCGTGAAGGTCGACAATCGGCGCAACGCCCAGGACATCCCGACGCCGACGACCGACTGGCACAACTACGGCGGCCTGACGCGCGACGTGCTGTTGGTCAGCGTGCCGGAGACCCACATCGCGCGCTGGGAGCTCCGGCTGGAAGGAGAGCCCGGGGACGCTCTCGTCGGCTTCGTCGAAATCGCCGGATCCGACCTGCCCGTCGATGTCGTCGTCGAGGTGCCGGAGCTGGGCGTCGCGATCGCAACGCAAACCGACGCTCGTGGGCGCGCCGAGCTGAGAGTCGCCGCAACTCCCGAGCGCTGGTCTCCGAAATCGCCTCGCCTCTACTCCGTCGCCGTGACCGCGGGCGCCCACCGCATCGAAGACGAGATCGGCTTCCGCACCATCGCGACACGAGGCAGCGAGATCCTGCTCAACGGCGAACCGGTCTACCTGCGTGGCATCTCCATGCACGACGAGACGCTCGACGGAGGCGGCCGCGCGCACTCCGTGGCGCACGCCGAAGAGACGCTCGGTCTCGCCAAAGAGCTGGGCTGCAACTTCGTCCGTCTCGCCCACTACCCGCACCCGGAAGCCATGGCGCGCGTTGCCGACCGTCTCGGGCTGCTGGTCTGGGCGGAGCTGCCGGTCTACTGGGCCGTGGACTTCGAAAACGACGCCACCCTGGAGCTCGGTCGCACGATGTTCAGTGAGCTCATCCAGCGCGACCGCAACCGCGCCTCGGTGATTCTCTGGAGCCTCGGCAACGAGACGCCGGCCACCGAAGCGCGCGATCGATTCTTCGCGGAGCTGGCCCGCCACGTGCGCAACGAGGATCCGAGTCGCCTGCTGACAGCAGCCCTGCTCACCGGGACGGAGGCGCTCCAGCCGTTCTTCACGAAGTACTACCTGCCGGCGACGCTCGGCTTCACGCGCGACGAGTGGCTCTTTCGCGTCGAGGATCCGATCGAGGAAATCGTCGACGTCGCCGCGATCAACCAGTACTTCGGCTGGTACTACGCGGGAGTCTTTGCGCTCGTCGCGCCGATCTCTTCCGAGCGGGCACGCAGCATCGTGCTCGACAACATGGACCGCATCCGCTTCGAGACCGCGCTGAGCAAGCCTCTCATCATCAGCGAGCTGGGCGCAGGAGCCAAACACGGACTGCGAGCCGAGGACGGCGAAATGCGCATCTTCACTGAGGACTATCAAGCCGAAGTGTACGAGCGACAGCTCGCGATGCTGTCCGATCAGGAGACGGTGCAAGGGCTCAGTCCCTGGATCCTCAAGGACTTCCGGGCGCCGCTGCGCATGAACCAGGGAATCCAGGACTATTGGAACCGTAAGGGACTCGTCTCCGAGACCGGCGAGCGCAAGCTCGCGTGGACGGTGATGCAGAACCACTACCGCCAGCTCGAAGGCACCGACTAGAGTCGCCGCGCTGGTGCATGCCTCCGGCAGCTCCGGCCGCCAGCGCTCGTGAGCCGAGGGATCACTCCGCTACTCTTGGCGCCTGAAGAAACGACGGCGAAAGAGGAGTCGACGATGAGTTCATGGAATCAGGCCGGCCACGGTGCCGTGATCACCGGAGCCGCAAGCGGCATCGGCTTGGCCGCCGGCGCTGCGTTGGCTCGCCGAGGAATGAACGTCCTCCTCGCCGACCGCGACGCCGAGGCACTCCAGGCGGCACGGGAGAGAGTCTCCGCGGAAGAGGGCCCTGGCCGCGTCCTGACCCAAAGCTGCGACGTGAGTCAGCCGTCACAGATCGAAGAGCTGGCCGAGCGCGCCTTCGCCGATCTCGGCGCGGTCCACTGCCTCATGAACAACGCAGGGGCGGGTTTCCGCGTCGGCAGATCGTGGGAGAACCTCGACGAGTGTCGGGAGACGCTGGAGATCAACCTCTGGGGCATCGTTCTCGGCTGTCACGCCTTCGTGCCGAAGATGCTGGCAAGCGGTGAGCCGGGCGTCGTCATCAACACGGGCTCCAAACAGGGCATCACCAAGCCGCCGGGCAACTACGCCTACAACCTCTCGAAGGCGGGCGTGCTCGCCTATACCGAGGGCCTCGCTCACGACCTGTCGCAGGAAGAAGACAGCCGGGTCAGCGCGCATCTCTTCGTGCCCGGCTTCACCTACACCGGCATGATCTCGCGCTTCGTGCCTGAGAAGCCGCCGGCCGCATGGACACCTGAACAGACGGTCGACTACCTCTTCGGGCGACTCGAAGAGGGCGACTTCTACGTGCTCTGTCCCGACAACGAGGTCACCCGCGACGTCGACGCGAAGCGGATCCAGTGGAACGCCGACGACCTCATCCAGAACCGCCCCGCGCTGAGCCGCTGGCATCGGGACTGGAAGGACGCGTTCGAGCGATTTCAGGGCGGCGACGACTGAGCGTCGCCGCCGCGACGCGGCTCCACTGACGGCCCGGGCCCGGTGAGACTCCGCGGCGCTCGACGCCGAGGGGCCACGGGGGCGCTGGGGCGCAGTCCGGCGCAAACACTTCCTGGCCAAGGCGCCGTAGTACTCGACGCCAGAGTTGCGCTTCCTCGCTCGACGGCCCATAGGGACGCCGAGCGAAGCGCTCCGGAGAAGGAACAGGAGTACTTTTGTCCCGCCCTCAACCCATCGAGATCCTCGAGGCGCGCTCGTGATGCTCGTCCAGCTGCCGGCAGAGCGACCGCGGGAGGTCGAGCGCGCCGAACGACTCCCTCTTCGCCTCCGAGTCGACACCGAATCGGCGGCCGCCTTTGGCATCGAGCCGCGACGCCGCGCGCATCCGGTCGCGGGTCGGGGAATCGACCTCGTAGCCGAAGTAGGTCGGCAGATCGCCATCGATCAAGCGTTCGACGAGCTGCTCGTAGTCGACGAACCGACAGGCGCCGCGCTCGTGAGCCGCAAAGGCCACCTCGTAGAACGCGATCAAGATGCGAGCCGCGCGCGTCGCCAGGTCATCACCGGGCGCAGGACGGGACTCCACGAAGCCGGGCACGCCTTCCTGCAGCCAGGCCGGCGGCTTCCTGACGAGAGAGACCAGGACCTCTCGCGGATTCCTGTGGATGAAGATCATCGGCAGGCCGGGTCGACAGTCGACCAGCCTTTCGATGTGGCGCAGCGCGAAGCTCGACGCCTTGATGTAGTAGCGGCGGTGTTCGGTCGACAGAGGAACCAGAGCACCGAGCACACCGTGCAGCAGCGAGCCCGCTCCTTCGCCACCGCCGGAATCGGCCGAGAGGTGCAGAGCCTGATTCACGACCGCAGGCTCCCCGAGGGCCACGGCGCCGCTCGTGGCACTCAGCAGGTTGCGAGCCAGCGTGCTGCCGCAGCGCGAAAGGTGCCAGACGACACCCTCGAGCGGCGCTCCGCGACCGGTGTCCGACTGACCTTCCAACGACTCCAGAGAACCGACGAACCAGGGCACCGCGCTCAGCCGATCCGCAACGCCGGCCTCGTAGGAAGGCTCGTCGCGCACCGCGTCGGCGAGCAGCGCCCAGACGACGGATTTCGCGCGACCGTCTTCGAGCAGCAGGCGAAACGGCGTCCAGGCCTCGCCGGAGGCCAGTCGCTCGACCCCCTCGGCCCCGGAGATCTGCAGTGTGCGATCGAGCATTCCTCGGCGTCTCTGAAAGCTGTGCCGGGCCACTCGGTCGATCCGGACGTCGAAGTATAGATCGCAGATCCGTCTCTTCCGCTGACTCACCGCCTCTCCATCCGAATCACCCCCAACGAACTCGAGGAGCGCCGTCATGGCCATCGCTTCCGCAGAACAACTCTTCGCGCAAATCCCCGTTCAGTCCTTCATCGACGAGTACCTGGAGCGCCAGGTTCTGCATCTGGAGCTGAACCAGCCGGAGCGCGCCGACGGCCTCTTCGGTCTCGAAGAGATGGCGGAGTGCATCCGGTACCAGCAGCCTTGGCACGCAGGCCACGTACGAGTCGTCCCTCACGGCGGCGGTGCGGAAGAGACGCCGTTGCTCCCTCTGCTCGCCGAAGAGGAGGGCCGGGTCGAGTCCTTCCTGCTCGCGGGCTTCGCCCAGAAGAAGACGCTCGTCTTCAACTGCGCCGAGCGCTACTGGCGGCCCGTCGATCGCCTCGTCTCGTCGATTCAGGAGGCGCTCGAGTGCCGCGCGATCTGCAACATCTACTGCACGCCTACCGCCTCCCAAGGATTCGACACCCACACCGACGCTCACGACGTGCTCGTCCTGCAGACTCACGGTTCCAAGGTCTGGCGCATCCACGACGTCGACGACCCGCTGCCGATCGAGCACAGCCCGATGCTGAAGCGCGTCCTTCCCAACCTGGCGAGTGCGCGCCCCGACTACGGTGAGGCGGTTCGGGAGGTCACTCTCCGGCCCGGAGACCTTCTCTACCTGCCGCGCGGCGTTCCGCACTCGGCCGCGTCGACCGACGAGGCCTCCGTCCATCTGACGATCGGCCTGCATCCCGAGCGCCTTCATCAGTTCGTGGGCAAGCTGATCGACCTGCTCGCGTTCGAAGACGAAGGCCTGCGACGGCGCGTGCCGATCGATGCGATGCGCGGCGAAACCGGATTTCCGGATCTCCCCTCCCTGCTCCGCGATCTCGCGGACCGCGCCGAGCAGTCCGGCGGCGCAAAGCTGCCCGAGCAGCTCCTCGAGATTCTCGCTGAAGACCACCGACCGCGCGGAGGACATCAGGGAGCGGTCTACTCCGCCGCCTTTGCCGATCGCATCGGACCCGAGAGCGTCGTCGAGCAGACACCCGGGACGACGCTCACCTGGCGTCGGACGGCGACCGAGCTCGTCGTTCGCTGCGGAGGCACGATGTCTCTGCCGCTGAAGGTCGAGCCGCTGATCGAGTTCATCGCGGAGCGCCGGAGCTTCCGCGTGGACGAGCTTCCAGATCAGTTCTCGACGGATGGCAAGGTCGTGCTCGTCAGGAATCTGGTCCAGAACTCGGTGCTGCGACTCGTCACGATCGAAGCACCGAGCACCGTCCCTCTGCGGGAAGCGCCCGCCAGCGCCTGACCGACGAGCGGCGCTCCCCGACTCAGCTGTAGCGGAAGACCACCTTGCCGAAGCGGTCGGGGGCCAGATAGGTCCGCTCGAAGAATGCGCGAATGCGCTCGCCTTCGAAGACCGAGTCGACGGTCACGTCGAGCTGCCCGTCGACGTGGTCCGCGACCGCTCTGCGCAGATCCTCCGTCGTGCCGAGGCAGTTCCCGAGCAGATGGAGCGTCTTGACGACCGTCTTGGTGAGGACGTCTTGAAGATCGAGAGGGCGCGCCGAGCTCGGCCGCGTCGGCTGACCCTGAGCGTAGAGACCGCAGGTGACGTAGCGCCCCTCGTTTCCGAGCACCTCGGCCGCTCGATCGAGATGGAGATCGCTCAGCGGGTCGATCACCGCGTCGAAGCCGCCGATCTGTCGACCGAGCTGCAGCAGCGGCTCGGACGGATCGGCAGCTGAGCTCGTGTCGATCTTCAGGACGTCTTCGACTCCGAGAGCGCGAAGCTCCTCATGATTGTGATCCGAGGTCGTGCTAACCCAGACCCTGGCGCCGGCGTTGAGCGCGGCTCGGATCGCGAACAGCGAGGTGTTGGAACGGGCCGCCGTCACCCAGACCTTGTCGCTCGCTCGCAGCCCGAGTCGGCGGACCATGCCATAGCTCGTCTGGCCGCCGATCTGAAAGGAGGCCGCCACCTCGTCGCTCATCTCAGCCGGGATCTCGAAGAGCTTGGCGCGAGGAACGACGAGCCGCTCCTTCGAAGCGCTGTTCGTCGGCAGCCCGTCGGGAACCCCGTCGATCGCAGACGGCCAGCTGCCATCGGCCATGACGCGATCTCCAGCTCTCAGATCATCGATGCCTCGCCCTACGGCCTCGACCTCGCCGGCGAACTCGGAGCCGAAGGGAAAGACCGAGCTCATCCCCCCGGCCGCGCGCGCTCTCGCCAGAATCGCACGGTCACGGTAGTTGCAGGAGAAGGCCCGGACGCGCACGAGGACGTGCTCGGCGTGCTCCGCCGAGTCGGGCTCGAAGACCGGATCCGTGGAACGGACGAGAGCGACCCGCAGCGACTCCCCCTGGAAGTCGATTCGCTCGAGCACGTCCACGTAGGGCAACCCGGCCTCGATCGCTTCTCCACAGACAGCAACGCTTCGCATGTCTTCTCGACTCCCCGAATCTCTCTTGCTTGGAGCTGGCTCTTCCAGCGGGCGCTCACGTTACCAGCGCGGGCGGCCGCTTCGAGCCTCCGGCGATCCTTCGTCAGAAGCCTCGCGCGAGGCCGGCGAGAGTCTCTCGAATGATGGCGAGGTCGTCTCCGACCGCGGCCTCCCCCAGCCTCCGCACGCGATCCTCGAAGGAGCTCCACGCCGACGTCTCGAAGA
>JBCCLJ010000138.1:0-19577 GCA_039026915.1 Acidobacteriota bacterium
GTTTGCGCGGCGCAGGCCGATCTTCGGCACGGCGCACGCTCAACGATGGACACCGCATCGCCTTCGCGCGCGGCGCACCAAATCTCGACCTGCGGCGCGCAAACTGAGCGCTACGGGAGTTTTTCATCAAGCCCCTAGAGACCGGACAGGTGTCCACCGTCGGCTAGATCGTCTTCCAGATGTCGGGTGCAGTTCAGGAGCACGGCTTCGTAAGGCTCGTGGCGGCTGACGACGGAGACCGCGGTGTTGCCCCAACGGTCGGGTGCTTCGAGGCCTTCGAGAGTGAAGTGATGGCGCGCCAGCGAGCGGCAGACGAGGCCGTGGCTGACGGCGATGATCGTCTCGCCGCGGGTGAAGAGGGTGCAGAGAGCGGACCATGCCTCGGTGACTCGGGCGTCGAATGCCTCCCAGCTCTCGCCGGCCGGCGGCTCGTATCCCGGCGCCATGATGTCGAGTCCGATGTCGTCGTAGCGCTGCCCGCGCAGGTCGCCGAAGTTGCGCTCCTGCAGGAGCGGCATCCACTCGATCTCCAGGCCGAGCGCTCGTGCGATGGGCTCCGCGGTCATCGCAGCCCGCGCCAGATCGGAGGCGACGATACGAACCGGGGATCCTTCGAGGTCGTTGCGCAGGCGCTCGGCAACAGAGGTCGCCTGAGCCAGCCCCTTGGAGTTGAGAGGGGTCTCGGGCACCTGCACGATGCGGTCCCTGTTGCCGTCGGTTTCGCCGTGACGGACGAGGACGAAGCTCATCGTGGAGTTCTCATCCTGGGCTCAGGAGATGCGTAGCGCGGATTTGCCGAAGGCTCTGCGATTCATGATGTCGCGCAGGAGCCTCGGACCATCGTCGAGAGAGCCGACCTCGCGCAAGAGAGGCTTCAGGGAGCCGTCCTCCACGGCGCTGAAGAGGCTCCGGGCGGCATTCTGGAGCGTCTCGTGCCGGTGCTTGCGGTAGTACATCAGCGCGAATCCGAGGGCCGAACGGTTCTTGACCAAGAGGAGATTGGCCGGGAACTTCGGCACGCCTCCGCCGGCGAAGCCCAGCGACAGGAAGCGCCCTCCCCAGTCGAGCGTGCGGAAGGTCGCCTCGGCGAGACGCCCGCCGACGACGTCGACCACGACGTCGCTGCGGCCCATCTCCCGGAGTCGGTCTCCGAGGTCCTCGTCGCTCGAATCGAGGGTGACTTCAGCACCCTGTTTCTCAGCGATCTCTCGTTTCTCGGCTGAGGAGGCGAGAGCGACGACGCGAGCCCCAAGGTGCTTCGCGATGTCGACCGCTGCGAGCCCGACGCCCCCGGAAGCACCGGTGACGAGAACCGTCTCTCCCGACAGCACTCGGGTGCGCTCCGTCAGCGCCAGGTAGGAGGTCAGGTAGACCGAGAGGGAGGCGGCGACGACGTCACCGGGGCAGCCGTCGGGCAGCGGGAAAGCCTCGTGCTCCGCGGCGACCGCGCGCTGAGCGTGGCCGCCGTCGTAGACGAGAGCCGCAACCCGCTGACCCTTGCGGAAGCGAGAGTCGGCCTCCGCCTCGAGCACTTGACCGACGACCTCCATACCTGGCGCAAAGGGCACTGGATGGGGGTTCTGGTGAAGGTTGCGGATCGTCAAGGTGTCGACGAAAGACACGCCCGCGTGCTCGACCTCAATGAGAATCTGGCCCGCTGCGCGCTGCGGCTCGGGCAGCTCGGTGACGCGGAGTCCTTCGGGATCGCCGTACTCGGCGCAGACCAGTGCCTTCATCGAGACGCACAGTAGCAGGAGGTCGTGGACACAAATTGTTATATTTGTTCTTGCAAATATAGAGATTTGCGGCATACGATGGGCCTTCGAGCGGCCTCCCGGCTGCGCTGTGTTCGCTTCGGCACGTTCCTCGGGAACCATGCCCACCCCGCCATCCGACAGGAGAGTTGCCAACTCGTTGATTTTCTAAGGTCATGCTCTATGCGTCTTGTAGGGCTTACCGGTCATTGGATCTGCCCCTCCGGATCCTCTTTTATGTCTCCTTCCTTCTTCTGCTTCTTTTCGCTGCAAGCCCTTCCGAGGCGCAGCTCTTTCCGGACCGCGGCTATCAGCCCCGCGGCTGCGGCTTCGATCTCGACGACGACGGCCTCGTAGGCGAGCCGGCCGACGACTGTCAGATCTGCAACGGTCTCGAGAGCGATCCCGACGGCGACGGGGTCGACGAGGACCTCATCTATGTCGACTGCGACACCGGCACCGACTCGCCGTCCTGCGGCACTCCGAACAATCCCTGCAGGTCTCTGAACTACGCGCTGGTCACCGTCGCAGACGGCCCGGCCGATGGCGCTGAGGACATCGTCTGCGTCAAGGGCACCTGCCCGGCGGACCTCATCAAGCCGAATACTCGAGGCATCCCCGGTCACCGCACCGCGCCGGCGAGTGGCAGCGACGAGTTCGATTTCCAGTACCCGACCAACCCCGCGATGATCGTGGGCTGGGACTTCGACGCCGACGGTCAGTATCCGCCGTTCGACTCGGACGACCGCGCCGTGATCGACGGCTCCGCCGCAGGCCGCGCCTTCCTGATGAACAACGGGCGCTCCAACGATCACTTCGAGATCGCGCATCTCGAGGCCAGGGACTTCAACCGCTACGTCGGCGTGCCCGCGTCGAGCGGTGGCTTCCTCAAGGCGAACCAGGGGCGCGACACCAGCCATCTCTACGTCCACGACATCGAGATGCGCGACATGTCGGCAGGCAAGGAGCTGGGCTCCGGTGCCATCGTCTTCGACCTCTTCTCGCTCGACGGCATGGAGTACTTCGCCGTCGAGAACATTCGCTCGCTGAACACCGGCGGCTATTTTGGTCGCGGTTCGGGCAGCGACGGCCAGGGCAGTGCGTCCTCGATCCGCTTCAAGAACGTCACGGTGGAGTCGCACGGCGGATGCACCAACTGCGCTCCACGCCCCAACCGCACGATCGCTTTCCGTATCTGGGGGTACCTCAACCGCTTCGAGATCCTGGACTCGAAGTTCGACGGTAACCTCTCGTCGCGACTTCCGGGCGTCAACGATCCCGGTTCCGACGGCGTGCATCTCCTGCATTGCCTCCAGGACGTCAGCATCCGCAATAACGAGTTCCGCGATCTCAAGTCGGCGCTGGCCGTCGATCCGGGCGAATGGGGCTGCGATCTTCTGCCGCGATCGACCGACGACATCGTCTTCGACCGGAACTCCTACATCGTCACGCGCGCCCTCGGCTACCAGTGGGGCGGCTCCGGCGTGGTCGTCGCAGCGAGCGATTCCAACGTCAAGACGCTGCTGGACCTCGACATCACCAACAACTTCTTCTCCGGCCCCGACGGCGGTCTGAGCTCCTGCCTCTACTACTCCGGCGGCAACGACCTGGGTCCGAACGGCGGCACGATTCGTTACTCGCACAACACCTGTCACGGGGATCTCTTCCTGAATCGCGGTGCTCTGCACCTTCTCGACATCAGGAACTACAAGCACGAGAACTGGGTCGTCGAGAACAACATCGTGGCCGGTCTCGGATCGGGCGATTTTGCGATCAGCACGAGCTACAACCCGCTCAACTGGGCCTCGCGATCAAACTCCTTCTCGCCCGGCGCCGGGTTCCAATGGAATCGCAGCTCTCGCCTCGATCTGGCCGCCTTTCAGGCGAGCTCTCAGAGCGAGGGCGGCTCGAACTCCTGCGAGGCGAGCCTGGAGAATCCTGGCGCTTCGGATCTTCATCTGCGCATGAGCGACACCTGTGCCCGCGATCGGGGCGTCACCACCTCACTGAACGCCGACATCGACGGGCAGGTCCGCACGAGCAGCGATCCGCGGGATCGCGGTGCAGACGAGGCGGGTGCCACCGGAGGTACCGCCGGCGCGCAACCGACGATTCAGTTGCAGTCTCCGGCCGAGGAAGAGTGCGTCAGTCAGGGTTCCGTTCAGGTCGCTGGCTACGGTGATCACCCGGCGGGGGTCGTCGGTATTCGGGTCAACGGCTCTCAGGCCGCGATGAGCCCGGCTCAGAACCACTTGAGTGAGACGCGGGTCTCCTTCCAGGCGACGGTCAACCTTCAGGCCGGCGCGAACACCCTCGACACGCGACTCTCCGCTTCGGACGGCGGTACCGTGGACGATCAGCGGACGGTCTACCGCGACCTCGGTGCGCCGCTTCTCAACTGGTCGTCGACGATTGACCCGAACGATCCGAATCTAGGTCTCGTTCAGGGAACCGTCGACGACGAGTCGGGCGTCTCCAGCGTTCGTGTGAACGGTACTTCCGTTGCGCTGCAGTCGTCCTTCAGCGGCGGCCTCTCCTTCAACCACAGCGTCACCCTGTCGGAGGGCACGAACGAGATCACCGTCGAAGCGGTCGACCAGTGCCAGAACGTGACGACTCAGAGCGATCAGCTCGACGTCTCTTCGAACTCGGGACCGACGGTGTACCCGGCAACGATCCAGACGCAGGAAGAACGCGCCGTGGGCATCCAGCTGAGCGGCAACGATCCGGATGGCGATCAGCTGACCTACGAGGTGGTCGACGCTCCGGAGCACGGTGTGCTGAGCGGCGTGCCGCCCGCTCTGAGCTATCTGCCGAACCTGGACTACTCGGGCCCGGATCAGCTGCGCTTCCGCGCCACCGACGGCCAGACGTACTCGTCCACGGTTGCCGTGAACATCACGGTCGCCGACGTCAACGACCTGCCGGTGGCACGCGAGGACGCTTTCGTTGCGCTGTCCGGTGAGCGCCTGACCGTGCCCGCGCCCGGCGTGCTCGGTAATGATGCGGACGTCGACGGTGATTCGCTGAGCGTCTCGGTCTCCGCCGCACCTCAGCACGGCTCGTTGAGCCTGAGCGCGAACGGCAGCTTCCACTACACGTCGACATCGGGTTACGCCGGTGGCGACAGCTTCACCTACCGTGTCAGCGACGGTCGCGGAGGTCTTTCGACCACCCGAGTGAACCTCACGGTTCAGGGCACGCAGAGTGGCGACGTCGCCGTGACGCTGGGCTCTTCGATCGGCCTGGTCGATGGAGCCAGCCTGCGGCGGTCGGGTTCATTCTCGAGCCGGTCTTCCGACGCTGCCGCGACGGTGAACTACGGCGACGGCTCCGGTGTGCAGCCTCTCGCTCTCGTCGGGCGGCGCTTCGAGCTGAATCACAGGTTCCCGGGGCCGGGTGTCTACCTGGTCGAGGTCTGCGTGGCCAGCTCGAGCGGCTCGGGCTGTGGCAGTGTGCGCGTCTTCCAGAAGCTGTCGACGCGAATCGATCTGTCGACGGCCTCGGTCGAAGCCTCGAGCGGTCTCTGGGTCGATGCAGTGCTGCGCGACTCCCAGAATCGGACGATTGCCGGAGCGCCGCTCGAGCTGACCTCGGACAACGGCTGCCGGGCTCAGGGCATCACCGATGTCAACGGGTACGTGCTCCTCGGTTGCAACGGCACGCTTCCCGGCGGCGGTCAGCTGCTCGCTCAGGTCCACTACGCCGGGCTGGATCGGGACACGCTGGCTCCGTCGACGGTGTCGCGAACGATCATCGTGAGCCCGGATACGGTCCTCTTCGAAGCCAGTCCGGCGAACGTCATGGTCATCCAGACGCAGGGGACCAAGTTCCGCAGCGACCGCGTCGACTTCGTGATGAACGTTCGCGAGCGTCTCGACGGCGGCTCCCAGCCTGGAAACCTGCGCGCCGCGACGGTCACCATGGAAGTGGTGCCGATGACCAACGGTGAGCAGAAGACCGCGAACTGCGACGAGCGAGTGCAGGGTACGGGACTCGATCAGGTGCTCACGGCGACCTGTCGCTTCACCGAGCTGCTGCCGGACGTTTACTGGTTGCGCACCGTGGTCGGTGGCTCCTTCAGCGGCGAGCACTACGAGAGCTTCGTCGTGGCTCGCGAGCCGTGGGGTATCCACGCTGGAGCGGGGAGCTTCATCTGGCCCGGCACCGAGGACCCGCTCACCGGCTACCCGGGCGATCGAGCGACCTTCGCGTTCAATTCTCTGCACGGCGTCGGGCAGATTCCCGGCAAGCCGCCGACCGACGCGTTCGCGGTGGTCCGCACGTTCCGAGACGGCACGTCGACCCGCTTCCGGGCACGCTCGTTCGACGTCAGTCGGACGGATCGCAGAGACGGTGCTCGCGTGGTCGAGCTCGCCGGTGACGGTGAGCTCTGGGAACGAGGTTCGCTGCAACACCGCAACGGCTTGTTCAGTCTCTATACGACGGACCGTTCGGACAACGGCAGTCGAGACGAGGTCTGGATGTCGATCTTCAGAGGCGCCAACCAGCCCTACGTGGATCTCGAGTTCGAAGAGCCGAGGACCCAGAACCTGGAGACGCTGACGGACGGCAACGTCGTGGTGTACTGATCACCCGACCGAACCGTGGTGCACTAGAAAGACTCGACCCGCGAGAATTGCACCCCCCGGGCCCGGTCCTCGAAGGAGGGCCGGGCCTCCTTTCGTCGCGAAGCGCGGGCGATCAGGCGGGAGAGGCCTCGCGAACTTCGCTCTTCACCGTAAGGCGTGAGACGACGTCAGCGTAGCCCGGCGCGATGTCGGCTTCTTCATAGAAGCCGCGCTCCTTGAGCAGACGGTGGAGCCTGGGCAGCTGGTGCGGCGGCACCCCCGGTAGGAGGTGGTGTTCGAGGTGGTAGTTGACGCCGTTGGGCGCGAACGTGAGGCGCTCCCACCAGCTCGCCAGTGTCGTCCGGGTGTGCTTGCGCGGGTCGGGGTCGTGCAGGTCAGGAACGACGGCATGCTCCGCGGCCTGACGAATACGGGAGAAGAGCATGTTCGTCGTCAGGTAGGAGCCAATCCACAGCAGGTAGAGCCAGGGCTGACCGAGGAGGGCGAGAATCGCGAACAGCACGACGTTGCTGACGACGGCGCGCCACCAGACCTTGGGGCCGCGCGACAGGAAAAAGCGCAGCGTGCGCAGTCCCGTACGGCCGGTCAGATCGCGCAGGACCTTGCGCCGCAGCGAAGCCTTGGTGACCGCATAGGGCTCGTAGTTCTGGAGATCGGGATCGTTCTCCGAGCCGGCCGAAGCGTGGTGGATGCGGTGCTTGTTCATGTAGCTGTCGACGTCGCTCCAGATCGGCCCGCCAGCGAGCCAGCGTCCGACGAAGCGATTGAGCGCCCGCCTCTTGAAGAGAGCCTTGTGTCCGGAGTCGTGCATCACGACGGCCAGGCCCAGCTGGCGGCCGCCGAGGATCACCAGGGCGAACAGCACGGTCAGCGGGTTTGGAAAGTACGCGACGAGCGCGAAGCAGCCGACGATCATGGCCCAGGTGACGGTCAGCGTTCGAAGGCCCGCGAGATCGCTCTTGGTGTTGAAGCCTCGAAGCTCCTCGCGAGAGAGGATCTGATGGACCCTGGTGGGGTCGGGATGATGATGCGCCTGACTCACAGCGTCTACTCCTCTGCATTGCTCCGTGAGGCGAGTGATGATGCCGATTATCTCAGTTCGAGCGTCGCGGCTGAATGGACGCTCTAGGGCTGGGCTTCCGAGCGTCGCTGGCGGTACACGACGCGGGCCTCTTCGAACTGGCTCAGGACGTGTTCTCTCTCTCCTTCGCTGCGCCAGCCCGGGTGTCGTTCGGCCATGTTCTGCAGCTTGTCGACCCAGCGCAGCGCGTAGTCGGCGGCGGTTTCGCTGCGCACTGGACGGCCGGCCACCTCGATCCATACGGGGTTGGTGAAGGCCTGTGCGTAGCGCGCATCGAGTGGCGAACGCTCCTGTGGTCTGCCTTCGGCGCGCACGTGAACCCAGGTCGAACGCTCGACGTCGATCGTGCGCTCGATGGAGAGCGACTTGCGGTCGCCCTCGAAGGGGATCTCCTCCAGGACCTCTCCGTCGCGCACGATCAACAGTCGCTCGAGCGGCGTGATGGAGGTCACCGAGACCGCGAGCTGCACCGGTCCGGCCCGCTCGAGCGCTACAGTCTCACCGGGGTCTCGATCGTCGACGGTGACGTCGAGGAGCGGCCCGTTGGAGACCCAGGCTCGCCCTGCGAGAAGTCCGTCGAGCCAGCCCGCCAGGCTCAGCTGACGATCCTTGGTGCGCACGTAGGTGCGCATGGAGCCGAGCATCGAGCTGAACGGCAGGTCGCTGATGGAGTCTTCGCCGCCCACGGCCGTCACGCGCAGGCCGTTGCTCCAGGCCGCGTACAGCGGCGGAAAGCCGTTTTGCGCCAGAGACCACTCGAGTGCATCGGTCGTTCCGAGCGCCGCGTCGACGAGAAACCCCTTCGCTCCGCCGAGATTCGTTTCCAACGGGTCGCCGGTGTAGAAGGAGTGGACGTAGCCGACGACGGCGCCCTGCTCCTTTGCTTTGCGCAGCATGTCGGTGTTGCTGGGATAGAGGCTCTCGACCGCCGTGCCTTCGTAGCCGGTGGCGAAGGGGGAGATCAGGTGGTCGCGCATGCCGAACATGAAGACGTGTCCGTAGAACGGCGGGCGGTACTCCTGGCCGACGATGACCGGCAGATCGGGTTCCGAGGTGGAGTGTGGCCCGCCGCCCGTCTCGAAGGCGTCGAGGTCGAGGACGCGATTGTCCTTGTTGGCGATCTGCTCGGTCAGCAGGTCCTGGCCTTCGGCTCGCGACATGAACTTGAGGTTCTCGAGCGTGTTGCGCAGATTGCCGCCATAGTTCATGTGCACGTGCGTCGAAGCGGAGTACCAGCCGCCTTTTGATGGTTGAGCGATGCGGACCAGCGCGAGCGTGTGCCGGGTCACCTCGCCCCGGGAAATCTCGAGAACGGCCGACTGCGGCTCGAACTCGAAGCCTTTGACGGCGAGCACGTCGACCGGTCCGGTCGGCAGCTCGATCTCGAAGCTGCCCGGCTGGTGAAAGACGCGGTCGCCGGCCCGCGTGATGCGTGCGTAGGTCTCCTCGGGAGCGTAGAGCTTGCCGTCGCTCGCCACGAGGTGGATTCGTGAAGGGGTAGGCGCTCCCTCCCGTTCGTCGAGAGTGGTGATCGCCAGCGTGCCGGTCGGACGCCCCCAGCGTTTCTCGCGAATCGGCACCGGCGTGCGGCGCCCGCCGTGGATCTCGAGGATCTCGAGCTGTGGAAGTCCGCTCTCGTTGCTGACGTAGACGATTCGTTCGCCGTCGGGAGACCAACGCGGGTGGAAGGCGTCGTGTCGGAAGTGCGTCACCTTGTAGGGCACGCCTCCCGCCGTCGGCTGCACGTAGAGGTTGTTGAACTCGTCCGCCGCTCCGGCCGTCGACGAGTAGACGAAGCGGCTACCGTCGGGAGAGACGTCGGGTCGCGTCCGGTAGAGAGTCTGCTCCGCGAGTACGGTCGTTGCTTCGTCGATGCCGCGCGCCTGAGCCGCCAGCCGCACGACGTTGCCACTGCCCAGAGCAACGTCGCGGTTGCTGACGAGGAGCAGCTCGCGGCCGCTCGGAAGCCAGCTCGGGGAGATGTGCATGTCCCAGGGGCCGAAGTAGAGGCGGTTGCGCGGAAACTCGTGGTCGTAGGTGACGGCGACCGGTTGTCCTTCGAGGCCCTCGGGGCCGATCTCCGAAACGACGACGTTGAAGAAGCCGCTGGGCTCCGTCGTCACCCAAGCCAGGCGGTCGCCGTCCGGCGAGAAGCGCGGCTCGACCTGGACTCCTCTTCCCTGGGTCAGTCGAAGGTCGCGCCCCGTCGGCAGATGGCGCAGGCGAAGGTGGATCGTCTTCTCCCCGTCGTCTGCCGTGTAGGCGAGGAGCTCGCCGTCGGGCGACCAGTCCGGCTGCGAGGCGTAGAAGTCGCCCTGGACGATCTCTGTCGCCGTGCCTTTCGCCGGGTCGACGTCCCAGAGTGAGCCATGCAGGGAAGCGGTGATGCGCCGGCCGTCGGGTCGCCACGTCGGGGCCCACGGCGTCGACGTCGGAGCCTGCGGCAGGTAGTAGTTCGTCATGTACATGCCGCCGTGCCGGGCGCCCGGATAGCGGCCCATTTGGGCGTCGAGAGCCTGGGCGCTCGCGGCAAGGGCCAGGGCGACGGCGGCCGCTTGGAGGAGGCCGCCCGGGTTCGGTGGTTGCAACGGCATCGTCTGGATCCTCGATTCTGCTTTCGATGCTGTCACGAGCGTGGAATTCGTCCGCTCGTCGTGATGGGATCGTGGATCAAGGACCACGCGGCGTTGTCAGGAGCTCGAGAGAGCTCCGCGGGAGGATCTCGATGCAGAAACGGACACAGTGGAACCGCCAGTTCTGGTGGACAGGACTGCTGATCGCGGCGCTTCTCGGCGCTCTGATTGCGCCCGCGGCGGCGCAGGAGGCCGTGCCCGAACCGGAGCCGACGCTCGGCGAGCTCAAACGACTCATCGAACGTCAGACCGACTTCCTTCGTCACCGGCTCGACCGGGTCTCCCGCCAGGTCGACGACCTGATGATCTTCCAGCGCGTGACTGACATCGCCGAGATCGACATCGCCTGGATTACCGGACCGCCTCTGCGCTACCAGCCGAATCCGACGGCGCAGGGAGCGGGCAATCCCTTTCGCTTCTACACCTACGTCTTTCACCCGAAGGGTCTCGACCGATCGAAGAAGCAGCCGCTCCTCGTTTTCCCGCACGGCGGCGTGCACAGCAATTTCGGCTCGGGATACGTCAACGTGCTGCGCGAAATGCTGGAGCAGGGCTACACCGTCGTCGCGCCGGAGTACCGCGGCAGCACAGGCTACGGTCGCGGTACCTACGAGGCGATCGACTACGGCGGCCTGGAGATCGAGGACACCTTCGCGGCGCGCAGCTACATGCTCGAGCGCTACGACCACCTCGATCCCAAGCGAGTCGGCATCCTCGGTTGGAGTCACGGCGGACTCCACACGCTCATGAACCTCTTCGAGCACGGAGACGCTTACGCCGTCGCCTTCGCCGGCGTTCCGGTGAGTGACCTCATCGCTCGCATGGGCTACAAGACGCAGGGCTACCGCGACCTCTACTCGGTGGAATACCACATCGGCAAGTCGGCCTACGAGGACGTCGAGGAGTACCGCAGGCGGTCTCCGTCCTGGAACGCCCACAAGTACGACGGCACTCCGCTGCTCATTCATACGAATACCAACGACGGCGACGTCAACGTGCTCGAGGTGGAGCGGCTCATTCAGGCGCTGAAGGCGGAGGGTAAGAGTGGTTTCGAGTACGAGATCTTCGAGGACATCCCCGGAGGTCACGTCTTCGATCGCATGGACCGTCCCCAGGCCCGCGAGATCCGCGAGAAGATCTGGTCCTTCCTGGCCAGAGTTCTTCGCCCCGAGGCGCCGCAGAGGAGCGAACGATGAAGTGGCTCGCCGCGGTTGCAGCCGTCGCGCTGCTGGCTTTTCCGTCCCGGGCCGAGGATTCGGTGCCGCTCGACGAAGTACTCGAGGTCTTCGACTACCGCATGGTCGGCCCGTACCGAGGCGGTCGCGTCACCGCTGTCGCCGGCGTCATCCAGGAGCGCTCCACCTTTTACATGGGCGCCACCGGCGGTGGCGTGTGGAAGACGACCGACGCAGGGCAGATCTGGAACAACGTCTCGGACGGCTTCTTCGCGACCGGCGCGATCGGCGCGATCGACGTCTCCGACTCGGACCCGAACGTGGTCTACGCCGGCACCGGCTCGGCGGCGATTCGCTCGAACATCGTCACGGGTCGAGGAGTGTACCGGTCGACCGACGCCGGCAGGACCTGGAGCTTCCTCGGTCTGCGTGACTCCGGCGCCATCGGCGACATCGTCGTGCATCCGCAGGATCCGGACGTCGTCTTCGTTGCCGCCCTGGGGCAGATCTTCGGCCCCAACGAAGAGCGCGGCGTCTATCGCAGCACGGACGGCGGTGCCAGCTGGACGAAGGTGCTCGAAGGATCGGAGCGCACCGGTGCCGTCGATCTGTCGATGGACCCGTCGAACCCACGACATCTGTTCGCGTCGCTGTGGCGCGCCGAGCGCAAGCCGTGGACGATCCTCAGTGGCGGCGATCTCAGCGGTCTCTACCGCAGTCGCGACGGCGGCGACACCTGGGAGCAGGTCACCGACGGCTTGCCCACAGGGCTGGTCGGCAAGATCGCCGTCGAGGTCTCCCCGGCGAATCCCGATCGGGTCTGGGCTCTCGTCGAGGCCGAAGGGTCGGCCCGTGGGCTCTATCGTTCGGACGATGGCGGTTCGTCGTTCCGCCAGGTCAGTGACCAGATCAGCCTGACCTATCGGCCCTGGTACTACATGCACATGACGGCGGATCCCCAGAACGAGGACAAGATCTACGTCAACAACGAGACTCTGTGGGTGTCGGTCGACGGTGGCTCGAGCTTCGAGCGCTTTCCGACGCCGCACGGCGACAACCACGCGCAGTGGATCCATCCCGCGGATCCCGACCTGATGGTTCAGGGCAACGACGGTGGCGCCAACGTTTCGCTCGACGGCGGCAAGACGTGGTCGACGCAGAACAACCAGCCGACGGCGGAGCTCTACCAGGTCGCGGTCGACACCGGCTTTCCGACGAGGCTCTACGGAGCGCAGCAGGACAACTCGACGATCTCGGTCCCGAGTCGCATTACCCGTCGTCCGCTCGACCCGAAGCAAAACTGGCTCGAAGTTTCGGGCTGTGAGACCGGCCCCGTGGTTCCCGACCCCCGCGACCCGCGCTACGTCTACGGCGGCTGCAAGGGACGTCACAGCGTCTTCGACACGCTCACGGGCCAGTCGCGTCAGTACTGGGTCTACCCACACTTCAACTACGGTCACAAGGCGAGTGACATGCCGTTTCGCTTCCAGCGCACGGCGCCGATGATCGTCTCGCCGCACGACCCCGACGTCATCTACCACGGGTCGCATGTGCTGCACCGCACGCGCGATCAGGGCGCCACGTGGGAGACGATCTCTGAAGACCTCACTGAGAACGACCCTGAGTTTCAGGGCTACAGCGGCGGCCCGATCACCCGCGACATCACGGGGGAGGAGATCTACAGCACGATCTATGCGATCGCCGAGTCCTACCAGGAGCAGGGAGTCCTCTGGGTCGGCGCCAACGATGGGCCTGTCCACATCACGCGCGACGGCGGTGACAGCTGGACGAAGATCACCCCCAAGGGGCTGCCGCGCGGCGGCCGCGTCAACCGCATCGACGCCTCGCAGCATCGTTCGGGTACGGCCTTCGTCACGATCTACCGCTTTCAGCTCGACGACTGGCAGCCCTACGTCTACCGCGCCGACGACTACGGTCGCCAGTGGACGCGGCTCACCGACGGCAGGAACGGCATCCCTGCCGATACTCCTGTCCGGGTCGTGCGCGAAGATCCCGAGGTCGAAGGGCTGCTCTATGCCGGAACCGAGTTCGGCCTCTACCTGTCGGTCGACGGCGGCGAGAGCTGGGTCTCGTTTCAGAGAGATCTGCCCATCACGCCGGTGACCGACATCGTCGTGAACGGTGCCGACCTGGCGATCTCGACCATGGGGAGGAGCTTCTGGGTGCTCGACGACGTCACGCCCCTGCGCGAGTGGGTCCGTCGTGGTGACCAGCTCGAAGGAGACCATCTGCTCGCGCCGCGCGCCGCCCACCGCGCGCGCTGGGTCGGCTCCCTGGAGCGCAGCTTCCCCGGCTTCGCTCCCGAGTACTCGGGGCGCGCATCGGACATCGTCTACCGCCTCGCGGAGTCCGCTGATGAGGTGCACCTCGAGGTCCTGGACGCGGAGGGTGCTGTCTTACGGACCGTGAAGGGTCTACCGAAGAAGAGTGGCATGCACCGGGTTTCCTGGGATCTCAGACGCCGCGGTGCCAGGTCGCTCGGAGGCGGTCGGGAAACACCGGGCGCACTCGTCGCCCCGGGCGAGTTCGGCCTGCGATTGAACGTCGTGCGCGAAGGTGAGACGACGATCGAGGAGAACCGGCTCGCGGTGCTTGCGGACCCTCGTGTGGCCGAGGCGGGTGTCACCCAGGCGGACCTCGAATCGCAGGAGGAGCTGGCGACACAGATCGTCACGACCCTCGATGAACTGCGGGCGGCAGCGCAGGAGATCCGATCGCAGCGTTCGCAGCTCGACCGGGTTCTGGAGCGCCGGGGTCTCGACGAAGAGATCGCGTCGCTCGCCGGGAGGGTTCGCGACGAGCTGACAGCGGTCGAGCAGCTCCTGCTGCAGACGCAGGAAGGCAAGGTGGGAGCCGAGCTCGAACCGCAGCTGCAGGGGCAGATCACCTATCTCTACGGCATGGTGAGTCGCGCCGATCAGCGTCCCGGCCAGGACGCCTTCGACCGTGCGCGCGACGTACGGGCGGAGCTCGACGAGCTGCTCGCGCGCCTCGTGAACGTCAACGGCGAAGGCCTTGCTGAGCTCAACCGACTGCTGGCGGAATCGAGCTTTCCGGCCATCTCACCTGCTTCCCCCGAGACCGGCGCTCCGTGAACGATCTGCCGATCGTCTACCGCGAGCGGGTGCGGCCGGAATGGGTCGACCGCAACGGTCACTTCAACGCCGGCTTCTACATGGTCGCCTTCGACACCGCGGTCGGCCCGTGGTTCCGCTGGTGCGGCGTCGATCGAGCGGCCGACGGCGAGCGCACGCACGGCACCTTCACCGCGGAATCGCACACCCTCTATCTGCGCGAGCTGGAGCCCGACGAGGCCTTCCTCGTCACGGCTCAGCTGCTCGGATTCGAAGGGAAGAAGATCCACACCTTCTTGCGCATGCACAGAGCGGATGGGGAAGCGGTCGGTGAACTCGTGGCGACGAACGAGATCCTGTCGTTGTTCGTCGATCTCGATCAGCGGAAGGCGGCGTCACTGCCCGCAGCGGTGATCGAGCAGCTGGAGGATGTCCTGCGGCGACACCTCGCGGTGGGAGTCTCGACCCTGTCGGGTCGCGGCGTCGGCCTGTCGACGCCCCGCCCGGAGGTCGAAGGCAGCTCTTAGTCGCTATCCCTGAAGTTGCATATCTGCAGCGGCAACTTCATCGTGCGCAGATTCGAGAGTCCGTCCAGCGAAGTCTCGCAGCCTGTCCGTCTGTCAACGCATAGAGCGTTGATTCGGGCAATGCCGCCCGACGGCAAGGGGGGGCTGTTGTGCGCTGTAACCTGGAACAGAGTCGTGGTGTCTCGTGGGCTTTCGTCATGGGTCTGGTGGCCCTGTTCTTCAGCGGGTCGATGGTCCTTGCTCAGACCCAACGGCAGGTCCTAGAGGAACTCTACGACGCGACGGACGGCCCGAACTGGAACCGGCAGAGTGACTGGAAGACCGGAGCAGGCGAGTGCACTTGGCAGGGGGTGATCTGCGTTGACGGCGTCGTGACCGAGCTTGCTCTCGGCCAGAACAACATGACGGGCACGCTCCCCGCGAGCTTGGCAACCCTGACCTCTCTCGAGTTCCTTGCCCTCAACCGCAACCAGCTGACCGGCGAGTTTCCCGCCGTCACGGGCCTGTCGCTTCTCTCGGTACTGAGGCTCTTCGAGAACGACCTGAGCGGATCGCTGCCGTCGGGGCTGTCGAGCATGACGAGCCTCGTCGATCTTCGTCTCGACGACAACGCTTTCTCGGGTCCCATCCCTGACCTGAGCGCCCTTTCGAGCTTGGAGCTCTTCAGAGCCTCGAAGAACCAGCTGACGGGTGGCTTCCCTTCGTTGCCCAACAGCGTCGTCGACCTGGATCTTTCGGTGAACCAGCTGGGCGGGTCGATTCCTGCTTCGATCACTTCGATCCCGCTGACCGCCAACTCCCTCCACGACAACTTCTTCGCCATCGATCCCTCATTCGCGAGCTACTTCAGCGACGCCTCGCGCAACAGCACGCGCTGGGATTCGCAGTACGTACCTCCGGCGAACCTGCAGGCCTCGGTTGCGACGAGCTCGTCGGTCGACCTGAGCTGGGACAACCAGCACGGAACCGGGGGGTTCGACAGCGCAGTCGAGTTCGAGATCGACGTCTCGTCGAGCCAGGGGACCACGACTCAGACCGCGCCCGTCTCGGCACAGCAGTTCACCGTCACCGGATTGACGAGCAACCTGACGTACTCCTTCGTCGTGCGAATGAGGGTGTCTCGAACAACCGGTAGCTTCGCCACGGCAGACTCCAATGCGGCGATGGCGACACCGACGACGGGAGGCTTTACGCAGCGGGATATTCTCCAACAGCTCTACGACTCGACGTCGGGTCCGCAATGGAACCGGCAGTCCGACTGGCTGACGGCGGCGAGCGAATGCGACTGGCAGGGCGTCGAATGCGATGGCGGCCTGATCACTGAGCTACGCCTTGCTCAGAACAACATGCAGGGTTCTTTTCCCGGATCGCTCGCAGACCTCTCGAGCCTGAGGATCCTACGAGTCAGTGAGAACCAGCTGAGCGGAGCCTTCCCCGCGGTGACGGCGCTCAGTGCGCTCGAGGAACTCTGGCTTTTCGAAAACGACTTCGATGGCTCCTTGCCCTCGTCGTTCTCGACGATGAGCTCCCTTCGCGAGGTGCGGATCGACGCGAATCGATTCAACGGCTCGATTCCCGATCTGTCAGGTCTGAGCTCTTTGCAGAGCTTTCGCGCATCGAGAAACCGTTTCGACGGGCCTCTACCCGGATTGCCTGGAAGCCTCACCTTCCTCGACGTCTCCCAGAACGAGCTTCGGGGTGCCCTGCCGACTTCGATCTCCTCGATTCCGCTGACGAGTGTCTTCCTGCACGACAACTTTCTTCAGATCGATCCGTCGCTGGCGTCGTACTTCAGCGGCAGAACCAGCTCGCGATGGGACTCCCAGTACGTGCCGCCTTCGAGCCTCCAGGCCGAGGGTGCAACGAGCAGTTCGATCGACGTCTCCTGGGTCAACGCGCATGGGAACGGCGGATTTGCCGACGTCGTGGAATGGCAGCTCGAGAGGTTTTCGACGCAGGCGCCGACTCAGTTTCTGACGATCGCGATTGCTTCGCAGACGTTCACCGACAGTGGTCTGCAGACCGATCTCGACTACCGATACCGGATCCGAAAGCGCGTGACCCGGAGCGGGGTAGCTCAGGACTTGTTCAGCGACTGGTCGACAACGGACACCGCGATGCCTCTCGACGGTTCGATCACGCAGAGGCAGATTCTCGAGGATCTCTACAACAGCACCGGAGGCCCCTCCTGGAACCGCAACGCGGGCTGGCTGAGCGCTGCGAACGAGTGTGACTGGGGAGACACCGTCGTTTGTGAAGCGGGCTCCGTCGTCGAATTGCGACTAGGGGACAACAACCTTCAGGGATCGATCCCCGGCTCGATCGTCAATCTCTCGACTCTGCGCATCCTCAAGCTCAACCGGAACAGTCTGTCGGGCACGTTCCCCTCCGTCACGAGCCTGAGCAACCTCGAAGAGCTCGACCTTGCGGAGAACCAGTTTGCGGGCAGCGTTCCCGACGTCTCCGGATTGAACAGTCTGCAAGTGCTGACGTTGGATCAGAATCTCTTTCAAGGCTCGATTCCCGATATGACCAACCTCTCGTCGCTGGTGAGCTTTCGCGCCTCCAAGAACGAGCTGGACGGTGACTTTCCGGGTCTGCCTGCAGGGGTCCTCTTCGTGGATGTTTCCCAAAATCTGCTAACGGGTGCGCTGCCTCTCTCGGTCACGAATCTGACGCAGGTCACGGACTTCTTCCTCCACGACAACTTCCTCGAGGTTCCGAATTCCCTCGCGAGCTATTTTTCAGGCCGCGCGAGCAACGGTTGGCGCTCTCAGTACGTTCCGCCTCTGGATTTCCAGGCCTCCGCCGCTTCGGCGACGTCTCTGGTACTGAGCTGGCAGAACGACCACGATTCGACCGGGTTCAAGGAATCGGTCCAGCTCGAAGTCGTTCAGACTTCCCTTTCTTCTCCGGCGCGGGAGTTCGTCGTTCCGATCGGGGATGAAGCGCTCGTCGTCGACAGTCTGAACGAGGGAGAGTCCTACAGCTTCGAGATCGCCGTCGTCGTCTCGCGGTCGAGCGGCGAGGTTCGAAGTACCTCTGCCTTTACCGACGGCGTGCCTTCTTCGGGCGGCGGCGGTGGCGGCGGCGGCACCACAAGCACTGTGAGCTTCCTCGAGTCGGCCGTATCGGTCGAGGAAGGAGATGGCTCGGTCACTCTGGTCGTTCGCAAGACCGGATCGGCCTCAGCGACGGTCGAGGTCGCAGGTGTCTCGGGCACGGCCACCGAGGGTGAGGACTTCGAGCTGCCGACGACGAGACAGCTCACCTGGGGTTCGGGAGACCAGACGTCGCGTGCGATCGTCGTGGACATCCTGAGCGACTCGGACTTCAGCGAGGGCAGTGAGATGTTTGAGCTTCGTCTCACGCCCGGAAGTGGGGCGGCTCTTGGCGACAATGCATCGTCCGAGATCACCATCGTCGACTCCAGTGCGATTCGCACCCTGTCGTTCTCCGAGCCGCGCTACGACGTTTCGGAAGGCGATGAAGCGGCGACTCTCGTCGTTCAGCTGCTCGCCGACCCCCCTCTGACGACCGAGGTGACCGGAAGGGTACAGGTCCTCGACAGCACGGCCGCGCCGGGTGATTTCGTCGGGCCGATCCCTTCGACGGTGACCTTCCCGCCTGGAACGACGACGGCTGAGGTCCGCCTCGAGCTCGTGGACAACAGCGACTTCGAACCTGAGAAGACGAAGGCCGTTCTGCTCGAGCTTTCGAGTACCGACGTGACGGTCGTCCAGCCGTCCGAGGCCACCGTCGTCATCCGAGACGACGACGTCGAGCCCGAGGTCGAAGAACTGCTGACGGAGACGAGCTCGGAGACGCCTGTGGTGAGCTACTCGAGAAGGGGATTTCAAGCGCTTGCATGGTCGGAGACCCGGCCGAACGGCCGCCGGCAGGTTCGGCTTCGCGTGCTGGACCGCGCCGGCCTGACTCTCGTCGACTTCAATCCCAGCGGATCCCCGCTCGATCAGCTGAGTCCGGCACTGGACTGGACGAGCAACGAAGAGCTGGTCCTCGCCTGGCGCGAGGCCGTGGGCTCGCGCGCGAGTCGCGACGGCAATCTCGTTGCTCTCATCTTCAGTGGTCCCATCGAAGAGTTTGCCGAGTCAAGCGGCGACCTGGAGCTGCAGGCCGACCCGCAAGACGCTCCGAGAGAGCCGCAGGTTGCAGCCGACGACAGCGGCAACGTCGTCGTCACCTGGCGCGAAGACGACGGTGTTTTCGGTCAGGTCTTTGACCGAGGCCCCGATCGTCCCAGCGCACCCAAGTTCGAGATCGACGCAGCGACCTCTGGATCTTCCTCGGATGGTCCATCGGACACGGCCAGCGGAGCGGACGGCGAGACAGTCATCGTCTGGCGCAGGTCCAACACGGGAGGCGGTTCAGAGATTCGGATGCGACGCATCGTGGACGGCCGGATCCAGCCGGCCGTGGTGGTGGACCGGGGACCGGGCCTCGATGCGCCCCGTGTGACCATGCTTCCCGAAGGGCGTTGGGTGGTGGTCTACGAACGACCCGAAGGCGCCCGAACCTTCATTTCCGGTGCGACCTTCGCGCGGTCGAGTCCCGACACCGCGACTCAGATCACGACACTCAGCGAACAGGGGCAGGATCGTCGACCCTCGATCGCCTCGAACGCTTCAGGCGACGTCGTCGTCGTGTGGGAATTCGATGGCCGGACGGCTGCTGGCCGTTTCTACGGGCCGACTCTGGA
>JBCCLJ010000139.1:0-19446 GCA_039026915.1 Acidobacteriota bacterium
ACGAAATCGAGGTCGTCGGCCGACGTGTGGTACTCCGGATAGCGCCCCCAGGGCGATCGCGTCAACGAGCCGACGGGCAGGTCGAAGCCGGGGCTGCAGTACTGCCGCTCGTCGTAGCCAAACGGCGAGAACGGCTCGATCTGGACGTCGTGCCCAAGCCGACCGAGAGCGCGAACGACACAACCGTCGATCGGGCGATCACTGCTCGGCGTGCACTTGTAGTGAAACTTGCCCGCATCGCCCAAGTTCGAGACGACGAGACCGTGAGCGATCCTGCCGGCGGCGTCCTGGTTCCGTGCGAGCCAGGTGATCGAGCCGATGGTGCCCGGAACGAAGACCAGTCGGTAGGTGTAGCGAAGGTTTCGGACGCTACCGAGCAAACGGGCGAGCATCGTCAGGGTGAAGACACCGGAGAGATTGTCGTTGCACATCGACGGATGGCAGACGTGGGTGCTGAGTAGCACTTCCCTTCGGCTGCGGCCGGGGATCGTCACCTCGCCGTAGGTCAAGGATCCAGGCTCGAGAGAGCTGTCGATGTAGGCGTGGTACTCGCCTGGTTCGAGCGCTTCACGCTGGGCGTGCGGCAGGCAGAAACCCCAGCGCTCGACGTAATACGACGTGCGGTACGGAATGACCTCCGGCTGTTCCGGCAGGGAATAGAGATGCTCCTGCAGCTCTTCGAGCGGTAGCCTGAGATCGACTGGAGTGCTGTACGACATCAGATGCAGGTTGTGCTCGGCGAGATCGAGGACCCGACCCTTCGGACCCTCCAGCCACGCTTCGCGGACGTTCCACTCGCGCGGCACCTCCCAGTCGAGGACCGGAGTGCCGCTTTCCACCTCGTGGATCTGCATCTCGGCGGTGTCGCCGATGGCCTCCTGAACGATGGCCAAGGTCTCACGGACGCCGTCACCGGTGATGCTGCGACAGATCGGGTATGCGATCTTCATCAGCTCGTGGATCTGCCCGCCCTCTTCCAAACGACCGAGATCGTTCATGCCCCCAACTCCTCCAGCTGTGCGTCATCGAGCTCGGCGAGCCGTGGCAGGTCACGGTCCTTCGCACTCATCACTTCAGGTGGGTACGGCCATTCGATTCCGATGTCGGCGTCGTCCCAGAGCACGCCTGCGCCCGCGCCGGGTTCGTACGACACCGACATCTGATAGGCGACCTCGCTGCGCTCCCGAAGGGTCAGGAAGCCGTGCGCGAAGCCCCTGGGGATGAACAGCTGGCGTCCGTTCTCCGCGCTCAGCTCGAGCCCGTACCAGTGCGCGAACGTCTTCGAACCACGACGCAGATCGACGACCGCGTCAAAGACTGCGCCCGAGGTGCAACGGACGAGCTTGTCCTCACCGTGCGGCGGGCTCTGCCAGTGCATGCCGCGCAGAGTGAGCGCTCGTTCGTTGAAGGACGTGCTGCACTGCTCCACTCCCGTCGGCAAGCCACGCTCGGCGAAATCCTCCCGGCAGAAGGTGCGCGCGAAGTGCCCGCGATCGTCTTCGAAGCGCTCGGGGTCGATGCGGACGACGCCCTCGAGCGGAGTTGCAACGAACTTCAAGACTCGCTCTCCGGGGGCGCAAAGACGTGTAGTTCCGGGAGCGCCACAACGAAGCGAGCGCCCCACTCCGCAACGTGCCGCATCTGCCGCGAGATCTCGTCGCGGAGGTTCCAGGGCAGCAGCAGGATGTAGTCGGGGCGCGTCTCGGCGATGTGCTCGGGCGCAACGATCGGAATGCGCGTGCCGGGCAGGTAGAGACCCTGCTTATGGGGGCTCAGGTCGGCCGTGTACGCGAGGTCATCGGGAGTCAGACCGCAGTAGTTGAGCAGCGTGTTGCCTTTGGCCGGAGCGCCGTAGCCGACCACCGTCTCACCGCGCGATCGGCACTCGGCGAGAAACGCGCGAAGGCCGTCCCGCACCGCCTCGACCCTGTGGCGAAAGCGCGCATAGACCTCAGGACCGTTGAGACCGGCGGCCCGCTCGCGCTCGAGAAGCGCCTCGACCGCAGGCGAGATCTCGTGGGGGCCACCCTCGTGCTGCACGAAGTACCGCAACGAGCCGCCGTGCGTGGGGACCTCCTCGACGTCGAAGACCTGGAGTCCGTGGCGAGCGAGCTGGTACCTGGCGGCGGCCAGCGAGTAGTAAGAGAAGTGCTCGTGGTAGATCGTGTCGAATTGCACCTGCTCGACCATCTGCAGCAGGTGCTGTACCTCGATCGTCAGCACTCCGTCCGAAGCGAGAAGCGCGGCGAGACCGGCGGTGAAGTCGTTCAGATCGGGCACGTGCGCGAAGACGTTGTTTGCGACCACGAGGTCGCCACGCCGCCCGAGAAGCGACGGGTCGAGGAGCTCGCCGGGAGAGACGGTGCCGTCGGCCACGGCCTCGCCGTTCTCCTGGGTCACGAAGCAGTTCAGCGTCGGGATGCCCTTGGACTGAGCCTCGCGAGCGATGTTGGTCGCGGGCTCGATCCCGAGTGCGGGAATGCCCTGGGCGACGACGTGCTGGAGCAGGTAACCGTCGTTGCTCGCCACCTCGATGACCAGGCTTTCCGCGTCGAGGTCGAAGCGCCCGACCATCGCGTCGACGTAGCGTCGCGCGTTCTCGACCCAGCTCGACGAGATCGAGGAGAAGTAAGCGTAGTCCGAGAAGATCGCTTCCGATGCCTGCACCGCCGGCACCTGCACCAGACCACACTCGACGCAGCGATAGGTGCAGAGTGGGTAGAAGGGCTCCCGCTGTTCGAGCTGCTCCTCGTCCAGAAACGAGTTGGCGAGCGGCGACTGGCCGAGATCGAGAACGACCTCGCGCAAGGGCGCGTAGCAGCTCCGGCAGAGCAGTAGGTCAGACATCGGACCTTCCGGCATCGCCTGTCACCAGACCTTCCAAGGGGCCTCGCCGCTCTTCCAGACCTCGTTCAGGTGGAGGTAGTCGCGGTAGGTGTCCATCGGATGCCACATCTCTTCGTGCAGATAGACCGAGAGCTCGCCGTCGCGCGCCAGGCGCTGCATGGGCTCCAGCTCGAAGAACAGCTGCGGATCGTCGTCGAGGTAGTCGAAGACGCCCTGATTGAAGACGAAGAAGCCTCCGCTGACGACACCTTCCGCGATCGGCTTCTCGTTGAACTCCACGACTTGGTGGCCGGTGACACTCATCTCGCCGTAGCGAGAGGTCGGACGGACGCCGGTGACCGTAGCGAGTCGACCCTGCTCCACGTGGAAAGCCAGCAGCTGGCCGATATCGACGTTGCCGACAGCATCGCCGTAGGTGAAGCAGATCAGCGGCGCCTCACGCACGTACTTCTCGACCCGCTTCAGCCGCGCTCCGGTACCGGACGTCTGGCCGGTCTCGGCACACGTGACGAGCCAGTCTTCCTGACCGACCGGTGCCTCCGGCACGGACGGCTCGTCCATCGTCAGCGGCTGCGAACCATCGAGAGCCACCGTGAAGTCGCGGTGCATCTCGTTGTAGCGCAGGAAGTACTGCTTGATCTCCCAGCCGCGGTAGCCCAGGCACAGAACGAACCGGCGCAGCCCGTGGTGCCGATAGATCTTCATGATGTGCCAGAGGATCGGGTAGGGACCGATCTCGACCATCGGTTTGGGACGGTACTCGGTCTCCTCGCGCAGGCGGGTTCCCTGGCCGCCACAGAGAATGACCACCGGCACATCCGCCGGCGAGAGGGCTTCGGTCATGAAATCGTCCTTCGGAACGGTCGCTCGCTGTCGAGCTAAGTAGCTTGTTTACAGCAGTTTGCGACGATCAGTCGTCTATCGTACTGCGAGTGCGGTCCAGAGCCAAGATGGCTGGACGGCAAGCGAGGGTCAGATGTAGCCCATTGCTTTGAGCTTCTCGAGCTCTTCGGCGTTGAGCTCCGGACCTCTCGAGGCATCGAGGTCGCGAGCCTTCCACATTCCTTCGTAGTGCGGAACCGTGCGCACCGGGAAGCGCTCGTTGAACGCGTCCTCGAAGAGCTCGGTCAGCACACGCCCCGGAGCATCGTCGGGTACAGGCAGTCCGAGGAGGTGAAGGACCGTCGGAGCGATGTCGAAGACGTGCGCGTCGGAGACCGCAAGCCCCCGCTTGATCGGGCCGCCCCAGGCCAGCAAGACGCCCGGCGGTCCGTGCCGGTGCTGCGACATGAGCTTGTGCACGGGCGTCGCGGAATGCCCGTGGTCCGAGACGACCAGGAACACCGTGTTCGGTCCCGCCGCCGCCTCGAGATCGGCGAACAGGCGATCGAAGGAGTCGTGCGTACGATCGATCGATCGCCCCTCGACCGAACGCTGCCACGGAAAGAAGCGCTCCGGCTCCCAGGCCGGCCAGTCCGAATGCTGAATCGCGTCCGGCTCGTGGGTGTAGAAGTTGAGCAGACGCGGCTGAGGGCGCGACTTCAGAAGACGCAGAGTGGCGTCGGTCTGCCACTCCAGATCGATGCCGCGCGGCAGCGGATCACCTTGGAAGAGATCCACCGGCTGCAGATAGAAAGGCAGCGCGGTCAGATCGCCTTCAGGTGCGTTCGGCAGGTAGGAGTCTCCGAGGCCGTAGCTGAGAAAGTAGCCGCCGGGGGTCACCGGTTCGAGCGCGGGATAGCTGTAGAGATAGCCATCGACGACGCCGGTCTCGAGACCGAAGTGGTCCGTGATCTCCCACAGCGGCAGACGCTTCAGGTCGGGACGTGAGATGACGACGAGGTCGAGCAGGCCGAGGGGCTGGAGGAGTTCCTTGAACCAGGTGCGATGAACGGGAAAGACACCCTCGCCCGTGCCCGGGATGCGCACGCGGTAGAAGTCGAGGACCCCGTGGCGATGGCGCTCGTAGCCGCTGTACACCGACGCCCAGATGACGGCAGAGTTCGCCTGCGGCAGCGTCTCGAGAGGGCCGTAGGCGCCGGAGTTCATGAGGCGACGCCACTCGGGGAGGTCGCCGTCCGCAAGCCGTCGTTCGATGACTCGCGGATCGGTGCCGTCGAGCGCCACGAGAATGACATCCAGTTCGGTCTCGACGATCTTCACTTCGGTCTCGGTCACGGTCGGGCCGGGCGCCGGAGCGGGGCGAAACAGGAACGCCGCCAGCAGGTGAGCGACGAAAGCAAACGATGCGAGAGCCGCGCACGCTCGGCGGAGACGATCCCGCTCGCCGAGGCGCGCGACGACGCGCATCAGCGCCCAGCAGGCCAACCCGACCCCAAGCGCGACGAGCAGGGCGGCCACGACCAGGTAGGCCGTCATGCCGACGATCGTCTGCGGCGCGAAGAAGAGCGTCTGATCGTAGGTCAGCCCGTAGAGCGCGATCGCCTCGAAGAAGACCGCCAGCACGCCGAAGAGCCCGAGCCCGCGCACCAAGTCGACGCGATCACGCCAAGCCACGCGCAGGCTGAGTACGCCGGTCAGCCCACCGACACCGAGCGCCAGAATGAGGCCGTAGAACAAAGCGAAGAAGAGCCAGCAGGCGAGCACCGCCCCGAGACCGAGCCCGGGGTTCAGCCGCACGTGAAGGACCGACACCAAGCTGCCGACGAGCAGAGCCCCGACGCCCAGGCCGAGGCCGGCTCCGGCCAGGACGTTGCCGAGCCAGGTCGCGGAGACCGCTGATGGTTCGTTCGAATTCAACTTCATCCTCGCGAGAAACGCCTCAGAAGCTATCAACAGCAGGACGCTTCTCACAGGGCCCGAGGCGGCTCTCCAGGCCTTGCCTTCTGCAGCTCTCTCGCCCAGACTGAACGCCACTCGGTGCCTGCCCGTCCTCCTTCCGACGCGCGTTCACTGCTCCTCCACCGAGACACCAAGGACTCCCACCCATGAAGATCCTCGTCACCGGACACGACGGCTACATCGGCGCCGTTCTCGTGCCTCTCTTTCGCAGCCGAGGCCATGAGATCGTCGGCCTCGACTGCGAGCTCTTCGGCGGCTGCAACTTCGGACCCGACGAGTCCGACGACTCCGTCGAGGTCTTGAAGCGCGACCTGCGCGAGCTCCGACGGGGCGACATCGCCACCTTCGACGCCGTGGTTCATCTCGCGGCTCTGTCAAACGATCCCCTCGGCAACCTCGACGCCGGCCTGACGCACTCGATCAACTACGAAGCATCTCTTCACCTCGCAGAGCTCGCCAAGGAGGCCGGCTGCCCGCGCTTTCTCTTCTCGTCGTCCTGCTCGACCTACGGAGCGGCTGGCGAAGCGATGCTCGACGAGGCCGCGGAGTTCAACCCGGTGACCCCCTACGCCGTCGAGAAGGTGCGCCTCGAACAAGCTCTCGCCGGGCTTGCCGACGACGATTTCAGCCCGGTCTACCTGCGCAACGCCACCGCCTACGGTCTCTCTCCCAAGCTTCGCATCGACCTCGTGCTCAACAACCTCGTCGGCTGGGCGACGACCACTGGCAAGATCAAGCTGCTCAGCGACGGCTCGCCCTGGCGCCCGATCGTGCACGCCGAGGACATCTCGAGAGCCTTTCTGGCGGCGGCCGAGGCGCCCCGCGAAGCGGTTCACGACGAAGCCTTCAACGTCGGTCGCACCGAACACAACTACCGCGTGCGAGACATCGCCGAGATCGTCGCCGGGGCGGTGCCGGGAGCCGAGCTCGAGATGGCCCCTGAAGCGGGTCCGGACAAACGCAGCTACCGGGTCGATTTCACCAAGATCGAGACGCGTCTGCCGGGCTTCGAGCCGCAATGGGACCCGCGGCGCAGCGCCGAACGGCTGCACGCCGCCTTTCGCGATGTCGGACTGACCGCCGCAGACATGGAAGGTCCGAGCTTCATCCGCCTGAAGCGACTCGAGGAGTTGATCGCGGCCGGCCGGCTCGGCCGTGATCTGCGCTGGAGGACCGCTTGACGGCCGGCACCCTTCGTCCGCTGCAGCGGGTCTACCGCTTCTTCCTCCACGGTGCGATTCGCACGGGCGAGAGACTCGGGCTGACCGTCTCGCGCGTCAAGGACTACTACTCGCCGCTGCCGGTGAGGGCCGAGCTGCTCGAGACGCGGGAGCGCTGGGATCGACCGAGCGCACTCGCCGGGGTGGAGATCGACCTCGAGGCGCAGCGAGCGCTTCACCGCGAGCTGATGGACGGCTGGTACGAGGAGTACGCGGACCTTCTGCCCTACGACGAGGCAAAGGCGCTCGGCTACGGTCCCGGTTTCACCATCTACGACGCCATGTGGCTCTACCTGACGATGCGCCGACTCAAGCCGCGCCGCTACATCGAGATCGGATCGGGACTTTCCACCTGGTACGCCCTGCAGGCCTTCGAGCGCAACGCAGCCGAGGGCTCCCGCTGCCGCGCGACGGCGATCGACCCCTACGCCTCGGGCCGGACCCGCACGCTCGAGGGCCTCGAGATCCTCGACGAGCCGGTCCAGAGTACGCCGCTCGAGCGTTTTGCCGAGCTCGAAGACGGCGACGTCCTCTTCATCGACTCGACCCACGTCGTGAAGATCGACGGCGACGTACCGCGGCTCTACCTGGACGTCGTTCCGAGCCTGAACCCAGGCGTCGTCGTGCACGCGCACGACATCCACTTTCCGTACAACACGCCTTTCCCGGCCGAGCAGTACATCGCGCGCGCCAAGTGGCCTTACTTTTGGACCGAGGCGATGCTGCTGCAGGCCTTTCTCAGCGGCAACCGCGACTTCGAGATCCTTCTCTCCGGACCGCTGCTGCGACACCACGACGAGGGCTTTCTGCGCGACACGATCCCGGAGTACCGCGCCGTCGAGGTGGGCGATCACGATACCCACTACGGATCGCTCTGGTTCCGGCGACGCCCGAAAGGCTGAGTGAGGGTCCCGTCGGGCCGTTACACCCCGCTGAGCCGCTGCAGCAAAGCCGAACGGGGCCCGAGGAAGAGTGTCGGCAGGTCGCGGTTGCGCACGACGAAATCTGCCTCCGTCTGCGGAATGGCACCGCTCGAGTAAACGCGCACGGTTCGCCAGCCGAGGTCCCGCGCCGGGGTGATGTCCTGCTCCTCGCTGTCGCCCACCATGATGAGCTGCGTCGGGTGCATTGCCAGCGCATCGGCGACGTGCCCGAAGGCGGCCGAGGCCGGCTTGCGGACGCCTGTCTCGCTCGACCAGACGATCGCGTCGAAGCGGTCCGCCAGCCCGTGCTCTTCGAGCACCCTCTGGAAGATCTCCGTCGGCCCGACGACGTCGGCGAGCAGAGCCGTCTTGACGCCGCAGAAACGGAGCTCGGCGAGCACGCCCGCGGCCATTTCGTAGATCGGCGAAGACTCCGCATAGGCGCGCAGGTGCAACTCGGCGAGCTCCGGCTCGAACGGCAGATCGAAGTCTCGAAAGGTCTCCTGCCAGATCCCTTGCCAGTCCGGCTGCTCGTCCGGTGCTCCGAGCAGCGCGGCCGCGACCCGCTGATCGAGGCTCTCACCGATCGGCTCGGCCAGTTCGTGCTCGAAGATCGACGTCAACGACTTCTTGAAGCTCGTCCATCCGGCGAGGGTGCCGCCGTAGTCGAAGACCACGGCCGTCATGAGAGGCGGCTGCTGGCAATCATGGAGTGAAGCTACCAAGAAACCGAACCGGCACGACGCAGCGCACGTCGCCACTGCGGCAGCCAGAAACGGTCGCCAGGAGCGACACTCACTCTTCGCGCAGCGCGGTCACCGGATCGGTCGAGGCCGCACGCCGCCCGGGGAAGTAGCAGGCAGCGGTCGACGTCAGGAAAAGAACGGCGGCGACTCCGACGAAGGTCATCGGATCGCCCGCCTCGATGCCGAAGAGCATGCTCGCCAGAAGACTGCGCAGAGCCCAGGCTCCGAGCAGACCGAGGCCAAGACCGGCGGCCGACAGCTTGACGCCGCGGATCACCGTGCCACGTAGGACCTGATCCCGCCGGGCACCGATGGCCATGCGGATCCCTGTCTCGCGCTTCTGCTGGCTGACGAGATAGGAGAGCAGACCGTAGACGCCCAGCACGGAGAGCGCCAGGGCCAGCAGAGCAAAGAGACCGAGCACCGACGCGTAAAAGCGCGGCAGCCCGACCGACTCCGACATCCGCTGCGAAAGCGTCTCGACGTCGGCGACGGCGAGCGTCGGATCGACGGCGAGCACGGCCTCACGCAGCGCCGCTGCAAGATCCGTGTCGCGGTCGCTCTTGGCGACCAGCGCCATGCGATCGAAGTGCTGCAGGAGCATCGCCGGCGCCTGCCGGAGAGGAATGTAAAAGGTCGGCTCGGGATCGGAATCGAGTCCCTGTGCGCGCACGTCACCGACCACTCCGACGATCTCACCGAACATCGCGGCGCGCTCGCCGACGGCACCACCTTCCTCGGGAAAGAAGCGCTTCACGAACTGCTCGTTGACGACCATGACCGGCGAACCGGAGTCGCGGTCACGGTCCTCGAGGAAACGCCCGCCGACGAGCTCGATCCCCATCGCCTCGAGGTAGCCGGGGGTGATGAGCCGCATCTCGGCGATGCGGTCCTCCATCGGCCCCTCCGGCGGCGGCTGCCCCTCGATCTGCATCGACATCTGAATGCGGCCGCGCACGGGAGGCAGGAAGTTCACGAAACCGGCGTGCTCGACTTCGGGCCGCGAGCGAAGGCGCTCGAGCACTCCCTCGAAGAAGGCCTGGCGCGCCTCGCCCGTTGGGTAGCGATGAAAGGGCGCGGCCACCTGCGCAACCGTCACGCCTTCGCTGCGGAAGCCGGGGTCGATGGAAACGAGGCGCAGAAAGCTGTTCGCCAGAAGACCGGCACCGACGAGCAGGACGAGGGCCAGAGCCAGCTCGACGACCACCAGGCCCGAGCTGAACCAGGTCGCCAGAGAGCGTCCGCGCACCACCGGACCGCCTTCGCGTCCCAGACTGCCGAGCAGCCGATCCATGCGCATCTGCAGAGCCGGGGCGAGGCCGAAGAGGGCTGCGCACGCAAGCGAAAGAAGAAGGGCGAAGCCGGCGACCGTCGGATCGACGCCGACCTCGGCCAGGCGCGGGATGTCGCCCGGATCGAGACGCCGCAGGAGCTGCAGCCCCCCGGCCGCGAGCACCAGGCCGAGGAGTCCGCCTGCGAGGCAGAGCGACAGGCTCTCGGCAAAGAGAATCCGCGCCAATCCCGAGCGTCCCGCGCCGAGGGCCGCCCGCGTCGCCAGCTCGCGGCGTCTTTGGAGACCGCGGCTCAGCAGCAGATTGGCGACGTTGGCACAGGCGATGAGCAGCATCAGAGCGACGGCTCCGGTCAGCACGCGCAGCGCCGGGCGCACCGGTGCGACCTGCTGGTCGAGGATCGTTTGAAGAACGAGAGTCGACTGCGGCTCTTCAGGGATCTCCGGCGGGCCCGCGGGCGGCGCGGCGGCCGCACCCTCGCCCTCCTCCCCGGAGCGACGACGCACGACGCGGCGCTCGCCCTCGGCCTGAGCCTCACCGGACTCGACGGCCTGTCGCCGGGCGAGTCCGCGCTCTTCGCGCAGTCGCGACAGAAGGTTGTTGCCCTCGGCCTCCGCTTGAGCCAGCGTGAAGCCGTCGTTCAACCGACCGATCACCGGCAGCATGATCTCCTGCACGCGGTTCGGGTCTTCCGGCGCCTTCCAGAGCAGCGGCACCCAGACCTCGATGTCCGGATCCGGAAACTCGAAGTCGGCAGGCATGACCCCGACGGCGGTGTAGACCTCGTCGTCGAGCGTCACGGCCCGACCGAGGAGATCGTCGTCACCACCGAAGTACCGCTGCCAGGCCGCGTGGCTGAAGACCGCGAGCTTCTCCTCACCCGCCTCGACCTCTGCCTGTTCGAAGACCCGCCCCCTCTCGGCGCCGACTCCGAGCACGCGAAAGAGATCGGGAGTGACCTTGAGTCCGTTGAGGTTGCGAGGCTCCTCGACGCCGGTCAGCGTAAAGGCGTCGTTCCAGTACGCAGCGATGGCTTCGAAGGTCTCCGAGCGTTCCCGCCACTCGCGCACGTTGCTGAGCATGAAGGCTCCGGTCGCTCCCGCTTCTCCAGGAAGGTCCTCGCGGACCTCGGAGAAGGAGACGATCCGATCGGGCGTGCTCCACGGCAGCGGGCGCAGCACGACGGCGTTCAGCACGCTGAAAATCGCAGTGCTGGCGCCGATCCCCAGGCCCAGGGCAATGACGATCGTGAGTGTGAAACCGGGACGCCGCAGCAGTCCGCGTGCGCCGACGCGCAGGTCGCTCAAGAGTCCATTCATCGCCCTGTTCCCTCCGGGGTGTCCTGTCGCCGACGGCTCTGTCGGTCGCGTTGGAAGACACGGTTCTAACGCCGCAGGAAGCTCGCGGTTCCCGATCGTCCTCCGTAATTGCCGAAGGACCCTGGCGATCGAGTCCGTACAAAGCCGAATACGACGCGCGCTGGACCGAGGCTAGCGTGAGAACAGACCGGAGACACTGAATCGAAGGAGCCACGCTCAACGCACCGACAGGCGAAGGAGACGTCATGCAGTCCCGATCCACGAAGGCCAAGCCCGCAGCCCGGAAGACAGCGCGCGTCATCGCGGTGCTCCTCGCATGGGGCCTTTTCGGCTGCGTGGCAGGTCCAAAGTCGGGTTCCGGATTCCGGCTGCCCGACGGCGACGCGGTCGCGGGTCGGGAGCTCTTCGTCAGCCGTTCCTGCCACGTCTGCCACACGATCGTCGGCGAAGAGCTCGGACCGCCGCCGTTGGAAGGACCGGTCAGCGTCGCCCTCGGCGGGACGACGACCCGAGTGAAGAACTACGGCCAGCTCGTCACCTCGATCATCAACCCGTCTCACCGGATCGAGACCGTCTACCAGCAACAGCGCACCGCGGAAGACGGCAGCTCGCTGATGCCGAGTTTCAACGAGACGCTGACCGTCCAGAATCTGATCGACCTCGTCGCTTACCTGCAGAGCCACTACGAGGTGATTCCGCCCGCCTACGAGTACTACCCCTATCGCTACGGTCCCTGAGACGTCCGCCTCGTGGCGGCCGGGGGACCGCGCGTCAAGCTCCTAGAGCCACCCGGCCCATCGACTCAACCAGTCCCAGAAGCGGTCACCCAGGAAGTAGCCCAGGCAGCCGAAGACGGCGGCCAGGATGAGCGATGCCCACGGGTCGACGATCCATGAGCCGGCTGCCGTCGCGGCGCCCAAGAGGACGCCGAAGACGGCGCCGACGACTCCACCGCCCTGGACCGTTCGCTTCCCCTTTCTCACCGCGTCTCCTCTTCCTCGCTGGGCTCTTCGACCGTCTGCCCTACGCGTCCATCGTTGCGTCGGTTTCTCGGACGCTTCGGCGAGGTCCGCAACGCGGTCCGGCTCAGTGCCCTTCGACGACACTACCTCCAAGGTAGTTGCCTCGCCGAGGCCACTCGCAGAAGCTCAAGATATGAAAACGACTGCATCCGTCCTCCTCGCACTCGTCGGCATTCTCCACCTGGTCCCCGTTCTCGGAGTGCTGTCGGCGGAGAGGCTCGAAGGCATGTACGGCGTCGCCATCGAAGGCGCCGACATGGCAACGCTGCTGCGGCACCGCGCCATACTCTTCGGAATCGCCGGTGGGGTCATGCTGCTCGGAGCTCTACGCGAGCAGCACCGCACCGTGGGCTTCGTCGCCGGATTCATCACGACCGTCTCGTTCGTCGCTGTGGCCCTACTCGAAGGCGCCTCCGGCGCCGAAGTTCGTCGCGTCGTCGTCGCCGACGGCGTCGGCATCGGCCTCCTGCTCGTCGCAGCGGCGCTCGATTTCGCTCACTCGAGGAGGAGCTGAGCGCCTCGACCTCGGCGGCCGTCGAGTAGTCTTACGCGTCCGAGAGACGCGATGACTGCCGTAAGAGCTCAAGAAAAGGCCGGAGATTCCGAGGGCTCGAGGAGCGAATCCTCCGCGCTCCTCGGCGTTCGCCTGCCGCTCGCGCTCCTGCTGCTTCTCGCTGCGGCTCTTCGCGCCGTCGCCTTCAAAGGCTACTTCGGCTCCGACGACGGCGGATACGCCAAGTACGCACGTCTCCTCTCGCTCGGAGAGCTCGAGATCCCGCCTCCGGAGGACCTGGTCGAGGTGCACGCGACCCGCGTGGGGCTGTACGCCCCTGCGGCGCTGATCTTCCGTCTCCTCGGCCCTTCGGAAGCGGGCCTGCTTCTCTTTCCGTTGCTCTGCTCGCTTGCCAGCGTCGTTCTCGCCTTCGCGGCCGGTCGGCAGCTGCTCGGTGCGCGCGCCGGACTGCTGGCGGGCCTGCTGGCTGCGATCCTGCCGATGGATGCGCGGGCGGCGTCGACCTTCATGCCGGACGGGCCTTCGGCGCTCTGCGCGGCCGCCGGGTTCCTCCTGCTGCGCTGGGGCTGCCGCCAGGACGACCGATCGCGCCAGGTCGTCGCAGGGCTGGTCGCCGGCGGCGCCTTCGTTGCCGCCTGGCTCATCAAAGAGAGCGTCGCCTACCTCGGGCCGGTCGTTCTCCTCTATCTGCTCTGGATCGCATGGACGAAGCGACGCCTGCTGACCTTCGCCGCGTGCGCGGCCACCTGCCTGACGGGCGTCGCGGCGGAGGGCCTCACCTACCGCAGCGTGGCAGATGACCCTCTCTACCGGCCGCATGCCATCGAGCGCAGCTTCGACAGCACGGCGGTCATCTGGCAACAGTCGAGCGACTGGGGACGCCTCTTCGTCGACGGGCGTGCATCGACGACGGCCGCCGAGTACTGGAAGACTCTGCTCAAGCGCGTCATCGCTGATGGGCCTTCGCAGATCCTGCTGGACCCGGTCTTCGGACTCATCCCTCTGGTCGCGCTGCTCGGTGCTCTCTACACCGCCTTTCATCGCCGACGCGAGCTCGCGTTCCCGGCCTTCTGGTTCGTCGGCATCGTGCTCATGTTCAACTTTTCCTCGGCGAGCTTGGGGACCTATCGACCGCTGCCGCTGGCCGACCGTTTTCTCTTCCTGCAGCTCTTTCCCGCGGTGCTGCTCGCGGCCGGCTTCCTCGATCATCTGCTGCCCCGATCGATTCGTCTCGCCGGCAACGAGCGGGAGCGCGCGTTCTGGGGCGGCCTTCTGCTGTGCGTGGTGCTCCTGATCAGCGCGGCGCGCATCGGCCAGTTCTGGCTCGAAGGCCCCGGCGCGCCGGTGGTCCGAGAGATGGAGGACCGGCTCGATCCGAGCACGCCGTTTTACACCGACGAACGCTCGCTCGACATCTTCAACTTCTTCTGGGGCTTCGAGACAGGTCCCGAGAATCGCGGCTTTCGAGAGCTGGAGTCGGTGCCGCCCGAGCCGGGCGACTATCTCGTCGTCGTACCGAGCAGGATCGAGTCGCTGAAAACCTGGTACGGCTACGAAGCACCGGCGCAGCTCGACGAGCTCATCGCCAACTCCGAGCCGCTGGGAGGAGGACTCTTCCGCATTCAGGAGGTCCCGCCCGAGTCCCGCCTCCCGGCCGCAAGCGCGAGCGAAGCGGCGCCTTCCGACGGCCCCTGAACGCCGCGCGGCACGCTACAGTTCGCAGGATGACCCACACGCCAGCAGGTCCCCGCGGGCGCGGCGCACAGAGCAATCCGAAGCATCGCTTCGAACGGCTCGAGGTCCTCTCGGAGGAGCTGCCTCCCGAGTCCGTCGACACCGAGATCCTGGCCGACGGCTCGAAGAGCATCATCACGCGCAACGACAGCCCCGACGTCTCTTTCGCTGCTTCGCTCAACCCCTACCGCGGCTGCGAGCACGGCTGCGCCTACTGCTACGCGCGTCCGAGTCACGAATTCCTCGGCTTCTCGGCGGGCCTCGACTTCGAGACCAAGATCCTCGCCAAGAGGGAAGCGCCTGCGCTACTCGAGCGCGAGCTGTCCTCACCGAGATGGAGGCCTCAGACGCTCGCGCTCTCGGGGGTGACCGACCCCTACCAGCCACTCGAGAAGAGGCTCGAACTGACCCGCGGCTGCCTCGAGGTGCTGGCGCGCTTTCGCAACCCGGTCGAGGTGATCACGAAGAACGTGCTCATCGCCCGCGACATCGACCTGCTGAGCGAGCTCGCTCGGCACCGTGCCGCCGGCGTCATGATCTCGATCACCACGCTGAGCGGCGAGGTCGCCGCGAAGATGGAGCCACGCGCTGCGCATCCCCGGGAGCGCCTGAAGACTGTCGAAAAGCTGGCGAGCGCCGGCATCCCGACCGGCGTGCTCATCGCTCCCGTGGTGCCGGCGCTGACCGATCACGAGCTGACCGCGATCGTGCGCGCCGCCGCCGACGCCGGAGCCGTGACCGCCGGCTACGTCTTGCTGCGCCTTCCCGGCACGACGCGCGACGTCTTCTTCGAATGGCTGCAGAACGCTTTTCCCCAGCGGGCCTCTCGCGTCGAGTCGCGCATTCGCTCGCTGCGCAACGGCCGTCTCAACGACACGAAGTTCGGACGCCGCGGGCGCGGCACCGGCGCCTTTGCGGAGCAGCTCCGCGGCCTCTTCGATCTGGGACTCAAGCAGTCGGGCCTGAAACCGCAGGGCTTCGAGCTGAGCACCTCCGCCTTTCGCCGCCCCGGCGACCAGCTCGGGCTGTTCGGCTAGGCGCCCCTCTTGCGTACGACGAAGCGAAGCCGGCCCTCACCGGCCGGCAGAGCCGACGACAGATCCAGGCGGTAGAGATAAATCGGGTCGTCGGACCACCACATGCGATGGAAGGCACGTCGCCGCGGCACGACCGTCTGCACCGCGCCGTCCTTCTCGACGTCGATCGCGACGAGCGGCTCGCGGCTGCCGAGGAGCAGCGCTCCGTCGCCGGCCGTGGGGTCGAAGCTGAGCCACTCGGCGTTCGGGTCGCCCACCGCCTGAACTCCGCGGTCGAGAGGCTTGATCCAGAGACTCGCGTGAATGAAGTCCTCGCGGCCCGAAGGCTTGAGGTGGCTCTGCGTCGACTCGTAGGGGAGCCATCGGGCGACCGCCGACGGATAGCGGTAGGTGCGGTCCGGCTCCAGGAGATAGCCCCGAGGGGCTGCCCATAGCGGCGCGACGAACAGCGCCGAGACCGCAAGGACCGCAGGAAGGCGCCAGGGTTGCCAGCTCCCCCGCAAGAACCAGAGGGCCGGAATTGCCGGCAGCAGATAGCGATTGGCCAACGCGCCGCCACCGCCGTAGTAGTTGTAGGGCCGCACGAGGAGAAAGGCCGCCGCGACGAGACAGAAGCCGACGACGACTGCCAGGTTGCGCTCCTCGGCACGGGCACCCCACAGGGCCAGCAGGATCGGCAGAAAGTAGAGGAGCAGGCCGGTGTGTCGGCCCGCCAGGAGGTATACGACGTTCCAGGCGCTCTGCGTCGCCTCGAAGCCGAAGGGCAGCGGGTTGCGCGTCCACGAGTTCGGACCGCGCTCGCCGACGGAGCGCTCCCACCCCGGCGCCTCCTCACCGACCTCCGGAAAGCCGGTGTAGGAGTAATAGCCCTGGCGCTCACCCGAGTAGCTCGACCAGGAGCCGCGGAGGCTCAGGTTGGTGCCCACGTAGACGGCGAACGTCGCCGCGAGTCCGACGGCGACGAGCATCAGGGCGCGGCGCGAGCGCCGGAAGCCCAGAAGCAAAAGCGGCAGGGCGAGGGCGGCGTAGAAGGGCCGGCTCATCGCGACGGTCGCCAGCAGCACCGCGCTCAGCACCAGGCGCCCTTCCGCCGGCTCGTCTTCGCCGAAAGCCACCGCGTAGGCCGTGGCCACCAGGCAGGCGAGAAAGAGATCGGAGTGCGCCCAGAAAGTGTGAGCGAACTGCACGGAACCGAAGACGAGCGCCGCGACGACGACCGGTGCCCATTCGTCGAACCTCTGCCGTAGCGCGAGCGCCGCAAAGACGGAGCTGAGCGCCAACAGCACGAAGTTCGCGAGAGCCGGGCCGCGCACGCCAGCGAGTCGGACGAACGGCGCAAGGTACGCCGGGTAGAAGAACGGCTTGCCGAAGAGCATCGTCTCGCCACTGTCCGGGCTCTGCAGAATGAGACCGTCCGGGGGCCTGTCGACGGTGGCGACGAAGCGCTCGTAGTCGGAGGCCGAGTAGCGGTAGTCGCCGTCGTAGGCCAGGCTCTGCGCCGCCATGATGTATGTCGCTTCGTCTCCGACGACGCCGGGCCACGAGGCGCGGTCGAAGGTGGCTGCGCCGACGCCGAGCGCGGCCAGCAGAAGCCCGAGCACTCCCCACCCGAGGAGCACCCTCGAAGGGAGAGAACGCACGATCGAAGTCTACAGAAGGCCAGGCTTTTCGGCTCGCAGCAAGCTGACGCGTTCTGGACCGGCTGATACTGTCTGCCCTCCTCAAAGCTGCTGCGCGCAGGGGCGCGGCTCGAAGTCGCACCGCGAAGCGCGACTGCCCAACCAACCGATCGAACCCCCTATCGGACAGGAGATCTTCCATGAGCATCGGAGCCGGAGACAAGCTTCCCGAAGCGACCTTCAAGCACATGACCGAGGACGGCATCCAGGACATCTCGACGCACGAGCTCTGCAACGGCAAGACCGTCGTGCTCTTCGCCGTTCCCGGCGCGTTCACGCCGACCTGCCAGGACGTCCACCTGCCCACCTACATCGACAACGTCGATCAGCTCAAAGCCGCCGGCGCAGACACGGTGGCCTGCGTCGCGGTGAACGACGTGTTCGTCATGAACGAGTGGCGTCAGGCGCGCGGCATCCCCGCCGGCATTCTGCTCCTCTCCGACGGCAACGGTGAGTTCATCCAGGCGATGGGCCTCGAGCTCGACGCGTCCGGCTTCGGCATGGGCATCCGCTCGCAGCGTTGGGCCGCGGTGATCAAAGACGGCGTCGTGCAGACGCTGAACGTCGAGCCCGGGCGCGACGTCGGAGTCAGCGGCGCTCCGGCCATGCTCGAAGCTCTCTCCTGACCCCTCGGTTTTCGTTGTCCGGGCCGCAGTCCCGAGCCCGGCGATAGACTGGAGGACCGGCGTGAGGGCACCCCCGCCCTCACGCTCTCCCCGAGTCCCCTCGTGACGGTTCTCACCCCCAGCTCCGAGCCCCCGCAGCGCGACGACTCGCCGTCGCCCTATCTGACGCTGACGCGGGACGAGTGGGCGCCCCTGCGCGCCGATACGCCGCTGCCCCTCGTCGAGCGCGACCTCGCCCTGCTGCGCGGTATCAACGAGAACATCGCCATCGAAGAGGTCGCCGACATCTACCTGCCGATGTCGCGGCTCCTGAACTTCTACGTCGCCGGCACCCAGCAGCTCTACAACGCGACCGCCTCGTTCCTCGGCAAACACGAGGACAAGGTGCCCTACATCATCGGCCTCGCCGGCAGCGTCGCGGTCGGCAAGAGCACGACGGCGCGCATCCTCCAGGCGCTGCTCGCGCGCTGGCCCGATCATCCCCGCGTCGCGCTGGTGACCACCGACGGTTTCCTGCATCCGAACGCCGTGCTCGAACAGCGCGGCCTCATGCAACGCAAGGGCTTCCCCGAGAGCTACGACGTGCGCTCGCTCTTCAACTTCGTCCTGCGCGTCAAATCGGGCGAGCTCCGCGTTCCCCACCCCGTCTACTCGCACATCACCTACGACATCCTCGACGGCCAGGAACGCTTCATCGAGCGGCCGGACATCGTCATCATCGAAGGTCTCAACGTGCTTCAGACGTCGAGGCAGGGCGGTAGCCAACGGTTCCTCAGCGACCTCTTCGACTTTTCGATCTATGTCGACGCACCGGCGGAGACGATCGAAGACTGGTACGTCGAACGCTTCCTCACCTTCCGCCGCACGGCCTTCAAAGACCCGTCCTCGTACTTCCACCGCTACGCGGAGCTCTCCGACGGCGAAGCGCGCGAAACGGCGCTTGGCATCTGGAAGAGCATCAACGAGGTGAACCTCGTCGAAAACATCGCGCCGACGAAAGAACGCGCCCTGCTCGTCCTCGAGAAGGGGCAGGACCACTCCGTCCAGAGAGTGCAGCTCAGGAAGCTCTGATCTTGCGTGGTGGTTACCACGCAGATCAGAGCTCAATCCAGTCTCCGGCCCGCTCAGCGGGCCTGCGCGCGTCAAGCGGGCTCCGCCCGCGACCCTTGCCAGGATCTTGCGTGGTGGTTACCACGCAGATCAGAGCTCAATCCAGGCTCCGGCCCCCTCAGCGGCCCTGCGCGCGTCAGGCGGGCTCCGCCCGCGACCCTTGCCAGGATCTTGCGTGGTGGTGACCACGCAGATCAGAGCTCAATCCAGGCTCCGGCCCCCTCAGCGGCCCTGCGCGCGCCTTTGCGGGCTGCGCCCGCAGCGCTTACCCGGATGGCGAATGGACAGGGCCAGCACCTGCTCCGACCTTCGCGGAGGCTCCGGGCCATCCTGTGTCGTTGGGGCAGATCGCGACGAAAGAGCTCTTGCCGCACGCTAGTCTGCGAGCTCCTCAATCCGACTGGAGAGCACGATGAAAAAGACGGGTGACCGCGGGCCAGACTTCTGCGTCATTGCGAGGAGCGCAGGCGAGGGACCGGGCGGTGCCCGGTAGGAGACAGCCGACGCGGCGATCCGACCCAAGTTAGCGCCCCACCCCCCCAGAGCCGTGTCCTCACCCCCCAAGGGCACGCAGC
>JBCCLJ010000140.1:0-19098 GCA_039026915.1 Acidobacteriota bacterium
ATCCTCGAGAGTCGTCGCAGTTTTCTGCGCCCACATCTCTTGTAGATCCCATCGCTCTTGCCCAAGTGCCGTGATTCGGCGCTGCTGTCGGAGTCTGGATGACACCTGGTGTCACTAGCGCCGACGACGTTCCGAGTCGTCTTTGGTCCGCATTCGGTTGCCGTTTTCGGACTTTCGCTTGTTCGCCGCGCCAACGGTGAACGTCCCAATGCCTCGAGGGGTACCCGCCCCAGAAAGGCAATAAATCCGGGACTTTCGTCCCATGAGGAGAGGCTATGAAAAGCCGTTCTTTCCGTGCAGTTGCCCTGACCATCGCTACCGTGACAGCCCTCGTCGGATCCGCTCCGATGGTGATGTCTGCCGCAGATGAGGCCGTGGAAATCGCATCGCGTACCTCGGTTACTGCAAATGACGTGCAAGTTGCGAACAAAGTGAGCATCACCGGACGCAACGCGGTGAGCATCACCGGACGCAACGCGGTGAGCATCACCGGACGCAACGCGGTGAGCATCACCGGACGCAACGCGGTCAGTATCACCGGGCGGAGCTAAGCGAAGGCGCCAGCGGGTAGTTCTAGCTGCAGGCGCTTCTCCGACCAGGACCTCGACGAAATTGGCCCTAAGCCGGTAAGTCGAGCGGTTCCAATCACTTCCAACGAAGCAAAATGCTTCGGCTGGGATTTTTGCGTCTGCACCTATTTACATCTTGGCCGAGATCAGCGAGACTCTCCCCCATGCGGAGCGCAGAGCAAAGGGCCTTGGAGCAGCGAATCGACGGCGAAAGGCTGTCGGACATCGCGCTGGCCACCGTTTCCAGGTTTCCTCTGGCGAAGCCAGTCGCCGAGCAGATTTTGCGCGCCACGCTGACCGATTTTCTGGCCAAGGCTCCGCGTCTATCTCAGCCTTCAGTCTGGCTCGCGGCGACGCTTCGCCGTCGCTGCATCGAGGCCCTACGTGAGGCGCCTGCAACCCGCCCCGAGCGCAAGCCGGCACGCTCCCTGCATAAGCTAACAAGCGAGGTCGCCTGACCCGCTTGAAGGATGCCATGAGCGTAGATGTAACAGTTCACCCGACGAAGATCGCCCTAGCGAAATTTCTCGCAGGCGAGCTGTCTCCCCACGAGGCCAGCACGGTCGCTGACCACCTCCTAGGCCAATGCGCCTCCTGCGAGGCAGTGATTGCCGAGCTGTCACTCGCAGGACCGGAGAGTAAGGAAGACGTCCTACGCTCACTGGCTTCGGAGTTCGACTCAGTCGAACTTGAGAGGTACTCAACATCGTCTTCTGTCGAGCTGGCAGAGGAGCTCTTGTCACTACCTGCGGCCAAACGGGAGTTGCTCCTTGCTAACTCCGAGCGTTTCGTTAGTGACTCCGTTTGCTTCGAGCTGATCGAGCGAGCTTGGTCATCCCGTTTCTCCGACGTACACGAGAATCTAGCGATCATGGAGATCGCTTGCTCCGTCGCTGAGCAGCTTGTCGAGAACAGTCCCGAGGACCCGGTCAAGAGAGACGTATACGGGCGTTGTTTGTCCTACCTGGCTAACGCGTACCGCTCGTCATCAGACCATGCCCGGGCATCCGCTATTTTCGACAAGGCAGAGTTTGAGCTGTCTCTGGGAACCGGTGACGCGGTCGAGCTGGCTCACCTGTGGTTTCTCCGGACGTCCCTTCGACTGGCCAAGGGAGAGCTTGAGGACGCGCTGCAAGACTCTGAGAACAGCTTCTCCACCTTCGTCTCCTACGGCGAGACACACCTCGCAGGTATGGCGCTGGCGAATGGAGCATCGGTTGCTACGGAGCTCGGGCGCCTTGATCTGGCATCCGAGAGCCTCCTCAGGTCGATGGAGATGATCGACCCCTCTCGCGAGAGGACTACCTTCGTCGCAGTCAGGCAGAACCTCGCTGTAGTCCACTACGAGCGAGGGAACTACACTGATGCCCTCTCAGCTCTCAACGAAGCGAAAGCGCTTTATCGATCTTCTGAAGACCGAGTCCCGCTGCTGCGTGCTAAGCAGTTCGAAGCCAATATCGCATTGGCGATGGGGCATGTAGCACTCGCCGAAAAGTGCTTCCTAGAGGCCCGAAACGGCTTCGTGAGTGCCGGTCTCGGAGCTCCCGCTGCGGAGTTGTCGCTCGAACTCGCGAACCTGTACATGGATCAGCAACGCCACACCGAGGTGAGGAGCCTCGCTGAGGCAGTTATTCCGATCTTCCAGTGCTGTGACCTGCACCGTGAGGTTCTGGCGGCACTCCTGCTCTTCAGAGAGTCTGTCATTCGAGACACGCTCACCGTAGGAGCGGCTCAAGGAATCCTCGATTTCTTGCAGGCCCATCAGATCGACCAAGCGGCCCAGCTAACGTCGTTCATTCCTAGGCTTTGACCGAACTCTCGCGGCCGCTCCGTCGTTTATGATTGGGCGGTATGGCTTGGCTCCGCTCGCATGACTGGGCTTCCTCCGCCTGGTTCATGGTCTTTCTGTCCTTCGTTGCCGCTGCTGTTCCCGCGTCATCGGCGATCGGAATAGCGAACTGGCTCACGAAGAGCCCGCTTCCGTTTGAGGGTTCAGGTCACCTCCGCTTCCTCTTCTCCGCTGATCCGGCCAGATCGGACTTCCACGATGGAATCAGTGGTGCGGAGTTCGTTCAGTGGGCGAGCCATGAGGAGCTCGGTGCGTTCTCGACACCTCGGTCCATGGTTCTCCAGCAAGCCGAAGCAAACGAAGAGGCCCTGATTACGTTCGCCAGCGCAAACGTAATCGAACTAAGTCGAATTCAGGTGGCAGCAGGGCGTCCACCGGAGACAGTCAGTGAGACTGCATGCACTCACGGGTTCGCGGTTAGAAAGTTCGGGTCTCCCGCACAAGCACTTTCCCAAACGCTAAAGCTTGACGGCCAGATAGTCGCCATCGTTGGTGTGCTTGAACCGGCTTTCGACGGACTTATCGGCGGCAAGACGGATCTGCTGATGGGTCTGAGTTCGGCTCGTGTGTTCTACCCGAAAGGCTACTTTGAGGACCCGGAGCTGCAGTGGTTGATTGGGCTATCTCGGATCTCCGAAGTGTTTTCGGAGACACAACTGAAGCAGACTCTTGCTGGGGCCTCCGCGCGCATGGCCGGGGTCTATCCCGAGAGTCACAAGACGCGCGAGATTCAAATCGAAAGCCCTCGTTCATGGTTCTTTGGATCCGATTTTGATGCTGCGCTGCAGCTGCTGTTTGCCGCAGCAGCGCTGACAAGCCTGGCAGCTGCCGCGAACCTGTTCGGCCTCATGGACTCCGAACTACTACTGCGCAGAGGCCAAAACACCGTCAGGGTTTCGCTCGGCGCGCCGACGCCTTCATTGGTGTCTCCAACGCTAGTGCCGGCGACCCTTTCAGGTGGCGTTGGCCTTCTGATCGGCTGCGCTCTGGGAGCGAGGCTAACTCAGGCACTCGTAGCCAGTTCGGGAGTGGCTCCCCCGAGCTTCTCTATGCACGTCCTTGCTCCTAAGGCCTCCTTGATGCTCTTTGCGCTTTGCGGAACCTTGGGCGTAGCAGTACTCGCCGGCGTCAAGACCTACCTAGCTATAGCAAAGATCAGCAGCATGAGAGACGGAGCACTCGCGCGATCGACAAGACCGCCTGGGAAGTACCGACTTGTTCATGTCGTCGGACTCGTAGCGCTTAGCAGCGCACTTCTCTCGACGTCGCTGCTGAGCCTACAGAGCCTTCGCATCCTCGCAAGATCGTCACTGGGTGTGCCCGACTCCTTGGTATACCTCTCGCTTCGGCTCCCAGTCCGACTTCAAGGTGAAGCACAAAGCGCAGCGCTCGATACTCTGCTAGATGTTCTTCGAACGAAAACGGATCTAGCCCATCCGACTCTGATGGGTCCAGCTGTCGCACCAAACTCCTACTTCGCCACAACGGTCATCTCGTCCGGAAGAACCGAAGAAGACAGCAGGACCCCGGCCTACAGGCACAGCGTATCCAGAGGATTCGAACAGACTCTGCAACTGCGAGCGATCAGCCAGTCGGTGGGTTCGACCCGGTTCGAAGGATCTACAGGCCAGGCCCTTGTATCCAACAGCCTTGCAAAAAGAGTCTGGAGCGGTGACGCGATCGGAAAGGAGTTCCGTGTAGCCCCTAAAGTCGGTGCCATCGAGACATGGACTGTGGCGGGAGTACTCCCGGATGTCCTTCATCGGGGCCGAAGGATCCTCGACGCCAATGATGTCTACTTCCCGCTGGACCAGGTTCCTTCGGAGACGATCTACATTGTGGCGGCAGAGCACCTCAGCCGATCCAGTTACAGTCAGGTTCGCGAGTCGGTAGCTAGCTGGGACCCTGAGGCCGTGCTTGGGCCACCCGAGACTCTAGAGGCACGGATCAGCCAAGAGGTCAGCCTCGAGAGGTTGCTTGCACTTGTCGCCACTACCCTGGCAGTGCTGTCATTTCTCCAAGCAGCGATTGCAACCTACGGCCTCATCGCAGCAGACTGCCAAGCTCGTGCGCGTGAGTGGGTCATCAGGCGCACCCTCGGACTGACTTCCGCAGATGTGTTCAGCGGTATCGTCAAAAAGGCGGTTCTTCTCAGCCTCGTATCAGCAGCAGTCGGAATCGCTTTCGCGACCGGCTTGGGAAGGGCACTTCAGGACTTGTTGTTCGGGGTAACCGCCGCCGACCCTTTTACTGCGCTGCTTGTGCTGCTCCTAGTCGTTGGTGCAGGGGGCCTAGCCTCCCTGGCGCCTGCTGTGCGTGCCGCACGAACAGCTCCGAGCCAAGCTCTCAAATCCGAGTAAGCCAGCCCCTCTCAGGAAGACTAGAGCGACGAAGCGCTACCGCTAAGGACGAAGGCATTGCCAACACAGCGAGCGGGAGGCACCCGCGCCCCCGGCATTCTCACAGTTCTGAGACCAGAGATCCCTCAATGTTGACGGAAACCGAGTTAGCTGAGCTCCTAGACAGCTTGCTGCCGAAGCTTCTGCGCGTGACTGCGAGCTACCGAATTCCTGATCACGAACGAGAAGATCTCGTGCAAGACGCCTTCATGGCCTTAATCCAGCAGTCTGAGCAAATCCACAACTACGAGGCGTGGTTGGTCTTTGTCGTCAAGCGGCAGTGCCTTATGCATCTCAGACAAGGCCGGCGACGGATCACAGATGCGATCGACAGTTCCCTGCTTGAGGCCGTAGCAGAGGCCAGCCAAGACCGCCCGGAGGACCGGCTTTTCCTTGCTGACCTGGAGAACGCACTAGCGACACTCTCACCCAAGTGTCAGCGGCTGCTTCGGGCCCGCTATCTTGAAGAAGAAGACGTAAAGACAATGGCTGAGAGGTTCGGCTACCGAGAGTCCAGCGTCCGCAAGCTTTGCACCCGTTGCCTCAAGAGACTTGTTGAGGCATTTGATCAGCGCACGGGAGAAAGGAGCTACCGAAATGTCCTGTAGTTGCTCCCATCTTTTGCTTGAAGTAGGAGCGAAAGGACCCTCAAACCCTCGAGTCGCGAGCGAATTTGCAAGATGCTTGGCTTCCGGTTGCAGCGAATGCAGTGCGATCCTCGCCGAGTCGGTCAGATCGATAGGGGACGTGCCCGAGGAAGTCCTAGCCGTGGTCGACTCACCTCCAGCCGAGGTTTCTAAACGGATGAAGCGAGCGCTTCAGAGCCACATAGAGGCTTGCAAACTCGTATCAGAGAAACTGAAGAAACGCGTAGCCGCAAGCGACTTCTCCGAGAATGAGCACCTTTTGGCTGCATCAGAGCTAGTCGACAGAGGATTTGCTTCCAGATTTGAGAATATCGCCGACTATGAAGAGGCACTCTCCAATGCCTCCTTGCTGCTGAGCAGAAGGGCGCTGACCGGGCAGTCGGAGACTCGCCAGTCGAATGAAGTAGCCGCCAGGACTTGCTTTCATCGAGGGAACCTTCTGCGACTGAAGTGCCGGCTCGATGACGCGTGGGATTCGCTGGAAGAAGGGGAAGCAAGGGCACGGAGCGGCGTGGGTACTCCCAAGACGATGATCGAAGGAGTTAGGCTACGGGCGGACCTGCTGGCCGACTCGTACCAGCCGGTAGAAGCCCTAGAGGAGCAAGCTCGGTGTGTCGAGATAGCTACTGCTTCGAGCCTCAAAGAGCTAAAGAACGGTTGCGAGGTCGACTACGTATCGCAGCGCTACTTCGGCCCCACGAGCCAGGAGACGGAAGAGGAGATGTTGACGGGAGTGCAGAAACTCCGCCAGCTTCTCGAATCGCCGGAGACTACGAAGTACTACCGGGCAGTAGCCGCAGCCAACATCGGTGCCGGACTCAGCTCACTAGGTCGACCGTTCAGCGAGATAGACCGGGCGCTTCTGCAAGCCGACCAGATCTCTGAAGGAGCTCCAGTTCTTCGCATCAGCCTGATCCGAATCAGAGGACTAGCTCTTGGAAGCCGAGGGAGATCCGAAGAAGCGCTGTCCCTAATTTCCGAGGCAGCACAGAGATCCGCAACCATCGGTCACCCTCGCCTGTTTGTAAAGTCGATGCTAGATGTTGCCGACATTCTCGTAGAGGGCCAAGCGTGGTCTCAAGCTGCACCGGTAGCACTACAAGGGGCCAAGCTCGCGTCTTCCCTGAAGCTCCCGCGCGCCTTCGCAGAGGCTGCAGAAATGTTCGCCGAAGCAGTTGCTGCAGGAAACCTTGGAGCCGAGGCGCAATCCCAGCTGCGGTCGCTGATCTCCACCTCTGCACGTACAAAGTGAACTACTCCGCCACCGACCTCCTCGCTCTGCTCGAGCTCGAACAGATCGAGGAGAACCTTTTTCGGGCCGTGAACGGACCCGGGACTCATGTCTTTGGCGGCCAGGTCTTGAGCCAGGCGATCGTTGCAGCTGCTCGCACGGTCGATGCTGATCGGCAGGTGCACTCCATCCACGCCTACTTTCTCCGGCGCGGGGACTGGCGACGGCCCATCCTCTTCGAAGTCGATCGAATTCGTGACGGTAAGAGCTTCACGACACGGCGCGTCGTGGGCATTCAGCACGGTCGGGCGATCTTCAATCTGTCTGCCTCTTTCCAGGTCTCCGAAGGGGGCCTCAGCCATCAGGCGCCGATGCCTGACGTTCCCGGTCCCGAAGGGCTCCCCACCGACGAGGACCATTACACCGCCCTCGCTGAGAAGGATCCGTCCATCAAGCGGTTCGCCTTTCGCTACCAGATCCTCGACTCTCGCCAGGTCGAGGGCATTCACATGTTTCCTCGAGGTGCCTCGGAAGCTCGGCCGCCGCACAAGTCCACCTGGATGCGGATGAAGGCGTCTCTTCCCGACGACCCGATCCTCCATCGCGCACTGCTCTCCTACATGTCGGATATGGACTTCATGTCGACGACCATGCTTCCCCACTCGCCCGTCTTCGTATCGCAGACGATCCAGGGCGCCAGCCTCGATCACGCCATGTGGTTCCACCGCCCCTTCCGGGTGGACGAGTGGCTGCTCTTCGTCAAGGAGAGCCCGAACGCAGCGGGCGCTCGCGGCTACGTGCGCGGCAATTTCTACTCCGAGTCGGGCGACCTCGTCGCTTCGGCGGTGCAGGAGTGCCTGATTCGCCTGCGTGAGCCCGAGCAGGGTGTCATTCCGTAGTTCTGTCTCTCCGCGCAGCCTCGCGGAATGCCCACGCACGGATCGGCTGAAAGCGACCGATCGAAGCCGGTGCTAGTCTCGCTTCTCCACGGAGGAGACCGCTCATGATCGTCGTTTCAGGAACTCTCGAAATCGGTGAAGAAGGCCGCGAGCGCGCCATGGAAGCGGCCCGCAAGATGGCCGTCGCCTCGCGTGCCGAAGAGGGCTGCATCAGCTATGCCTTCTACGCCGATCTCGAAAACCCGAGCGTCGTGAGGGTCTTCGAGGAGTGGCAGGACGACCAGGCGCTGGCAGATCACTTCGACACGCCTCACATGAAGGAGTTTCGCGAGTCCCTCGTTGGCGTCGATCTTCGCTCCCGAGCCATCAAGCACTACGTCGTCCAGGAAGTCGGCGACCTGTAGAGCACCCGCTCCCTCAGCAGTAGCTCTGGAGCGCGACGCGGACTCGGTCGAGCTCCGCCAGCAGCTGTTCGACCTTGGCGGTGGCGGCCGCTGCGCCGTCACTGCGGGCCATCTCCTCCACTTCGAGTCCGAGAGCGACAGCCCGATCTGCCGCGAAGTTCGCGACGGATCCCTTCGCCCAGTGCGCGGCTCGGAAGAGCGCATCGTCGTCCTCTCGCTCGAGCGCCGCTCGAAGCCGCTCCTGCATCTCCACCGAGTCCTCGAGAAACAGCCTCGCAATCTCGGCGAGCAGCTCCAGATCGCCGCCGACGGTCGCGAGCAGGCGCTCTTCGTTGAGGACTTCAGTGGTCACCTCGACAGTCTACGGCAGGCGATTGCGGGCAACTGCTGGATCGACCTGCAGGGCCCTTCGCCACTGTAGAGTCGACAGCATGCAGCCCGCAGGCTCTGAGATCGATACGGCACCCGTCTTCGCCAGCAGTCCGGAAGAGGCAGCCGCCCGTCGAGAGAGGCGCGTGTACCGCTTTCACGCGATCCAGGTCCCGCGCATCCGCATCGTCGCGATGGTCGCGCTCTCGCTCGTCGGGATTGCGTACGACCAGCTCAACACGCCCGATGCGAGCCTCTACCGCAGCGTCGCTCTGGCCGTTGGGCTCCTCGGCTATGCCGCCTTCAGCTGGTGCTGTCTCCGTCTTTTCTGGAAGCCGCAGATGGGGCGCTGGCTGCCCGAGCTCTTCACGCTGCTCGACATCCTGGTCGTGCTCGTCATGCTCTACGTGCTGAGAGCCGAACAGAGCTGGTTCGCGCTGATCCTCCTCTTGCGCATCACCGACCAGGTCGACGGCGGCACACGACGCATCGTAAGAACGACCGCGGTCTGCACGGTGGGCTACCTCGCACTTGCCGGCTTCACCGCGTTTCAGGGTTACACCGTCGACCCTCGCCGCGTCGGCTTTCTGGCTCTGTGCATGGTCGGCGCGGCCGTCTATGTGTCATTCCGCAGTCGCAACTTCGTCTACCTGCGCTCGCGCACGCGCGCAGCGGTCCACTCGGCCCGCGAACTCGTCGCCAAACTCGAGGAGAAGAACGAGGCACTCGATGTGGAGCGCCGTCGCGCAGAACAGGCCAACTCGGCCAAGAGCGAGTTTCTCGCCAACATGAGCCACGAAATCCGCACGCCGATGAACGGCGTGCTCGGCATGATCGAACTGGTCCTCGACACGCGACTCGAACCGGATCAGCGTTCGTCGCTGAAGGTCGCGCATGCTTCGGCTGAGCACCTGCTTCAGCTACTCGACGACGTCCTGGACTACTCCAAGGTAGAAGCGGGTCATCTCGACATCGACTCGACGCGCTTCTCCCCCGAAGATACGACGCGAGACCTGGTCCGGCTTCTGGCCCCACGCGCCGAGCAGAAGGGGCTCCGACTCGGGCTTCAGCTCCCCGCCGACCTGCCGCCGGTACTGCGTGGAGATCCGGGTCGGCTTCGGCAGGTGCTGACCAATCTCCTGGGCAACGCGATCAAGTTCACCGAATCGGGCAGCGTCGAGATCGTCGTCTCGGTCGCACGGCACCGTCACGAAAGGGTGGTCCTCCTCTTCGAGGTCCAGGACACCGGAATCGGCATTCCGGAAGACAAACTCGACCAGGTCTTCTCCCCGTTTGCGCAGGCCGACACCTCGACGACACGCCGCTTCGGAGGAACCGGTCTGGGCCTTTCGATCTCGAAGCAGCTCGTGGAGCGGCTCGGGGGACGCATCTGGGCGACCTCGGACGTTGGACAAGGCTCGACCTTCTCCTTCGAGCTGACGTTCGACGTCGCGCACGCCGACGGCACGACGCGAGACCTGACGCTGGGCAGCCTCGGAATTCGCCGTCGCAAGGTCCTCCTCGTCGGCGAGGAGGCCGAGGATCCCTTCGAGAGCGTTCTGCAGCGCATCGAGTCCTGGGGCCTCGCCATCGCGCGGGCGCCCGACGCAGAGCTGGGAGTCGAGCTGCTGCAGGCTTCGCAGCAGTCGAACCGCCCCTTCGAGCTCGTTCTTCTGGTGGCCCAAGATCGACGGGAGACGCTGAGCGAGCTTGCAACGCTGCGAGCTCCCGCAGTGCTTCGAGCCTTTCCTGTGCCACTGATCCTGCTCACCCCAGAGCCTCCGAGCGCAGAGGACCTGGCCGACAGACAGGTCGGCGCCGTGCTCCCCGTCGAGGCAGCCGGCTTCGAAGTTGCGACCGCGGTCCGTGTCCTTCTCGATGCGCGTCTGCACAGCAACAGTCTCGCACCGCTCGATCGCAAGGCGCTGGGCGACATGAGGCCGCCGCTCGACGTCCTCGTCGCTGACGACAACCGGGTGAATCAGAGACTCGCGGAGCGACTCCTCCAGAAGGCTGGCTGCAACGTCACGGTCGCAAACGACGGCGTCGAAGCGATCGAGGCGTTCACGGTGCATCAGTACGATCTCATCTTCATGGACGTGCAGATGCCCGACCTCGACGGTTTCGAGACGACGGCTCGGCTGCGCGAGATCGAGGGAGGTGGTTCGCACCGCACTCCCATCGTCGCGATGACTGCGCACGCCATGAAGGGCGATCGCGAGCGCTGCCTCGAAGCGGGTATGGACGACTACCTCGCCAAGCCGCTCCGCACCGAGAGGCTCTACGCAGTCGTCGATCGCTGGACCCCGCAACCTCGCTTCGACGAGCTGGCGCGCGCCTGAAGCCGAACGATGCCGCTTCTCGCAATCCTGGCAGGCCTCGTCGCCCTTCTGGGGCTTGCCGTCTGGCTTCGTCGTCCGACGGGCCTGAGCTCGACGCTGCAGGCAACGACCCTGGCGTACGGAGTACTCCTCACAGCCGGGTCACTCAGCGGCATTCCGTCGATCGACATCGTGCTCGCCGGGCTCGGCGGCACTGCCCTGCTGTGTGCGGCGGCTGCCCTCCTCCTCGCGACGCCACGACCGCGCGACGCGGCCTTCTTTTGGGTGCCGTTCGTCGTCTACGCCGCTCTCGTCCCCTGGAGCCAGGAGGCGCGACCACCCAACGGCGATGAGCCCTGGTATCTCCTGATGGCTCACTCGCTCGTCTTCGACGGCGATCTCGATCTGGCGAACAACTACGCGGCCGGCGATTCGGTCGCCTTCGCCGGCCAGGCGATCGGACCGCAGGTCGACGACCCGCAGGGCCCCCGGGGCGAGCAATACTCGCGGCACGCTCCCACGCTCGCACTGCTCCTCGCTCTTCCCTACCGGGTGGCCGGACTCACCGGCGCGCAGCTGACTCTTGCCCTGATGACGGCCCTCCTGACGCTCAGCGTCTTTCGACTCGGCCGCTCGCTCTTTCCCGGTTCTTCGAGGGAGGTCGCTTTCGCGCTCACTGTCTTCTCTCTGGCGCCGCCTCTGCTGTACTACTCGCACCAGATCTGGACCGAGGTCCCGGCAGCTCTCTTGCTGACGGTCGGCCTCCTCTGCGTCACCAAACTGAAGGCCGGCGACGAGCGTCGTGTCCATTGGGTCTGGCTTGCCCTTTCCCTCCTGGCCCTACCGCTCCTGAAGGCCCGATTCGTCCTGATCTCGATCGGCCTGCTCGCCGTCGCGACCTTCGAGTTGCGACGTCACCGCAAGGCGCTGCTTCTCATGCTCGTGAGCGCAGGCGCAGGAGTCGGAGCTCTGGCGCTTCTCAACCGTGCGCTCCTCGGGCGAGCCCTTGGCATCCATCGGCCGGACGAGTTGATGCTCTTCCGCGAATCCGCCGAACGTTGGATCTGCGGGGTGCTCGGGCCGTTCCTCGACGTCGGCTTCGGTCTGCTCCTCTGCGCCCCTCTCTGGATGCTCCTGGTGCCGGCAATCCCCCGGGTCGGTCGTCGCTACTCGATCTGGCTCGCGCTGATCTGTCTCCCCTACCTCTTCCTCCTGGCACCGCGCCAGGAGTGGTACGGCGGATTCTCTCCGCCGTTTCGCTACGGCATCGTCCTGCTTCCGGTCCTCGCACTGAGCCTCGTTCCGCTGTTCGAGAGGCGACGGAGCTCCAGCTCTCGGGTGATGCTCGCCGGCCTCGGCCTGCTCACGCTCGCCCTCGCGTCCCTCTGCATCGCAGTCCCAGGCTGGACCTACAACCTTGCGGACGGGCGAACCCTGCTGCTCGACCACGCGACGAGCCGCTTCGATTTCGACGTCAGCCGGCTCTTTCCGAGCTACACACGCACGCGCCTGGCGTCGTGGATCTGGCCGCTGGCGCTGCTCGGACTCCTGACCTGGGGACGAGGTCGCAACCGTCCCGCTTCCCAAGGAATGACCGTCGCCGTGGCTCTCTTGCTGACAGCCGCTGCCCTCGCGCCTTCGGTCGCAGCCTCCCGCGCGACCGGCATCGTCGAAGTCGAGTCGCCCCACGTGCTCAAGACGGGTGGCCACCCCGAGCCTGAGAAGTGGACGCCCAACAGGACCCGCTTTGCCGAGAGCTGGGTGCTGCGCGAGTATGAGCTCCTCGAAGCGCCGATCGTCCCGGGCGGCGACCAGCTCCACCTCGACCTGAAGCTGCGCTTCATCGCGAATCGCGGCGGCTCGCTGCGCCTGCGGGTGCTCGACCGCGAGAGCGGGAGCACTCTGGGAGAGGCGACGCTCTCAGATCACGATGTCTGGCAGGAGGTCGGCATTGGGCCCATCGTCTGGGCCGGTAGCGAAACGCTGCGCCTCGAAGTGACGCCGAGCGGCGGTCCAGGCTCCATGGGCGTCTCCAACGGAGTCGTGATCGACCGGCTTCGGCTGCGTTGGAAGTAGAGCCCACCTCCGCCGGTCAGGCACGTTCCGGCACGGCTCTCAAGGGAACGATCGCTCACGATAGTGTCCGCTGCCATGAGCGATGACACTGATGCCGCGGGCCAAACCAACCGTCTGGCCGCCGAGAAGAGTCCCTACCTCCTTCAGCATGCCCAGAACCCCGTCGACTGGTACCCGTGGGGTGAAGAGGCGATCGAGCGCGCCCGGAGCGAAGATCGACCGATCTTCCTGTCGATCGGCTACTCGACCTGCCATTGGTGCCACGTCATGGAGCGGGAATCCTTCGAGAACGAAGCGATCGCCGCTCTTCTGAATCGCTACTACGTCGCCATCAAGGTCGACCGCGAAGAGCGTCCTGACGTCGACCGCGTCTACATGTCGGCCGTCCAGGCGATCACCGGCGCGGGTGGCTGGCCGCTCTCCGCCTGGTTGACCCCCGACCTCGAGCCGTACTTCGCGGGCACCTATTTTCCGCCCGAGCGACGTCACGGCCAGCCCGGCTTCGCCGACGTGCTCATCCAGCTGCGCAGGGCATGGGACGAGCAGCGCGAGGAGGTGCTTTCCTCGAGCCGGCAGATCACAGAGGCCGTCCAAAAGATGGCTGCTGCCCCCTCAAGCGAGGTTGCGACGGAGGTCTCGCTCCAGAAGTCCATGCAGCTTGCCTTCGAGCGTTTCGCGGGCAGCTTCGACGCCGACAACGGCGGCTTCGGAACGGCGCCGAAGTTCCCCCGACCGAGCGTCTTCGACTTTCTCCACCTGTACGCGGAGGTCGAGAACCAACCGGATGCACTCGTCATGTGCTCCGAATCTCTGCGCAAGATGTGGGCGGGCGGCATCAACGACCATCTCGCCGGTGGCTTTCACCGCTACTCGGTCGACGCCCGGTGGCGCGTGCCGCACTTCGAGAAGATGCTCTACGACCAAGCGCAGCTCGCCTCTTCCTTTCTCGATGCGGGGCGACTCACCGACGACGCGTTCTTCGCCCATGCGGCGCGCGACATCTTCCGTTACGTCGAACACGACCTCTCGAGTCCGGAGGGTGCCTTCTTCTCCGCTGAAGACGCAGACAGCGCCGACGAGTCCGGCGACGTCCGGGAAGGAGCCTTCTACCTGTGGGAACTCGACGAAGTCGCCGAAACGGTCGGAGACGAACTGCCGCTGGTCAAAGCGGCGTTCGGTCTGCGCAGCGAGGGCAACACGCTGCACGACCCTCAGGGCGAGCTCGGCACGAGCAACTTTCTGTACTCGGCTCTTCATCCCACGGTCCTCAGCCTCGAGTTCGGCGACAGTACGACCGAGGCCAAGACCCGCCTCCAAGCGGCGAAGGAAAGGCTGCTGGAGCGGCGCTCGCTCCGCACGCGGCCCCACCGCGATGACAAGGTGATCGTCGCCTGGAACGGCCTGATGATCAGCGCGCTCGCCCGAGGCGCCGCACTCCTTCAGGAGCCTCGCTGGGCGTTGATGGCTCGGCGAGCGGCGGACTTCCTGCTCTCTGCGCACGAGCCGGGAGCAACTCTGCGGCGTCGCTACCGCGACGGCGACTGGCGCTATGACGCTCAGCTCGAGGACCACGCCGGGCTGGCGCTCGGCATTCTCGATCTCTATGAAGCCACGCTGTCACCAGAGCTGCTCGTTGCAGCCCGCCTCCTCACCGAACAGATGCTGAGCCACTTCTCTCCCGAAGAGGGTGGCGCCCTCTACGACAGCCCCGCTGGCGACGAGCACCTGCTCGTGCGATCCAGGTCGGCGAGCGACGGTGCAGAGCCATCGGGTAACGCTCTCGCCTGCGAGCTCTTGGCCCGACTCGGCGCGCTGCTGCATCACGCCCCCTACACCGAGGCGGCGCGCGGCATCGTGCGGACGTTCAGCGCGGTCCTCGAAAGCCAGCCGCAGGCCGCACCGCGACTGCTCGCCAGCGCCGCCTGGGCCTCGAACGACATCGCGCAAGTCGTCTTGAGCGGCCCCTTGGAGAGTGCGCCCAAGAGTGAGCTGTTTCAGACGTTCTGGAACGTGCGCCCGCGCTTCAGCGTGCTGCTCCACGTCGACGGTCCAACGCGGGAGCTGCTGCGCAGCTGGGATCATGTGGCGGCCGAGATGCAGCCCCTGGCAGGCCAGCTCACGGCATACGTCTGCAGGGACTTCACCTGCGAAGCGCCCGTGAACGCTCCTGGCGATCTCCGCGCTCAACTCGGTTGAGTCCCGCTGCGCGTCCCCCAAACGCACCTGAGCCCGGGCGGGCGCCCGGGCTCAGAAGAGGAACGCAGTCGAAACTGCGGCGGAGGAAGTTTTCTTCTTTGGTGGGATTCTTGGATTTACTTCCCGTATGAGAGAAGAGCTTGGGTGGGAATCCTGGTGGGTAGAGATCAGGACGATCTCATGTATAATGGCGGGACTTACTTGGCGGGAAAAACTTCCTCCGCATCTTCGAGTTTCCTCATTGGTTCTCTGAAGAAGCAAACCCGGTGCCAGTCGGGCATCTGCCACTCGAGCTGTCGCAGATCCTCCTACAGCGCCCGCTAAATCGGCCGTTTTTCAAGGCTTTGCGCTTTCGGCCTCGTTCCATGGTTTTCGGCTGCTGGACCGAAAGTGGCGCAAAACCACGACGTTTCTTGTCAGTTTGCCGCTGTACGGAAGAGTCGGCGATCAAAACTGGCCGGTCCATGTCGCTCTGACCGGCCAAACTGTCCCTCGACGAGGACAGTCGGCGCTCGCGAGCCGAAATCATGGCGATCTTGAGGCAGTCTCCTGAGAATGCCCTTCCGAAGCCCGCAGACAGGCCATCCAAGAGAGCCCAGGCTCCACTCAATGGAGCCAGAGCCCCAGTCGTCCGTGGTCCGAAACGCCCGGCCTGGCCCAAATCGCCCGGTCTGGGAGCTGACTACCCCAGGTTGCTCGAACGAGGGTAGACGTTCTCCGGATCCGTCATCACGTTCACGAGGTAGGGACCCTTTGCATCGAGCGCCCGCTCCAAGGCAGCGCCGATGTCTCCCGGCCTCTCGACCGTCTCTCCCGCTCCCCCGAGCGCCTCGAGCACGCCGTCATACCGAGCCTTCTCCGACAGCTCAGCGGCGACGTGATAGCCGTAGAGGTGCTGCATCGGATGCTTCTCGAGCCCCCAGCAGACGTTGTTACCCACGACGATGGCGACCGGCACCTGAAAGCGAACGAGTGTGTCGAGGTCGCCGAGCGAAAAGCCGGCAGCCCCGTCGCCCATGAGCAGGACCACCTGGCGGTCGGGAGCTGCGGTGTGCGCTCCCAGAGCGTAGCCGGGCCCAGTACCCAGGCAACCGTAAGGGCCCGGGTCGAGGAAGCAGCCCGGCGTGAAGGTGTCGACATACTTGCCGGCGTACGAGACGAAGTCGCCGCCGTCGCCGATGACGACCGCATCGCGATCTAGTCGCTTGGCGAGCTCGCCGTAGATTCTGCCGGGATGAATCGGGTCAGCGTCGGAGCCGAGGATCTCGGCCTCGCCGTCGCGCTTCGCCGTCTCCTCCGCCGTCAGGGTCTCGATCCAGGCGCTGTGATTCTCTCCGGTGCCCGACAGAGCTTCGCGCACGCCTCGGAGTGCGGCGCTCAGGCTGCCTCCGGCCGACGCAGCGAGCTCAACGTGCTGCGACACGCGATCCGCCCGGTCCATGATGTGAACGACCTTGGCGTCGCCGAATCGACCGAAGCCCAGACGAAAGTCGAGCGGCGTGCCGATGACGACGACCAGGTCACCTCCCTTGAACGCGGTGCTGCGGCAGCGAGAGAAAGCGAGGGCGTGATCGGCCGCGAGGGTGCCGCGACCCAGACCATTCATGAAGACGGGAAGCTGTCCGGCTTCGGCGAGAGCCTTGAGTTCGCCTTCTGCGCCGTCCCAGTAGACGTCGGCGCCTGCCATCAGGACGGGCCGCTCCGCCTGCGAGAGCAGCTGCCCGATGTGCTCTAGAGACTCTGCGTCGGGAGCCGCAGCACTCTCCGCGTCCTGGAACTCGGAGACCTTGGCTGCCTCGGCCGAACCGAAGAAGAGGTCCATCGGCACGTCGAGAAACGTCGGACCACGGTGCGAAGAGCGAGCGGAGCGCAGCATCTGATCGATGTCGCTCCCGATACCGGCGGTCGTGCCGCTCGTCGCGGCATGCTTGGTGACGGTCTCCAAAATCGGCACATGATCGAGCTCCTGCAGCGAGCCGTGTCCCCAGCGGGCCGCCGGCGCGCGCCCTCCGAGAACCGCGACCGGCGAGCCGGTGAAATGAGCCGTGGTGATTGCCGAGACACCGTTCGTGACGCCCGGGCCCGCCGTCAGCGCCGCGACGCCGGGTCGGCGGGAGACCTTGGCGTAACCCTCTGCTGCGAACACGGCCGTCTGCTCGTGTCGCACGTCAACGAGCCGAATCTCCTCTTTCACACAGCCGTCGTAGAGCGGGAAGATGTGTCCACCGGAGAGCGTGAAGAGTGCGTCCACTCCGTGGGCACGGAGCGCCCAGGCTGCGTGACTGCCGCCGTGGGCCTCCACCTTCGAATCGTCTGCGGAGCTCATGTCGACCTGCCTTTCACAAAGCAATTTGCACCTGGGAAGCGGCCAAAATCTAGCACGCGCTCAGGGACCATGGAGCCGCACCGAGAGAGTCGCCGGCAGCTAGAATCTGCAGGGCGTCCCAGCAAGATCCGTCTCGACCAAGTGGCGTTCGTGCGCCCCATCGGAGTCGCGAAGCGGCTGGACGTCGTCGCCCGTTTTTCCACGGTCTCGCCGCCACGGATGGAAAGACGCTTGCTAGTGTGGCGACATGACTGTCGAACAGATCACTCCGCCGCTGGCGGCAGACGCTGCCGCCCTTCGCGAGCGTTTCCGTCGTGTTCGCGCGCTGAGTCGCGAGCTCTGCGAGCCCCTGCAGCCCGAAGACTTCCGCATCCAGTCGATGCCGGACGTCAGCCCACCCTGGTGGAACCTCGGTCACACCTCGTGGTTCTTCGCCAAGAACATCCTCGAACCGCGCACCGGCTTCGCCTTTCCCAGCCCCGGTTTCGAGTACGTGCTGAACAGCTACTACGAAGCGCACGGCGAACGCGTGCCTCGCCACGAACGCGGTCTGCAGGGCCGGCCGACGACCGACGAGATCCTGGCCTTCCGCAAGGACGTCGATCGCCGGATGGAAGAGCTGCTCGACTCCTCGAGCGAGGACCCCGAGCTTCATTTCCTGACGACGACGGGCATCGAGCACGAGCAGCAGCACCAGGAACTCCTCGTCACCGAGATCAAGCACATCCTGGGGACCAACGCTCGCTCTCTTCGGCCCCTCTACTCTGAGCGGAGGGCCGCGCCTTCGAGCACGAGTCCTTCCTCCTGGATCCCCTTCGAAGGAGGGCTCTACGACGTCGGAAACCTCGAGGGCAGCTGGTGCTGGGACAACGAGCTTCCCGTCCACAAGACATGGATCGACCCGTTCTCACTCGCGAGCCGCCTCGTCACCGTCGGTGAGTACCTCCAGTTCATGGAGGACGACGGCTATCGCCGCGCTCTGCTGTGGATGTCCAACGGCTGGGGCGCCGTCGGCTCGTCAGGCTGGGAAGCTCCTCTCTACTGGGAGCGCGACGGCGACACCTGGACGCAGTGGACATTGAACGGGCAGCGTGAGCTGGAAGTCGATGAGCCCGTGAGCCACGTCTCGTTCTACGAAGCGGACGCCTTCGCCAACTGGCGCGCCCTGCAGGAAGACGGCCCCGGCTCGGTGCGCCTGCCCACGGAGCGCGAGTGGGAGGTCGCCTGTCGGACAGCGGAGGACCGCGGCGCCCTACTCGACGACGAGGAGTACCATCCGCAGTCCGCCCGCGGCGAAGGGCTTTCGCAGATGATCGGCGATCTGTGGGAGTGGACCTCGAGCCACTACGAGCCGTATCCGAACTACCGTCCCTTTGCGGGTGATCTGCAGGAGTACAACGGCAAGTTCATGGACAACCAACGAGTGCTTCGCGGAGGCTCCTGCGCGACGCCGGCGGACCACATCCGCTCGAGTTACCGCAACTTCTGGCCCGGCGATACGCGCTTTCAGTTCACCGGGATCCGGCTGGCCCGGGCGGCGACCTGAGCCCAGCGGGATCGAGCGAGCAAGGGCACGTCCAGTCAACACGGTGGCCCTGGAGGAGCCCCCCGGAAGCGGATACGAAGGAGAGGCTCGATGGAACTCCTCATCACCAGCTGGGCCTTCGGGCCAAGCGAGGCGAGCGCAGCGAGCACCGAGCGCGGAGTCCCCAAAGGGGACGGAGAAGACGCTCTAGCGAAACCCGCGAGACACAACCTGGACCTCTGAGCCAAGCGAGGCGAGCACAGCGAGCATCGAGCGCGGAGTCCCCG
>JBCCLJ010000141.1:0-19017 GCA_039026915.1 Acidobacteriota bacterium
CCCAGCGAACGCCGCCATCATGCCGCCCGATCCGATCCACACGAGCAGAGCGATGTTGCGATCCTGCAGCGCCCAGGCCATGCCCATGCAGGCGATGAGAACGAGGAGAGTGCTCCACCGACTGATGCCGAGGACGCGACGGTCGACCTGCTCCTCGCTCAGGTGCGACTGGAACTTCGGCACGATCGAGCGCCGGTAGATGTCGTTGGCGAGGATCTGCGAGCTGGAGACGACGAGGCCGTCTGCCGTCGACATGATCGCCGCCAGGATGCCGACGCCGACGAGCGCAGCGAACCACGCCGGAAAGAGCTCGATGAAGAGTGCTGGCAGCGCCTCGTTGGCGCTGCGACCGGGCGCAAGCAGAGCGTCCCCGAGCACCGCGCGGGAGAGCAGACCGCCGAGTCCCAGCAGGCCCAGCGTCAGGCCGACACCGAATGCCAGCTTGACGAAGCGGTAGCGATCGCGGTCGTCGCGCAGCGCCCAGAGCTTGTTGCCGATATGCGGCAGCAGACCGAGGGGGATGTGCGCGAGCAGCACCGAGACGATGGACCACCACGAGTGGTAGAGCGGCGTCGAGGTGTTGAGGGCACCCGTCAGGTTGGGGTCGAGGTCACCGAGCTTGCCGAGCACACCCGAGAGGCCGCCCTCGACGCCAAAGCCAAAGACGAACAGCACGATGGTGAACGCCGCGACGAGCAGCATCATGAAGCCCTGCACGCCGTCGGTGAGGATGTCGGCGTGCGCGCCACCGAGCACGACATAGATGGCCAGCACCGCCGTGGTGATGATCAGCGCCCAGAGCGGCTCGAGACCGAGCATCGTCTCGAACATGACGAGGCCCGACACCATCTGGCCAGCAATGTAGAAGAAGAGAACGAGCGAGAAGATCGAGACGAGCAAACGCACGCCGTCGCTCTGGTAGCGGTCACCGAGGTACTCGGGGATGGAGCGGTTGCCGAAGGCGTGACCGGACGACGCGACGAGGCGAATGCTGATGAGCACGCCGAAGTAGACGCCCATCGGGTAGAGGAACTTGCCCCAGATGGACGCGACGCCGTACTGGTACCCGAGTCCTGGACTGCCGAGGAACGTTGCGCCGCTCGCCGTGCTCGCGGCGAAGGCAAGGGCAAGGAAAACGGGCCCGTACGAATTGCGCGCCGTGGCGAAGTCGTCCGCGTCCTTGATCCGGCGGCTGGCGATCCAGCCGAAGCCGAGCATGGCTCCGATGTACAGGACCAGAAACAGCCAGGACCAGGCGATCAAGCTCATCGGCGGGGCTCCAGTTCGGGCGCTCGGAGCGCTCGTTCAGTCTATGTGGGTGACGTCCGGCGAGGGTAGCAGCTCACGGCGTGAGGTGTTCCGCGGAGTGGGTGCGTGAAGGAAGACGAGACCACACTCCGTCGCGGCCCGAGGCTCGGCGGTTCATCCATCTTCGGAGATCGACATCATGAAACTGACGCGCACGAGAAACCCGAGGGTTGGCGGCCTGACACTCGCCGCCGCGGCCCTTGCCCTACTGCCCAACACCGCTGGCGCTCAGCCCGGAAAGTGCCTCTCGCTCCAACGCGACGGCGGCTCCTTTCGCGCAGCGCAGGAGAGTACGACCTTCGACAAGCGCTTCCCCAAGATTGCCGATGACGCCCAGGGCAACTACGTCGTGATCTGGGAGTCCTTCGGTACGAACAGCGGTTCCGACGACGACCGCCAGTCGGTGCAGGGTCGCCGCTACTTCGCCGACGGCTCGCCGAACGGTGCTCAGTTTCAGGCCAACAACGTCATCGCCGACGAGCAGCGCTTCCCGGACGTCGGTATGGCCGCCGACGGTCGCTTCGTCGTCGTCTGGCAGAGCGGCACGGCTTTCGGCGAGAAGAGCGTACGCGCTCGCGTCTATCGCCCCGACGGCTCAGCCCTCGGACAGGAGTTCCAGGTGAACACGACGCCCTTCAACCCGGGCGGTAGCTCTTCGAATCCGGTCCCCAAAGTGGACATGGCGCCGAACGGCGACTTCGTCGTCGTCTGGGAGAGCGAGACGACCACCGGCAACGACAACGACAGCTTCAGCGTGCAGGGCCAGCGCTTCTCGCGGGACGGCACCAAGCGCGGCGGACAGTTCCAGCTGAACACGCAGACCGCACGGCAGCAGAAATCGCCGAACGTGGCCATGAGCGCTGACGGAAGCTTCACCGTCGGTTGGATCGACTGGCAGGATCGCAAGGTCAAGGTACGCCGGTATGCCGCGAACGGCGCCGCCCAGGGTCCGGTGCACGCACTCGGCGGACGCGTGTCGCTCTTCGACACGCCGGCCATCGCCACAGCGGCGCAGGGTCACAGCCTCGTCGCCTGGTCGGACGGCCAGTCGGCAGGCTCGGACCAGGACGACACCTCGATCCAAGCACAAGGACTCGACGCGCAAGGGACCCCGGTCGGAGCCGCCTTTCAAGTGAATCAGGTGACGGCGGACGACCAGACCGAGCCGGAAGTCGGCGTCGGGCCCGCGGGTGATTTCGTCGTCGTCTGGACCAGTGAGACGACGAACGGCAACGACGCCGACGGCAACAGCGTGCAGGCCCGACACATCGCCGCGCCGGGCCGCTTCTTCGACGTGCAGTTTCAACTCAACGACGAAATCAACAAGGCGCAGTCCGACGCGGCCGTGGCGATCGGGCCCGCGGGCGCCGTCACCGCGTACTTCAGCCAAGGCCTCGGCGACGACATCGCCTGGGAGACGATGATCCAGCCCCTCGAGGGGGCCGTCAGCCCGAACGCGCTCTGCCTGAGCCAGAAGCGCTTCCTCGTCGAGGCCGACTGGCGTGACTTCCGCGGCAACACCGGCAAGGGCAGCGTCGTGGCCGGCGGCTCCGACGACTCGGGGCTCTTCTGGTTCTTCAACGCCGACAACTGGGAGATGCTCGTCAAGGTCATCGACGGCTGCGCGCTGAACAACCGTTTCTGGGTGTTCGCAGCGGCGACCACGGACGTCAAGTACGACCTCAAGGTGACGGACCTTTGGAGCGGAGTCCAGAAGGTCTACTCCAACCCGTTGGGCCGCGCAGCCGATGCGATCACGGACAGCAACGCCTTCGCGACCTGCGATGTCGGCAACCGGCCGGAGGTGACGTCGTCACCGATCCGGGTGCCGCAACCGAGTGTGACCCCGGGCGCACTGCCCGGATGGCAGACCGCCGATCTGCACGCCGAAACGTCGGAACGGGGAGCGGCCTGCAACGGCCAGGCGAACAACCTCTGCCTCAGCGGCAATCGCTTCCAGGCGACCGTCGACTTCAGAACGGCACAGGGCACGTCGGGTTCGGCCCAACGCGTCAACTTCGGCTCCGACGACTCCGGGCTCTTCTGGTTCTTCAACAAGGACAACTGGGAGATGCTCGTCAAAGTCATCGACGGCTGCGCGCTGAACGGCCACTTCTGGGTCTTCTCGGCCGCCACGACCGACGTCGAGTACACGCTGACTCTGCAAGACACCGTTGGCAACGGTGGCTCGAAGCAGTACTTCAATCCGCTAGGTACTGCTGCCCCAGCCATTACAGACACCATGGCGATCCCCTGCAACTGAGCACCGCCTGACCTTCCAACTTGGGGCGCTTCGCCGACCGGCGGAGCGCCCTTTGCTTTGCAAGAAGGGAGGGCCTCGAGGTAGCCGGAATCGAACGAACCTGACAGGATCGCCCACCTGCTGGACACCCCTTCCGCCGCTCTCCCGCGGCACAGACGACCACGCGAGGGCGACCCGTGACCGAGTGGTTCCCCAACGACAGACTCACCCACCGCTACAACCCGGATCTCGGCCCCGGGCGCGTTCTCGAGAGCGACGGCCGCATGATCGCCGTGCACTTCCCGCGCACCGACGACGTGCTCAAGCTCGCGGCCAACTCGGATGCACTCGAGCCTCTCGTCCTGAAAGAGGGCGACCGCGTCGGCCTGCTCTCCACGGGCGAGATCGTCACCGTCGAAGAGGTCACGGAAGACGGCATGCTCAAGCTCGCCGACGGACGCGAGCTCGACGAGGAGGACGTCTGGCCGGTCGATCCGAGCGCACAGCCGATCGACCGCCTCGCCAAGGGCAAGGTCGACCGCCTCGACGCCTTTTCCCTTCGCCTCGACTCCCTCTACCTCGAGAGGCTGCGCACCGCCGACAAGCTCGCTTCCTTTCTCGGTGGACGCATTCGCCTCTTCCCTCACCAGCTCTACGTCGCGGAGCGCGCCACCGAGAGGCTCCCGGTGCGCTGGCTCCTCGCCGACGAGGTCGGTCTCGGCAAGACGGTCGAGTCGTGTCTCATCCTCAACCATCTGATTCAGTCCGGGGGCGCGGGTCGCACGCTCGTGATTGCTCCTGACACGCTCACCGTGCAGTGGCTCGGGGAGCTGTGGCGCAAGTACCATCAGGTCTTCGTCCTGCTCGACGAGAAGCGCGTCAAGGACGTCGCGCGCGACTATGGTGACGACTTCAACCCCTTCGACGCTCACGACCGGCTCGTGATGAGTCACGAGTTTCTCGCCGACAATCCGCGCCTCACCGAGCAGGCCTGCGAAGCAGGGATCGATCTGATCATCGTCGACGAAGCGCATCACCTGAAGCGCCCGCCCGGGCACCCAGGCAATCAGCTCTACCGCGGCATCGAGCCGCTCGCGGCTCTCGGCACGAACCTGCTGCTCCTCTCGGCCGTCCCGCTCGAAGACGACGCTCACGGCTTCTTTCGCCTGCTACAGCTCCTGCGGCCCGACGAGTTCACCGACTGGGAGAGCTTCCAGGCCAACCTCGAGACGGGAAAGGAGCTGCCCTCGTGCACGTCGGCGACGCGCCGCGAAGACATCGGCGGCCTGGCTCCGCGCGTCGGAACGCCGATCGACCTCGCCGACGACGACGCCTGGAAGGCGCAGGACGATCTCGTCGAAGCGATTCGAGCAGCACCCGTCAAAGGCATTCGCGCGACACGTCGCGCGATCGCCGATCTCAAGCTCGCCATGGCGTCCCCTGCCGCACTCGAGAAGCAGTGGCAGCAGCGCTCCGTCGAAGAGAACCTGCCGCTGGCCGAAGCCGCTGCGGCCGAGGACCCGCGCCTCGAGTGGCTCGTCGAGCACGCAGAGAAGTGGAACAAGGCGCGCGAGAAAACGCTCGTCTTCGTCGCGGATCGCGAGCTGCTCGACGCAGTGCGAACCGCGCTCAATACGCGCACTTCGCTGCGCATCGGCATCTTCCACGAAGACCTCTCGACCAAGCAGCGAGACATCGAGGTCGCGCAGTTCCGTTTGCCTGAGGGCCCGTCGATCCTGCTGTGCACCGAGAGCGGTGGTGAGGGACGGAACTTCGAATTCTGCACGCGCCTGGTGCTCTACGATCTGCCGTGGGAGCCGATGACCGTCGAGCAGCGCATCGGTCGACTCGACCGCATCGGCCGCCAGATCCCCGTCGAAACCTGCTACTTCCGCCCCCCGGGGGGCTTCGGAGCAGAGATCGCCGCGCTCTACGAGCGCCTCGGCCTCTTCGAGAAGCCTCTCGGTGGCTTCAACGTGGCCCTCGGCAAACTGCCCGAAGCTATCGGCAAGGCCGCACTCAGCGGCTCGCGAAAACGTCAGGTCGACCTCGACAAGGTTCTTGCCGAAGCGGAGGCGGCGTACGACGAAACCCAGCGCGCCGCCTACCAGGAGCTCCACCGCGATCCTTACCGTGCCGCGCTGAAGGAGGAGATTCTGGCGCGCGTGCCCGAAGACCTCGACGAGATCACCGAAGACGTGATCGTCGGCGCGTGTTACGCGCTCGGACTCCAGATCGAGCCCCATCGCGATGGGTCCCGTCACTCGATCGAGCTCAATTCGAGGGCGCGCGTCGACTCGCTGCCCGGCCTGGCCGGCGAGCACAGCTTCCTCGGCACCTTCCAACGTGAAGTCGCACTTGCCGACGAGGGCATCGACTTCTTCGCCATTGGCCACCCGCTCGTCGACGGCCTGCTCGCGCACATTGCCGAGGACGATACGGGTCGCGTCGCCCTGCTGCGCATGAACGAGGAGGACGAGGCGGACAAAGGCTTCGGTCTTTTCGCCGTGTACCCGACGGAGGACGGCTTCGAAGGCTACGCTGTCGACCAGCGCGGCAAGGAGCGACCCGAGTGGCGTGACCGCTTGATGGAGCGGCCGCTCAAGTGCCAGAAGGTGAAGACCAAAGAGTGGACGGAGCGCCCGGGCTGGGAGCAGGTGATCGAGAAGATGGGCCAGTTCATCGCCGACCGGGGAACTCCTCTGGCACTGGCCGCCGTGCGCGTCGGCTGATCCCGGCCGACGAAAAAAGGGCCGACCCGCCCAGCCCAGGCGGATCGGCCAGAGGGGCTTCCAGAGAAAGCCCCGAGGACGAGCGCGGAGCCGGCGCGGGGGCGTCCGGCGGCACGACTCGCCCTATGGACGACCGTTGAGGACGTCGAATCTCCCTCCTGTCGGCGAAGTGCCTCTCACGCGAAGCATCGTGACTCTCTTGCAGTGGTTCGGGTGGACTCACGATGACTGAAACTTAGATTTATGTCAATTCATCTCTTTTTTGAAGCCCAGCCAATGCGGTGAGCCCGAAGAGCCAACGACCCCAGCGCAGCGGTACACTGCGGCAGTCCACGAAGGCCCTCCTCGAGACCATGAGTCAGCTCAGCACCCTGCTCGTCATCCCCTGCTACAACGAGGGCCAGCGACTCGACTTCGAGAGCGTGTCGGGCTTCCTCGAAACGCGTCCACACATCGGCCTCGTACCCGTCGACGACGGCAGTACGGACGACACCGCGAGCATCCTCGAGCGCTGGGGCCAGAGCCACGAGCGCATCCACCCGCTGACGCTGGAGCGCAACGCCGGCAAGGCCGAGGCGGTGCGTCGCGGCGTACTCGAGGCTCTCGCTCGCCAGCCCGACTGCGTCGGCTACTGGGACGCCGACCTCGCGACGCCGCTCGAAGCGGTCGACGACTTTCTGATCGTCATGATGGCCCAGCCCGAACTGCGCGTCATTCTGGGCTCGCGGGTGGCGCTCGTCGGACGACACATCGAGCGCAGCAGACTGCGGCACTACGTCGGCCGCATCTTCGCGACCGCTGCGGCGCGGACCCTGAAGCTGATGGTCTACGACACCCAGTGCGGCGCCAAGCTGCTGCGCAATACGCCGCGCGTGCGCGCCGCCTTCGAGCCGCCGTTCCTGAGCAACTGGGCCTTCGATGTCGAGCTGCTCGCGCGTCTCCTCGTCTCGAGCGAAGGCTCGTCCGCCGACGCGGACGCTCAGCTCTGGGAGCTGCCGCTGCGTCACTGGCGCGACGTCACCGGTAGCAAGGTGAAGCCTCTCGACCTTCCCAAGTCGCTCCTCGAACTGCGCCGGATCCGCCGGTCCTACCCAGGGCTCTCGAGCCGCAGCTGAGCATCCACCGGGCTCCTTGCAGCGTAGCCCTTCTCGACCGCAGCACGGAGGAGCAACCGTTGAGCCCAGACCCCGCGTCACCGACGCCCGTCCTCGAAACCCGCAATCTGACGCGGCGCCTGCAGTCCGGCGACCGGCGCATCACCGTCCTCGACGGCGTCAGCCTGACGATCGACGCCGGCGAGTGGGTCGCCATCCGCGGGCCTTCCGGCAGCGGCAAGTCGACGCTGCTCTCGCTGCTCGCGGGACTCGACAAGCCCTCCGAAGGCAGCGTTCTCCTCGACGGCCAGGCGATCGAAGCGCTCGGCGAAGACGAGCTGGCCCTTCTGCGACGCCAAAAGGTGGGCTTCGTCTTCCAGTCGTTCCAGCTCCTGCCGAACCTCACCGCGCGCGAGAACGTTCTACTGCCGCTCGAGCTGAAAGGAGTCGACGACGCGCTGGGGCGGGCCGATGCGCTTCTGGACAGCGTCGGTCTGGCCGAGCGCGGACACCATTACCCCTCACAGCTGTCCGGAGGCGAGCAGCAGCGCGTCGCCGTCGCCCGCGCCTTCGCCCCACGCCCGCGTCTCCTCCTCGCGGACGAGCCCACGGGCAATCTCGACAGCGCCACCGGTCTGCGCGTCCTCGACACCATGGAACAGCTGCGCGACAGCTCGGAAACGACGCTGGTGCTCGTCACGCATGACAGCAAGGTCGGCCAGCGCGCCGATCGCGAGATCCATCTCGCGGACGGGCGCCTCGTCTCTCCCGACGGAGACGCGAAATGAGCGGCGCGGCGGTGAAAAGGCCCCCTCATGAGTGACCCGAGGCTTCGACTCGCTACCGCCGCGCGGCTGATGCGCTGGGAGCTTCGCGGCTCCCGGAGCCGCATCCTCTTCTGGACTCTCTGTCTGGCGGTCGGGGTCGGCGCCGTCGTCGGCGTCGCAGGGCTCGGCAGCAGCCTCGAGTCGGCTCTGCGGCGAGAGGCTCGCGCGCTGCTCGCCGGCGATCTCGCGGTGCGCTCGAACGGCGAGCTACCCGACGTCATACAGCAGACGCTCGATGCGGAGGAGGGACTGCAGCAGGTGCGCGTGCGCGAGGTGCTCGGCGTCGCGAGACGAGCCGAGACCCGTCCCTCCGGAGCCAACAGCGTGCTGGTTGCGATCAAGTCGATCGACGGGCCCTATCCTTTCTTCGGTGAGATCGGTTTCGGCGACACGACGTTCAGCGCCGACGCCGCCACGGGCTCGCTGGCGGACGAGCTCGGCGACGACGCGGCCGTCGTTGCTCCCGAGCTTCTGTCGCGGTTGGGCCTGCAGATCGGCGACTCGATCCTGTTGGGGCAGGAGCCTCTGCGCATCGCGGCGACCGTCGTCTCGGAGCCCGACCGCTTGCCCGGCACCGTCGCCATCGGTCCGCGCCTCTTCGTTCATCGGCGCGTGCTCGACCGCTCGGGGATCACGGGCTTCAGCGGCTTCACCCGCAACAAAACACTGCTCGCCGTAGCCGACGGAGCCAGCGCCGACGAACTCGCCGAGCGCCTGCGCACCGCCGCCGGCGAGAACTCCTCGGTACGCGTCGAGACCTTCGCCGACGCCCAGCCGTCGCTTCGCCGCGAACTCGATCGCCTGGAGAACTTCCTGGGGCTGGCGGCCCTGCTCTCGTTGCTCATCGGCGGCGTTGGGATCGCACAGGGTGTCAACAGCTGGATCAGCAGCCGGCTCGACTCCCTGGCCATCCTCAAGTGCCTCGGAGTGAGACCGCGGGAAGTGCTCTGGCTCTACTTGCTGCAGTCGCTCCTACTCGGTCTCACAGGTAGCCTCTTCGGCTGCCTCTTCGGGCTCTTCGTACTGTGGGGAGTGCCGCAGCTGCTCGCCGACTTCGTGCCGGCCGACGCGGTGCGTCTCTGGCAACCGACGGCTCTTCTGCGAGGCCTTCTGCTGGGCGTCGGCGTCGCTCTTGCCTTCAGCCTGCCGCCTCTCCTGAGCGTGCTGCGCGTGCCGCCGAACCGCGTCTTTCGGCGGACCGCACAGCCGCTGCCGGGCTCAAGCTGGCTCCCCGCGTTGGCACTGCTCAGCGCACTCTTCACTGTGGGAGGACTGGCGGCTCTGCAGTCGGGGTCAGCGATGCTCGCTTCGGCCTTCGTCGGCGGGGTGCTCGTCACGGTCGTCGGGCTGACGGTTGGAGCCTACGCAGTCGCACGGGTCGCTCGGCGCCTCATCCGACCGAAGCAACCGCACTGGCTGCGTCACGGCCTCGCGGCGCTCTCGCGACCGGAGGCGGGAACTCTCGGCGCGATCGTCGCTCTCGGCCTCGGCCTCTTCGTCATCCTGACGATGACGCTCGTTCAGGCGCACCTCGAAGCCCAAATCGAAGGCGAGCTTCCCTCCGACGCTCCTTCGGCCTTCCTCGTGGACATTCGTCCGGAGCAGTGGGCCGGGGTCGAGCAGCTGCTGCAGGACGGTGCCGCCGAATCGATCGACTCGGTCCCCGTCGTGCGGGCCCGTCTCGCGAGCATCGACGGCACTCCAAGCGAGGAGCTCGTCACCGACGACAACCGGTGGGCGCTGGCGCGCGAGCAGCGCGTCACCTATCTGGACGACCTGCCCGACGACAACGAGCTCGTCGCAGGCGAGCTCTGGGCCGACGACGACCTCCTGGAGCTGAGCCTCGAAGAAGAGTACGCACGCGAGATCGGCGCCGAGCTCGGCTCCACCGTCGAACTACGCTCCGGAGAACAGTCGGTGGAGCTTCGCGTCACCAGTCTGCGCAGCGTCCAGTGGGAGGGCTTCGGCATCAACTTCTTCCTGGTCGCAGAGCCCGGGGCACTGGATTCCCTCTCGCAGATTCGCCTCGCCGCAGTGCGCCTGCCCCCGGACGCCGAGCAGGGTGTTCAGGACGCGGTCGCCGAGGAGTACCCCAACGTGCTCTTCGTGCGGATTCGAGAGATGCTCGACAAGATCCTGATCCTGCTCGGGCGCCTGCTCACTGGCATCCGCGTGCTCGGCGGTTTCACGGTGCTCTCCGGACTGGCGATCCTCTTCGGCGCGGTGGCGACCAGCCACGCCCGGCGCGGTCAAGAGGTCGCACTCATGAAGACGCTCGGCATGACGCGCCTCGACGTGCTGCGCAGCTTCGCCGTCGAGTACGCGCTCGTCGGCCTCGCCGCATCGACCATCGCCTCGGCCGGCGCGCTCGCCGCCGCCGCCTGGGTCGTGGTGCGGGAGATGGAGATCGCCTGGCGCTGGCAGCCCATGACCGTCGCAGCCGTGCTGGTCTTCGGCACGCTGCTCTCCGTCATCGCCGGTACTCTCGCTTCGACCCGCGCTCTGGCGCGCCCGCCGATCGATTCGCTGCGCGACGCATAAAAAGAGAGCCTGGCGAGGGCCAGGCTCGAGCGTTCGGGAAAGAACGCGATCGTCGAACCGTGTGAGGGGGGATCGGACGACGACGATGTCAAGTCGAAGGAGGGGCGCTAGTAGATCTCCAGCGGTGAGAAGCAGGCCGATTCGGGGAGCCGCTCGGCAGCACGCAACGCGGAGGCCAGAACCTGCTCGCTGCGTGCCGAGCCGAGCTGTCGAGTCAGCTGGTCACGGATCGGACGGAAGAGGCGGGACATCTGCTGTCGAGAGAGCCCTTCACCCAACTCGCCACAGGCGAGCCAACGACTCGCCGCCGTCTGCGCGCCCTGCGTCTCCAGCCGCTGGGCAGCAGCCGCGTATCGGTGACGTGCTCGACGTGCCGCGTTGGACTCGAAGCGGTCCGCGTGGCGGCAGACTTGGGTCAGGAAGGCCTCGAAGACGACATCTCGCGCCGGACGCAGCGGTGCGCCGGCCGGGGGGAAGTGTGCGGGGAAGCTGGCGGGATCTGTCGGTTTGATCTTCATGGCGGGTGGCCCGTGACTGTGCAGACTGTGACAGTCGCGCACGATCGCCCCTAGAAGCGTTCTGGCCGACCCCGTGGAAGAATGTGGCTCGCTCGGCAGACGGACAGACCGCTTTTCTCTGTAGGAACCGTCCCACGCGCCAGCGCTCGCCCATGCCGTCGTCCCCCGAAGCAGAGAGATCGCCAGCCGACGACTCGCGAGCCCTGAAGAGACTCAGCCTCGCGGTCCTCGGCGTCGGCGCGCTCCTCCAGCTCTGGCTGAGCCTGCGATCGTGGATCTACTTCGATCAGATCCTGCTCTACCAGCTCGGCATCGAAGGACTGAGTCATCGTGAGTTCTTCCCCTACGCCAAGGCCGTGTCTGGCTCCGGCGTGATCCCCGGCGCCCTCCTCGAGATTCTCGTTGCAGCGCCGCTCCTGCTCTGGTTCGACCTCCGGTCGCCGATCGTCGCCCTCGGGATCGCGCAGTTCGCCGCGGCGCTGATCCTCTGGCGCACGACGGCCCGGATCTTCGACGAGCGCGCTGCCCTCGCCTTCACGGTGGTCTACTGGCTCGGCCCGTGGCGCCTCTACCATTCGGGCTTTCTGTGGGAGCCGACGTTCCTCCTGCTGCCGGCCGCGGTGCACTTCTGGGCGTCGCTGCGCCTGGTCGACGAGGCGCGCTGGCTGCCCTCCTTCCTGCTGGGCGCGATCGCAGCGCTCAGCGTGCAGCTTCACCCCTCCGGCATCGTGCTCGGCGTCAGCACTGGACTCCTGTGGATTGGCGGTCGAATGCGACTGAAGCTCACGGGCTCGCTGGTCGGCGCCGCTCTCGGCAGCCTCACGCTCCTGCCGACCCTGGGAGCCCTGCGCGCCGGCCAGCTGCCGCGTGCCCTGCCGGGAGGCGGCTGGACCGACTGGGGTCTCTTCCAGGTCCACCCCCTCTTGAAGGATGCTCTCTACTGGCTGCGGATCAGCTCCCTCGACGTCGGCCGGCGCTTGAGACAGGTCGATCTCGAGTCTCCCTGGATCTGGATCGCCGGAGGCCTCGGTGTGCTGGGAGCGGCCTCGGTCGTGATCGCACTGCTCGCGAACGTGCGGTTCCTCCGTCGATCGATGTCGACTCCGGAACAGTCTTTCGCGCGTCTCTACAGCGCCGCGCTGCTCGCCGCACACGTCGCCGCCATGGCCTTCTCCTCGGTCACGCCCCAGGGTTGGCACCTGCTGGTGCTCCTGCACGCAGCCTGTCTTCCCGTCGCACTCTGGCTTGCGGAACCGAGTCCTCCGTCTCGCGCGCTGCGCAGTGCGGCGGCGGCGTTCGCCGTACTGCGGCTGCCCATCGTTCTGATTCTCGGTCTCGGTCATCCCATGTACGACCGACCGGCGAGCGACCCCAACCTCTCCCGCGTCGAGGAGGGGCGTCTCGACGAGCTCGAGCTCGTGCCGATTCCCTTCGGCAGCGACGCGTCGAAGAGAGGTCCCGTCCCCTGGGAAGCGGACCGCGCTCGAGTCGATGAGCCCGGGGCTTCAAACCCGCGCCCGAATTGAGCTAAGATGCTGTTGCGGCCGGAGGTTCGACCTTGCAACACACTTCCGGACCGTTCGCGGGACTCTCGCCACCTCACCGCCTTCCGGCGCTTCGAGATCACGAGCTGCCCCGAAGACGACGACGAGCTCGCTAGAGAACCCATCTGTCCGGGTCCGTCTTCGCGCCCAGCGAGGCCCCAGAGGCCTTCCTTCAAGAGCCATCACCGGAGTCCTAACGTTCAGGATGACCGAGTCAGCACAACAGCCGCAGCGCCCTCCGCGCCAGCGCCGTCGACGTAGCCGTTCCCGGAACCGCAAGCCCGAGCAGGGAGACATGGTTCATCTCCACCAACGGAGCGCTTCGCACTTTCGCGAGGAAGATCGCCAGCGAGGCGCCAACTACCTCGCCGACGACCGCGTCGAACTCGAGGTCGAAGGCACGAGGGCAAAGGCCCGCGTCCGCGGCAACGACCACCCGTTCTACGGGGTCGGACTCGACTGGTCCGCGGTCGGCGCCGGACGCAAACTCCACGTCTACTGTCAGTGCGAGCGTTTTGCCGGCGGCACGCTCTGCAAGCACATCTGGGCCACGCTCCTGAAACTCGGAGAAGAGTTCCCCGAGATCGAGCCCGAGGGTCGCGAGCGGATCGGCATCACCAAGGACCGCGCGGCGCGGTGGAAAGAGCTCGGACCACCGGTCGAGCCGAGTAAGGACAACTCATCGCGTCAACCTCGCCGTCAGCGCGGGCGCAAGGCACGCCGCAGGCGCTCTCGCAGCAGCTGGCAGTCGACGCTCGTCGGCATTCGCGACAACGTCCGGCGGAGGGCGAGGACTCGCCCCGCTGGTCGTCAGCCCCCCCCGCTCATTCCTCTCTTGCTGCTGAACGCTGCGGCGAGCACCGCAGCAGGCGCTCCGGTGGTCGACCTCTTCGGACGTCGCGAGACCGCCGAGGGCAAGCTGAGCAAGCTGAAGCGCGCCAACCTCACGCCGGACGAGATCCAGGCACTCCTCCACCTCGACGAAGACGAAGCGACGCCGCCGGGCATCGTCGCAGCATTGCCGCCCGAGGCTCCGCGCCAGCAGGGCCGAAATCGTCGTGGCAAGAGCCGCTCGAAAGGCCAGAGCCTGCAAACCCTGCAGCTGGCCTGGGAGGTGTGCGACGACGTCCTGCAACGCCTCGCCCGCAAAGGCATCCTCGCCTACTGGGATGGCCGTTCCCTGGCCGACCCGCAGGAGATCGTCTGGGACGACGGCGAGCCGTGGACCTTCACCCTGCAGCTCGAGCACGCGGCCGCGGACCGCACGCGCATTCGCGGCTTGCTCTGCCGCGGTGAAGAGTCGGTGCCAATGAGCCGTGTCGGACTGATGATCGCTCCCAACGAAGACGACGTGTCGCCTTTTGCGCTGATCGTCGTCGACGAGAAGCTCGGCCACCTGTCCCTCGACTCCAAGGGCACGCTGCCGTGGATCGAGGCCCTCTCGGACAGCGGCGAGATCGTCTTCCCCGAAGAGGAGCTCGAGGACGCTCTGAGCCTCCTGCTCGACATGCCGCACCTGCCGAACCTCAATGCGCCGGAGGAACTCCTGCAGGGCAACGCCGACGTCGAGCCGGTGCCGCGCCTCGTGCTGCAACCGGAAGACGCACCGGCCTGGATGAACCCACAGCTCCAAGCGAGCCTCACCTTCCGCTACGGCGACCTCGACATCGACGCCGCCGACCCGCGCTCCGCGATCGTCGATTGGGACGAGCAGCTCTTTGCTCGCCGCGACCTGGAGTTCGAGCGCGAGGCGCTCGTGCGACTGCTCGAGCTCGGCCTGCAACCGATCGCCGGCGGCAAGGGCGACGGCCTCGAGCTCGAGCCCTCACAGCTGCCGCTCGTCGCGGAGCCGCTGCTGCTCGACGGCTGGGAGGTCGAAGCGCACGGTGCGAGTATCCGCCCGCCGAAGATGCCGCAGATCCGCGTCGAGAGTGGCATGGACTGGTTCGAGGTGAGCGGCGAGGTCGACTGGGACGGCGATCCGATCGATCTGTCTCAGGTGCTCGAAGCCATTCAGCGCGGCGATCGCACGATCGAGCTGCAGGACGGCTCACGCGGCCTGCTTCCCGAGTCCTGGATGAGCAGCTACGAATCGCTCGCCAAGCTCGCACAGGACTCGGACGACGGCAGCCTTCGCTTCCTGCCCTCGCAGGCTCTTCTCGTCGACGCCCTGCTCGCGGCGACTCCGCCGCAGATCGACACGTCGTTCGCCGAGCTGCGCGAAAAGCTCCAGACCTTCGAGCGCATCGAGCCGAAGAAGGAGCCGCGCGGTTTCGGCGGCGAGCTGCGCAGCTACCAACGCACGGGCCTCGGCTGGCTCTGCTTTCTGCGCGAGTTCGGCCTCGGAGGCGTCCTCGCCGACGACATGGGTCTCGGCAAGACGGTGCAGGCACTCGCGCTGCTCCGCTCCTACCGAACGCCGAAGAAGACCAGCGGACTTCCCTACCTGGTGGTGGCGCCCCGCAGTCTCGTGTACAACTGGATGGACGAAGCGAGCCGCTTCACGCCGACGCTCAAGTGCGTCGAATATGCCGGCCGTGACCGCGAAGAGCTGCGCAAGAAGTTCGACAAGTACGACATCATCGTCACGACTTACGGCACGCTTCGACGGGACATCTCCTACCTCTCCTCCGTCGAGTTCGACACCGTCATCCTCGACGAGGCGCAGGCGATCAAGAACCCGGAGTCGCAGACCGCCAAGGCCTGCCGCCTGCTGCGCGGGCGCAACCGGCTGGCGCTCACCGGTACGCCGATCGAAAACCATCTCGGCGAGCTGGGCTCGATCTTCGAGTTCCTCAATCCTGGGCTTCTCGGTCGGCTTCCCGCCCTCGACGTGCTGGCGTCGGGCCGCGAAGCGTCACAGCGCGAGCTGGCGCTGGTCGCCAAGGGCATCCGTCCCTTCATCCTGCGACGCACCAAGGAGCAGGTGCTTCCCGACCTGCCCGAGAAGACGGAGCAGGTTCTGGTGTGCGAGCTCACGCCCGAGCAGCGCGAGCTCTACGATCAGCTGCGACAGGGCTACCGAGAGAACCTCCTGCAGCAGGTCGAGGAGTCCGGCGTCGGCGGCTCAGCGATGCAGGTTCTCGAAGCGCTGCTGCGACTGCGTCAGATCGCCTGTCACCCCGGCCTCGTCGACAAGAAGTTCAGGGACGTCGGTTCGGCGAAGCTCGAGCAGCTCTACGAGCAGATCCGCGAGGTCCTCTCCGAAGGCCACAAGGTCATCATCTTCTCGCAGTTCACCAAGCTCCTGGCAATCGTGCGCGAGCACTTCGACGCGCAGGAAATGCCTTACGCGTACCTCGACGGGCAGACCAAGAACCGCGGCGAGATCGTCGATCACTTCCAGACCGACCCCGACTGCAACGCGTTCCTCATCAGTCTGAAGGCCGGCGGTGTCGGCCTCAATCTGACGGCCGCGAGCTACGTCTTCCTGCTCGACCCGTGGTGGAACCCCGCGGTCGAGGCGCAGGCGATCGATCGGACGCACCGCATCGGTCAGACGATGCCGGTCTTCGCCTACCGCCTCATCGCCAAGGACACGGTCGAAGAGAAGATGATCGAGCTGCAGAAGTCGAAGCGCAAGCTCGCCGACGCGATCCTCGACGGCGGCGAAGGTCAGACGACGCTCAAGGACCTCACGGCCGACGATCTCAGCATGCTTCTGAGCTGATCGCGCGCCGGACCAGCCGCCCAGACGCCGCCTTTACGGTCGGGCCACCGCTTCAGACCCGCCGGGGCGGCAGCGGCTTCCCCGGGCCGCGCAGAGCGCCCCCCAGGAGGACACCCGCGGCGCCGACGAAGCCGATCACGAAGTCGTACCAGGTGGGGGTCGAAGAGACCTGCCCCGCTTCGACGAAGCTCAGCTCGGCCGTCGACTTGCCCTCGGGCAGGGCATCACGCGGCTCCTGGTCTCGGCCGAGAATGGCCAGCGACAGACCGAACACCAGCAGCATGACGGCGAGGTACGTGACCGGCGCGTTGCGCGAGTGCCGTCCGAGGGCCGCCGTGACGACCCCCGCGATCACCGCAGAGACGAAGCCGAGGACGCAGCTCAGCAGCGACCAGCCGTTGCTCGCCACCGTCGAGCCCGGATGGAAAGCGCCCTCGGCGCCGAAGACCAGCCAGCAGATTCCGGCACTGGCCACCGACAGAACGACGACGGTGGCGTAGCCGGCGAAGGCGGCGAGAAAGCTCCGAAGCATGGCCGTCAGCCTACCGCGAGCACCTCAGGCTTCCGGCTCCGAGCTGATGCCCGCCTCGATCTCCTCGATGAGAAAGGTCGACTGCCCCGTGTTCTCTTCCCAGAGACCGACCGCCATACGGTAGCGGCCCGGGCGCACGTGAAGCTCGCTGCGCACGGCGAAGTACTGCTGCGACGCCTTCTCGAGATCGGCCGCCGGCACCTGGACATCGAAGGCCAGGTGTTTGGGCTCGAGCCGGTCGCCCTCGTCGCCAACCAGCTGCATCACCAGGCGAAAGCGTCCTGCCGCCAAGGTGCCGTCCGAGACCAGATCCATCGCACCGATCGGAACGCTGAACAGCAGGTCGATGCCGTGCAGCTCGCCCTGCAGGTCGCCGACGCGGGACTCGACGAGCAGGCGATGGGGGTTGTCTTCCCAACCGAAGAGCAGCGAGCCCCAAGCCTGGCTGCTGAGAGCCTGCTCCATGCGCAGCGACAGGAAGCTGGTGCGGTACCGAGCCTCGCGTTCGCGTCCCCGAAGCCGCAGGGTCACCTCGCGGATGGCCGAGCCGCGGTCGTCGGGGGAGTTGAAGCTCAGCGAGTAGTAAGCGGCCATATCGGTGCGCGTCTGCTCGAGAAACTCGGCGACGCCGTTCTGAGAGTCGAAGGACAGACCTCCGGTGGCGCCCGCCAGACTGTCGAGGCCGCCGCGCAAGTCACTGAGGGCGGTGATGGAACCGCGCTCGCTCTCGCGCTCACCGAGGCCGCTGAGGCCGCTGTCGACGACCGGCGGCTTGAGCGGATAGAAGGTCGCCCGATGCGTGTTGGCCAGAGCAGCCACCCGATCGAAGAGCGGACCACAGTCGAGCTCCGCGACGACGCGCTGGAACTCCATGGCGCCGCCGTCGTCTTCCTGCACGAGCGTCCGTTGCACCATGCGGTCGCTGCCCGTGGGACGAGCGTTGCGGTCGTTCACCATGTCGCCGACGCCGCCCTTGAGGAGGTCGTCGCCGCTGTACTGCCGGGCGCCTCCGGCCAGGCGGTCGTAGAGCGTCTTGCCCACGACAGCGAGCGGGTGCCGCGGCACGCCATCGCTGACGAAGAGGATCGCCTTGCGACCCGGCATGAAGGCGAGACCGTCGACCAGCGTTCCGACGTGCCCGAGGGTCTCGCGCGTGTCGTCGGCCAGAGCGTCGCCGTAGCCTTCGAGGTTACCGAGAACGCTGTTCTTGGCATTCTCGGCGATCCGGTAAGCGCTGCCACCTCCAGCCAGCGAGCGCAGCATGTCGCGCAGCTCGACCGTCACCCGACGCTGCTGATCGACGAGATCCGTCGACCAGGGATCCCTCGAGCGCAGCTCGAAGAAGGCGTCGCGCAGATCGGCTACATCGCGGGTCGGAGGCAGAACGGGATCGAGTCCGTCCGAAAGGGCCGCTACTGCGACCCAGGTCGGATGCTCCCGCAGCTCACGAACGAGAGCCTCTTCGACGTCCGCGAGGACCTCCTCGCGGTGCGCCTCGCGCAGGTGACGCTCGTCGAGGAGCACGATGACGGTGAGCCTCCCGGCCGCCGTCTGCCTCAGCTCCTCGCCGTTCAGAAGCCCGGTGACGCGCACCTTCTTGCCGTCGACGCGCACCTTGAAATCGTCCATCCCCAGATCGGCGACGGGAGCCCCCTCGCGGTCGGTGACAACGGCATCGACGTGCACTTCGCGCACGTCGAGGGCCTCTCGCACAACGACGTCGCGGCGCGGGTCCTGCTGGGCGAAGGCGGTGGCGGCCAGGGTCGCGAGCAGTACTCCAGCTACCGGGTGGCGAAGGCTCCGGGCGCTGAGCGGGCGCTGACGAGAAGGTGAACTCAGAGGCTCATCTCCAGAGGTTGGTTGTCTCGTAGGAAGGGCCTCAGTCTATCCTTGAGGCCACATCAGTCTTCACGGGAGGGAGTCATGAACAAGCCTTCGGTGCTCGAGGCCGTCAAGATTCAATCGCGCGTCTTGATTCCGATCGTCCGCGCCCTCGAGCAGGAGCTCGG
>JBCCLJ010000142.1:0-19008 GCA_039026915.1 Acidobacteriota bacterium
ACTCCAGAGCCCGGCGAAGGCTCGCACGCGCGAGCCCTCTGTCGCGGGTCAGCACCTTCTCCAAAACCGACGGGCCCAGCTTGCCGTAGCCGCCGACCACACGAAAGACGCAGCGCGTGAGGAAGGGAGCGCTCTCGTCGAAACAAAAGGCGAGGTCGCAGGTGATGAGGGTGCGAGTCGAAGGATGGAAGAACAACGCTTCGTCCAGCTTCGGCATGCCCTCTACACGAACGAACTCCAGCTGGCCCTCCCACTCCGCGGGCGCGTCGACCGGCAGCTGACCGTCGAAGGCGAGGTCGGAGCGTTTCTTGACGATGCCCGGAGGTCCCAGCAGGGACGCTTGATCGAACTGAGCCGTGAACGCGCCGGCGTAGAGATGGTGAAAGCAGTTCGGAGCGACGACCCAACGTACGGTTCCGAGAGCCTCGACCTGCTCGACGAGCGACGGCGTAGGCGAGATCGCAGAGAGCACGACGAGCTCCTCGCCGAGGCGAACCACGGTCATACGCGTTCCGAGCTGCAGACCGAGGAACTTCTGCGGCTGTTCAGCCACCCAAAGGTCGGTATCGACAGCTCTGAGAGTCGGTTCGAACATGACAACAGCTCCTTTCGGATCGACGCAGCCATCGTATCCATGAAGCCGAGCGAACAGAGCTTCGGTCTGCTGGAGACAGGCACCGCTGGTACCCTCGCAGAGTCCACCAGACCACCTGGAGCCCAAGATGACCTGCAACCGACGAGAGCTCCTGCTCGCCGCCGCAGTACCGACGATTGCTGCCGGACTCCCTGCAAGCGCGAAGAACCCAGACGGCGGCGATCCTGCGATTCCCGGGCCAAGGGCCCGCCGCGACTTCCCCGTGGCCTCGAAAGTGACCTACCTCGACTCGGCCGCGCAGCACCCGCTGGGCCTGCCGGTTCGTCGCGCGCTCGATCGCCATCTCGACACGGAGACCTAAGGCCCCGGCGAGGATCGCTCCTACTTCTCGCGCAGCGATCAGATCGCGCTCAAGGAAGAGTTCGGCGAGCTGATCGGCGCCGACGGCGACGAGATCGCTTTCGTGCAGAGCACGTCGGACGGTGAGAACCTCGTCATCTCAGGGATCAGCCTACCGGAAGCGGGCGGCAACGTCGTCGTCGACGACCTTCACTTCACCTCGTCGCTCTACCTCTACAAGATGCTGGAAGAGCAGGGCGTCGAGCTCCGCGTCGTCCGGAGCCTGGGCGGCAAGGTGACGACGGACGCCCTCGCCGCTGCAATCGACGAGAACACGCGCATCGTCTCGTTGGCGCTGGTCTCGAACATCAACGGCTTTCAGCACGACGTTGCGGCGGCGGCCGAGGTCGCTCATCGCCACGGCGCACTGCTCTACGCCGACATCATTCAAGCGGCGGGTGCAGTGCCGCTCGACATGAAGGCGATGGGCATCGACTGCGCTGCCGCCTCGACCTACAAGTGGCTGATGGCGGACCGCGGCTTCGGCCTGCTCTACGTGCGTCGCGACCTGCAGCAGGATCGCGTGCCGACGACGCGCTGGGGCCACCGGCACGTGACGTCCTTCGATCGCTCGGGCGACTTCTCCTGGAAGGACCGGCCGGGCGGCTCGCCCTACGAGACGGGCAACATCTCGGAGCCGCTCGCCGCCATGACGCTCGGCGGCGTGCGCTACATCCAGTCGATCGGAGTCGACAACATCGTCGAGCACGCGCAGGGGCTCATCGGGCGACTTCGCTCGGAGCTCGGTGCGGCTGGCTATCGCTGCCTGACACCGGAGGGCACGCGGACTCCGATCCTCGCATTCCATCTCGACGACCCCGAGAAGGTCGCCGATCGACTCCGTGCCGAACGCATCTGGGCAACGGTCGCCCGCGCCGACCGGCGGCTGCGCCTCTCCGTCTCTGTCTTCAACACGGACGAGGACGTCGACCGGGTCGTCAGCGCGCTGACCTAGTCCTTCACCGAGACTTGCGGACCTGGTGATAGGTGAATGCCGCCTCGATGCACAAACCCAGCTCGTCTGTCGGCAGCGGCTGATCGATCGGCAGAAGAACTGCACGGTTCCCTTCGAGCTCGAATCCTCTAGGACGCGGAAAGAGCCCCCGGAACGTATCCAACAGGGTCGTCTGGCAATTGACGTAGACGCCGATCTTGTCCGGCGTCTTCTCCTTCCACGCAACCCGGACCGTGGTTCCGCTGCCGCTCGCTTCCGTCAGAAACGAGGGCTCGCCCCACTTGAGCGTCTCGGTCAGCGGTCCGACGCCCTCGGTGCGCGCGGCGACGCTGAAGACCAGGTCGCGCAGCTGCTCGATCTTCTCCCGGGCCGCCTCTGGATAGTCGGCGATCACTGCTGCGACCGGCGACGGCGCCTTCGGAGCGCTCTTCATTGGACGCCCTGGTACGTACCGCGCACCCGCAGCGTCACCGTCACGTCGACGTCGCTACGGTTGCGCCAGAACCAGCCGTGCGCCCCTTCGGAGACGGCGGTGAAGTCTCCGGCGACCTCGGTCTCGGCGCGGCCGAAGCGATAGCGGTGCGAGCCGCCCTCGGGGCCGGTATCCGTGTGCAGATCCGAGTTGAGGTGCCCCTGATCGACGGTCCACTCGTAGGTGACGGCGTCGCCGGGGCTCATGACGAGCTTGAGGTCGGTCCCGGCAGCCGGCGCCAGCGTTAGAGTGAACTCCTCGCGCCACCCATCGGGCGTGCCGGCCTGCTCGTCGGCAACGGCCTCCCCTTCGCCGGTCGCTGCTGCTGGCGATGGTTCTCCTGCAATCTCGGGCAAAGCCGCAGGCGATGCGGCCTGCGCATCGGCCTCGGCTTCAGCCTCGAGCTGCTGCTTGATCTCTCCCATCTCCGTCAAGTTCAGCAGCCGACCGACTCCGGTCGGGTCGATGCCGTACTCGGCGGGCAGCACCACTGCGACGAGCAGGACCGCGGCGACGATCAGGGCGATGACGGTCGAGCGCAGCAGCTGCTGGCTCGTCGGCAGATCGGCGCGGGTGGGCGTGTCGGAGTTGTACATGAGCAAGGTCCTACGAGGTGAAGTAGCCGGTGAGCTGGTAGCCGATCAGCAGGAACCCTGCCGCCAGCATGGCAACGTTGACGGCGTAGGCGTGCTTGAGAAAGCTCTTCGTGTTGCGCCAGTAGCCCATCACCACCAGGACGCCACCCAGAGCGAGGAGCTGGCCGATCTCGACGCCCACGTTGAAGGCGAGCAGGTTCGGCACGAGCCCGTCGGGCGCGATCTCGTAGTCGAGGATCTTCGACGCCAGACCGAAGCCGTGGAAGAGACCGAACACCAGCGTCGCCACTTTTGTGTCGGGCTGCACGCCGAACCACCGCTGATAAGCGCCCAGATTGTCGTACGCCTTGTAGACGATCGACGCCCCGATGATCGCGTCGATGAGGTGGCTGTTGATGCCGAAGTTGAAGAGCACGCCGCCCAGCATCGTCAGTGAGTGGCCCACCGCAAAGAGGCTCACATAGATCGCGATCTCCTTCATCTTGTAGAGGAAGAAGATGACGCCGAGCAGAAAGAGGATGTGGTCGTAGCCGGTGACCATGTGCTTTGCGCCGAGGTAGGCGAACGGGACCAGCTTCACGCCCGAGACTTCCTGGATGTAGCCCTTGTCGCCCTCGGCCACCGCGTGACCGAAGACAGGCGACGCGAGCAGGATAGCGGCCAGCAGCGTCAGGAGCACGAGCGCTCTGGCTCCGTTCGAGCGGTGCGCTCTCGAAGAGGCGCTACGAGGCAGTCGGATCACGGCGGAGATCATACTCGCCCGGGACAGCAGCCAACATGACCGAGAATCGACGCATCCCAAGCGCTCGAAGTACTAGAGTGAGATGCTCATTCGGCACCTCGCTCCCTCGGCACCCGGCCACCGCCGGACCGGCTGAGGCTCGCGCAGGGCCACAACAACCCCGGAGACTCCCCTTGAAAGCGCACGTCGTCAGCCTCATCAACGCACTGGCACTCATCGGCCTCGGTGGCTGGGCCTACCTCTCGTCGGACACGCCGTCGGTGACCGCTCTCATTCCGGTCATCTTCGGCGTCCTGATCCTGCTCATGAACCCGGGCGTCAAGAGCGAGAACAAGGTCATCGCTCACATCGCCGTCCTGCTCACCCTCGTGATCCTGCTCGGACTCGCCATGCCGCTGCGCGGCGCGATCGGCCGCAGCGACACGGTGGCGATCGCCCGCGTCGCGATCATGATGGCGACGACGGTCTGGGCGATGGTCGCCTTCGTCAAGAGCTTCATCGACGCTCGCAAGGCGCGCGAAGCCAGCTGAACCGGTCCGCCGGGCGACCGCGAGGTCGCTTACTCGAGCTCGATCGCCCGGCCTTCGCGCTGCGCCAGCGTCAGCGCGAACTCTCCGGCGGCGATGTCCTGAAGGCCGACGCCGGTGCTGTCGAAGAGTGTGATCTCCTCGTCCGAGCGGCGCCCCCGGCTGGCGTCGCGCAGCACGTCGCCGATCAGAGTGATGTCGTCTGCGCGAATCAGACCTTCGCGCGCCGCGTGCTGGCACTCGCCGATGGACACGTTCTGCGCGATCTCGTCGCCGTAGAGGCGACAGCGAGGCAGCAGATCGGCGTCGACCTCCTGCTTGCCCAGCGTGTCCGTACCCATGCACGCCAGGTGAGTACCGGGTCGAACCCACTCGCTGCGCAGCACCGGCTCGAAGGTCGGTACGATGGTGATGATGACCTCGGAAGCGCGCGCCATCTCTTCGGGCGGCACCGTCTCGGACTCGACTCCAGAGTCTGAGACCGTCTTCTGCAGCGCCTCTGCGTTCTCGCTGCTGCGGTCGGAGATCAGGACGCGCTCGAAGGCCCGTTGGCGCAGCGCTGCTGCAACCTGAAACTCCGCCTGGCCACCGGCCCCGAGGATACCCAGCGTTCGTGCGTCCTGGCGCGCGAGGTGCTCGATGGACAGCGCCGAAGCGGCGGCCGTACGTAGAGCGGTCAAGTAGGTGCCCCGAACGAGTGCCTTCGGGCCGCCGGTCGCCGTGTCGAAGAGCACCACCGTCGATTGATGGTTCGGCAACCCCTTGGCGCGGTTGCCGGGCCAGAGCCCACCAGCCTTGACGCCCAGCGCCTGGGGCGCGCTGTCGTCGCCCCGATCGTTGCCGGACTTGAAGCCGAAGATGGCGTTCTCGTAGCCCAGCGTCTCGCGCACCACCGGGAAGTTCACGGCGCGCCCGGTCGCCATCGCAACGTAGGTTCGGGCGATCACCTCGTGGATCGCCTCCTGCGACACGAGGTCGCGGCAGGTCTGTTCAGAGACGTAGTACATGACGGAGGTCTTTCAGGCGATGGATCAGAAGCCCGGCGGGGGGAGGAAGTCCGCGGGCGGAAGGGTGATTCGGTCGGGGGCGTCGTCGATCGCCTCGCCGCGCAGGAAGCGACGCAGCAGGGGTCGAATGAGCTCAGGGCGCTCGCGGTACAGCTCGGCGGAAATCCCATGCGTAGCGCGCTCGACGACCATCAGATGACCGTTGCTGTAGCCGGCGGAGGCCGTCACCGCGTTCTCGAGCGGCGTCGAAGTGTCGTGCGTGCCGTGAAAGAAGAGCGCCGGCAGGTCGGTCTCGAGCGGAGCCTTGAAGTCGTCCGCGACGTCCGGCGCCTGCCAGGCTCCACAGCCTTCCCAGTAGCCCCGATTGATGTCCCCCAGCAGCTCGATCGCCGGATCCGTCTCGAGCTCCTGCTTGCGCTGCGCCGTCGGAAAGAGTCCGCAGTCGATCGCCTGGAACTGAGCGCGGGGAAAGCTCGGCGAGTCGCCGGGCGACTTCAGCATCTCGAGTCGCATCTGCGCGAGCGCGGTGAAGTCGCCGTCAAGCGCCGGCAGCAGGACGCCCGGCCACGCCTGCGGCCCTTCCCGGCGTGCTCCCTGCGGCCAGAACGTCTGGAACTCCACCGGGCCGATGGCGACCTCGACCGTCTCCTCGGTCTGGGGGTCGACCACCTCGACCGTGCGCGGCTGCTCGGCGAGCTCCGCGAGCGTACGCTCGACGGCGGCCAGCACGCCGCCTTCGGGAACGAGCGGCGCGAGATCGGGGTCCGCCTCAGCATCGGCCAGGATCTGGCGCAAGGACTCGAGGATCGCCGACGGGCGATCGAAGGTATGGTCGATGTCCTCGATGCCCCAGACCGCGATGCGGCGCACGATCTCGGGATAGAGCCGCACGATGGTGAAAGTCGACTGCGAGCCGAAGCTGCCGCCGTAGATGCTGATCGCGTCGTAGCCCAGCGCCTGGCGCAGCTCGTTGACGTCGGTCGCCAGCTCCGGCGCCGAGTAGCCGTCGACATCACGACCGAGGGATGTCCACTCCTCCTTGGCGGCCAACGCGTTCTCGCGCAAGAAGGCGCCGAGGCTCTCGGGCGTCATCGGCTCGTCGGGGGTGCCCTGCGCCTCTCGCGCACCGGCGCGCAGGAACGGCAGCGACATCCCCGCGCCTCGCTGATCCGGAATCACGACGTCGCCTACTTCGCGCAGGTCCTCGATCAGGAGGCGCAAGAACGCCGGCTCCCAATAGCGACGGTCCCCGCGCTGCAGCGGCGTGATGTAGGAGCTTCCCGGCCCGCCGGCCAGCACGAAGACCGGCTCCTTGGGCTCGGCGGCCGTGCTCGAAAAGCGCAGGACCGAGAGCGCGATCAGCTCGCCCTGCGCCTTGGCGCGATTCTCCGGGACGAAGAAGTACCCGCGCTCGGCAGGCATCGACGTGCCGTCACCGAAGTGCACGATGTCGGGCACCAGAAAGAGGTCGCCGGCGCTCGGGCCGCCTCCCGGATTCGAGCAGGCTCCAGCGGTCAACAGGACAACGAGGAGAAAGAGACCGAGAGGTGATCGTCGCATCAACGTCTCCGGAAGAGGTCTTCGGGGGAAAGAGAGGCCGCCGGCACGTTCAGTGCGGCACGACCGTTCTTGCGCAGAATCCGGTCGAGCGCCGCCAGATGCTCGGCCTTGGCTTCGCTGTAGCGCTTCAGGAGACCCTCGAGATCGACGAGCAGCAGATCGAGAATCTCGAGCTGGGCCGCCGTCGGTGCCGCGCTACTGAGAGCCACGAAACCGAGGAGTCCAGCCAAGCGGTCGTTGAGCTGGATCGGATAGGCAATCTTGTCCTTCGGACTCTCGTTCTTGACCTGGTAGAGCTGGCGCTCCACCTCCGAAGCGGCTCCGAGGAAGGCCGACCGGCGCTCGTCGAGCTCCGCCGGCGCGCGGTCCCCCAGCTCCTCGACGGCCTTCTCGAGCTGCGAGCGCAGCGCGCGGATCTCCAGGACCGTCTCGTTCGCGAGCGTCACCGCGTCGCGCGCCGTCAGCGCAAAGTCGAGCTGTTCTTCGAGGTCGGCCTGAGTGACGTCGCTCTCGCGAGGATCGGCGACGACGCGCAGCGGCTGCTCCTGCACGACGTCTCCCACGGTCAGGCGCACGACGTACTCACCGGGCACGGCGAGAGGGCCGACGCGCGGGTCCTGGCTCTCCAGGATCATGCCGGGGAAGACCGTGGCCCCGGGGTGGCGCAGGTTCCAGGAGGCCCGACGAGCCCCGGCCCGCGTGGTGCTGCGCGCCGCCAGCGCACCGCCACCGGCCAGCGTACGAATGAGCCGACCCTCGTCGTCGAGGATCTCGAGCTTGAGCCCCTTCACGGACTCGGGCAGAAAGTAGTCGACGTTCGCAGTGACGACGCGTCGGACGGCCTGTGCGGGCGCAAAGAGCCGCGGCCCCGACGCCTCGGCGCCTTCACGCGCGAGCTGCCGCAGCGTGGCCAGGCCTTCGAGGATCCAGAACGAACGCCCGTGCGTCGCCGCGACGAGCTCGTTGCCCTTCACCTCGAGACCCGTGATCGGCGTGTCGGGAAGGTTGAGCGACAGCGGCGCCCAGGTGCCGCCGTCGTCGAAAGAGACCATCACACCGTGCTCCGCCCCGACGTAAAGGAGCCCCGGCACCTCGGGGTCGGCGCGCACCGCGTGTAGGAAGTTCTCGTTCGCCGGCTGCCGCAGGCCTTCGTCGATGCGCTGCCAGGAACGCCCGTAGTCGCTCGTCTTCCACGCGTACGCCGTGCGGTCGCCCATCTCGTAGCGCTTGGCGACGACGTATGCGGTGCCCGCCTGGTGCGGCGAGGCCTCGATGAAGCTCACCCGACTGTTGACCGGGAGATCCGAAGGCGTGACGTTGCGCCATTCGAGACCGGCGTCAGCCGAGGCGTGCACCAGCCCGTCGTCCGAGCCGGTCCACAGCAACTCGCCGTCGAGCGGTGAGACCGCCAGCGTGTACAACGTGCCGTAGACCTCTGGGCCGTCCTGATCGAGCAGAACCTCGCCGCCCGTCTCGCCGAGCGTCTCCGGGTCGCCGCGCGTCAGGTCCGGGCTCAGCCGCTCCCACGTGCGCCCTTCATCGAGACTGCGCCACACGTTCTGCGATCCGGCGTAGAGCGCGTGCGGCGGATTGGGATCGAAGACGATCGGGTACGTCCAGTTCCATCGCTCCACCATGCTCCCCGCCGGCTGACCCATGACCATCAGCGGGTAGGGAAAGACATCGCGCAGGCTGCCCGTGCTGCGATCGAAGCGCAGCATCTGGTTCGTGGCGCCGGTGAAGAAGACGTCGGGGCGCGCCGGGTGCGGCGCGATGTAACCGCTCTCGCTGCCGGAGACGTGGTAGTGCGGGGAGTAGGCGTCCTCGAGAAAGCCGTCGAGCCCCGACAGTGAGCGGCTCGGAACGCAAACGCCGCGGTTGTCCTGCTGCGTTCCACAGACGTGAAACGGAAAATCGTTCGTCGTCACGACGCGGTACATCTGCGCCGTCGGGTAGTCCTGCTCGGTCCACGTTGCCCCGCTGTTCACCGAGACGCTGCCGCCGCCGTCGTCGCCAACGATCATGCGGCGCGGGTTCGTCGGATCGATCCAGAGATCGTGGATGTCGGCGTGACGCGTGCGCATCGGAAAGAAGTTCTCGCCGCCGTTGACGGACTTCTCCAGGACGAAGCTCAGGACGTAGACGGTGTCGACGTCGACCGGATCGGGACGCATCTGCATGAAGTAGAAGGAGCGCTGCCAGAGCTTGCGCGCGCCGTTCACGAACTGCCACGAAGCGCCGCCGTCGTCGGAGCGGTAGAGCCCGCCTTGCCGGGCTTCGATGTTCGCCCAGACGCGCTTCGAGTCAGCGGGCGAGACGGCGACCGTCATCTTGCCGAGAGGACCCTCGGGGAGGCCGGGGCTCGCCGTGATGTCCTTCCAGGTATCGCCGCCGTCCTGAGAGCGGAAGAGCGCCGACTCGGGGCCGCCGCTCCACAGTTGCCAGGGTTTGCGCGAGACCTGCCAGGCGGTCGCGAAGAGCACTTCCGGATTCCTGGGATCGAGCGTCAGATCGATGACGCCCGTCCGCTCCGAAACGAAGAGAACGTTCTCCCAGGTCGCGCCCGCGTCCTGCGATCGGTAGACACCGCGCTCGCCGTTGGGCGCGTAGGGGTCGCCCAGAGACGAGGCGTACACGACACTCGAATCTTCGGGATGGATGCGGATCTTGGTGATCGTACGGCTGCCGCGAAGGCCGACGTGCTGCCACTTCCGACCGCCATCGGTCGACTTGTAAACGCCGTCGCCCTGCAGGACGTTGCCGCGCAGCTGCCCTTCACCCATGCCGATGTAGACGACATCCGGATCTTTCGGGTCGACCGCGACGGCGCCCACCGAGGCGCTACCAAGCTGGCCGTCGGTCACCGAGCGCCAGGTCGTGCCGCTGTCGGTCGTCTTCCAGAGACCGCCGCCGACGGCGCCGAAGTAGTACTCGTGCGGCCGCGCAACGCTGCCCGCGACGGCAATCGAGCGGCCACCGATGTCCGGGCCGACGTTGCGCCAGGAGAGCATGCCGAATCGAGAGAGCTCCTCGGCGGCCAAGGGGGCGGCCGCGGCTACCGCGAGGCCGATTCCGAAGAAAAGCCGAAGGATCAAAACTGCAGACCGACGAGATGGAAGAGGCGAAACGCTGGCCACGTCAGAACGACGCCGACGGCCAGCGCCGTCAGGTGCAGGCGACACAGGAGTGCGCCTTTGCCGTCCTCCCAGACTTGCCGCCGCCAGGCGACGACGGCTCCGGCGATGACGGCAAGTCCCAAAAGTCCGGCGAGGTTGACCAATACCAAGGAGAAGGCAAAGCGGCCGGTGGCGCCGTTGAAGGCATCTTCAGCGAAGATTGCCGAAAGCGTCTCGTAGCCGGCGAAGAGCGAGACGGGGATGACCAGGAGACTCACCGCGAAAGCCAGTGCGATGCGGCGCAGCCACCGGCTCGTGTCGTCGGGGCGCGGCCAGAAGAACGCCAGAAGCGCCGTCAGCGAGAGTAGGAGTCCGTAGTTCATCAGTCGCGTGACGACGGTCGGGTCGCCGAGGCCGGAGACGCGGCGGTAGCTGGAGCTCACGCCACGATGCAGGTAGACGGGACCCTCGGGGTCGGGGCGTCGAAAGATGACGCGGCCGCCATCCTCCGCGTCGAAGACGCCCGGCGCCACCTGCCGGTGAAGCTCGTTGCGCACCAGCACGCTGTCCCCTTCTCCGCGAGAGACCTCGACCACCGAGCCGGAGGCGAAAAGCGTCGCGACGCCGGTCAGCGTCCTGCGCTCCGTCCAGTACGTCCCGGGCAGTGCTTCGAGATCGGTCTCGACGGAGCTCACCGCTTCCGAGCCCGCTTCGGGCAACTCCTCCGGGCCGACGAACTTCTCGAGGAACGCGTCGCCCGGGTTGGAGAAACCGCCGGACCCCGGTCCCTGATCGCCGACCAGCCGCCCTCGTCCGAAAAGACGCCCGACGACGTCTCCCGCCGAAGGGGACGGCCCCGCAGCCAGCAGCGAGTAGACGATGCCCGCTCGGCTTTCGGGGAGGACTCCCAGCAGACTCGTCGTACCGGGGAGGCCGCAGCCGTGCGAAGCGAAGCGCTCACCGCCCCAGACCGACGGGTAGAAGTGCAGGCCGATCCCCGGGTCACCAGGATGATGGCCGAAGTGCTTGCGATGCAGCTCCTGGCGGCCTTCGGCAGAGAGCAGCTCCGGATGGCTCAGCGCCTCTTCATCAGCATGGAAGGCGGCGTAGCGGAGCATGTCGCGCGGCGTCGCGACGACACCTCCGGAGGCCGCCGTGAGCGGATGCTTCGGGTAGAAGGGCACCGCCTGCAGCGAGCCGTCGGCGAAGATGCCGTAGGGCTGTGCCAGCCGATCCGGGACCGCCGTCTCATGATGCACGAGAGCGTCCGCCATACCCAGCGGGAGGTAGATCTCCTCGGTGATGTAGTCGGCGAAGGTCTTGCCGCTGAGATCCTCGATGACGACGCTCTCGAGCGCGACTCCGAGATTGGCGTACTGACCGATCGTGCCGGGCGGGCGCTCGATGTTCTCGCGGAACATCTTCGCGACCTCGGCCTCGCTCACCGGCACGGGGTGATCGATCTGCGTGCCCTGCGGCGTGAAGTGGCCCGCCATGCCAGAGCTGTGCGTCATCAGCTGACGAAGCGTCACCTGGTCGCCGAAGGGCGGCGGCAGCTGGAAGCGCTTGGCGTAGCGGTTCACCGGGTCGTCGAGCGAGGCGATCGCGCCGCGCTCGACGAGCTGCATGAGCGACGTCGCGGTGAAGGTCTTGGAGGTCGAGCACATGCGAAAGAGGGTGCGTAGGGGATCGAGCTCGACGCCGCGACCGAGATCCTCGTGCCCCCAGCCACGCAGAAAGACGACCTCGCCGTCCTGCACGAGGCCGAAGGACGCTCCCGTGAGTCGCTTGTCCTCGATGAGGGGAGCAAAGAAGCTCTCTGCCCACGCCTCGACCGCTGCGGCATCGAACTGGGTCCGCACGGGAGCTGCAGCCTCGATCTCGACGGGCGCCTCGGCGCCGACTTGAGCGAACGATGCAGGAGAGATGGCGCCAAAGGCCAACAGAAGTGCCGAAAGGAGTCGCAGTCTCATCGGAGCCCTCCAAAGAGCCACGGCGGGCCGCCGCGCTCGGGCGAGAATCGGGGGTGACGCGAGAGATCCTATACTCTACCGTCTCGACATCAAGTAATTAGACATCAAGACAAACGGCCCACTGGAGAAGGTCCATGTCCCAAAGTCACCGGCACACGTTGCTCGTGCTCACTCTGCTCGCGTTCGCTGGACTGCCCATCGGACTCGCCCAGGAGCCGGAACTCGATCTGGCGATCCGCGGCGGCCGCGTGCTCGACGGCACCGGCAACCCTTGGTTTCGAGCCGATGTCGGCATTCGCGACGGACGCATCGTCGAGATACGGCGCAGCGGTGAGCTCGGCCCGGCCCGCGAAGAGATCGACGTCGACGGAGCGATCGTCGCGCCGGGCTTCATCGACCTTCACTCACATGCCGACGACTTCAACGGCGCCAACGGCGGTCTGCGGTCGCCCGACGTCGCACGCCGGCGCGCCGAGAACATCGTCACCCAGGGCGTCACGACCATCGTCGTCAATCCCGACGGCAGCGGCCCGCCCATCTCGATCGCCGATCAGAGAAAGCAGCTCGAAGATCCCGGAGTCGGCGTCAACGTCGCCCTCATGGCGGCTCACAACACGATTCGCCTGCTCGCAATGGGCGCGGACCACCGTCGCGCGGCCACTCCAGAAGAGATCACCAAAATGCAGAACGCGGTGCGCGCGGCGCTCGGTGAGGGCGCCTTCGGTCTGACGAGCGGATTGGAGTACGTTCCAGGACGCTGGAGCGCCACCGAAGAGCTCGTTGCGCTCATGGACGCAGCGTCCGACCTCGGAGCCGTGCACATCTCCCACATCCGCTCCGAGACGAGCGCTCCCATGTGGTGGGTTCCGAGCCAGGACCTGCCGAAGCCGCCGCAGCTCCTCGACGCCTACCGAGAGATCATCGAGATCGCGGAGCGCACCGGTACGGTCGGCGTGATGACCCACATGAAGGTCCGCGGCACGACGCACTGGGGCCAGAGCAAAGAGGTCATCGAGCTCGTCGAGGCCGCACGCAGCCGCGGCGTCGAGGTGTACGGCGATCAGTATCCGTACGCCTCGAGCGGCAGCGACGGCGCGCTCGTTCTCATTCCCGCCTGGGCGCGAACTCGACCCGACGGCGCCACGAGCGATGCCGACCCCGCCGTCCTGCTCGAGCTGACTCTCGAAGATCCCGAACTGACCGAGACGGTGCGCGCCGACATCAGCCACGCTCTCGCCTTTCGCGGCGGAGCCGAGCGCATCGTGGTCTTCGACTACCCCGACGAGAGCTTCATCGGGCAGTCCCTCGCCGAGCTCGCGGCCGTGCGCAGCATCGACGCCGAATCGATGGCCATCGCTCTCCAGCTCGAGGGCTATCGAGATCGCCCCGGCGGCGCACGCCTGCGCTCGTTCTCGCTCGCCGAGGAGGACATGCAGAAGCTGATGGCTCGCCCGTGGGTGGCGACGGCCTCCGACGGCGGTGTCGCCCTTCCAGAGGACGGCCCCACCGTGCACGCTCGCTACTGGGGGACCTTTCCTCGCAAGATCGGTCGCTACGTACGCGAGCAGGGCGCGGTCAGCCTCGAGCACGCCGTGCGCGCCGGCACCTCCCTGCCGGCACGCATTCTCGGGCTCGAGGACCGCGGCACCGTGCGCGTCGGGGCCCTCGCCGACCTCGTCGTCTTCGACCCCGAGACGATCGGCGACAACTCGACCTTCATGAAACCGCATCAGGCGAGCAGCGGCGTGCTCCACGTCTTGATCGGCGGTCGCGCCGCAGTGCGCGACGGGCGCGCCACCGGCGAGCTGATCGGCTCGGTCCTCGCACGTCCCGGCTCGAGCGAAGGAGACTGAGCACGGTATGAAACTCTCCGACCCCGAGCTCACGACACCTTGCCTGCTGCTCGACCGAGCACGCCTGGAGCGCAACGCTGCGCGCCTGCGTCAGCGCTTCGAAGGCACCGGAACCGTCCTTCGCCCGCACCTCAAGACGGTGAAGAGCGTCGAGGCTGCCCGCATCCTGCTGCCGACGCCGAAGGGTCCCGCGACCGTCTCGACGCTCGCCGAGGCCGAGCGCTTCGCCGGCGCCGGCATCACCGATCTCCTCTACGCGGTCGGCATCGCCCCGCAGAAGATCGCGCGCGTCCAGCGCCTTCGTGAAGCCGGTGCCGATCTCAAGGTGCTGGTCGACAACGAGGTCTCCGCGAAGGCGATCGCCACGGAGGCCGGAGCGAGCGGGCGTGCCATCCCCACGTTGATCGAGATCGACGTCGACGGCCATCGCAGCGGCGTCGCTCCCGACGACGAGGAGACTCTGCTGCAACTCGCCGCCCTGCTCGACGAAGCCGACTGCCTCGCCGGCATCCTCACGCACGCCGGAGAGAGCTATCGGTCCCGCAACCGTGAGGAAGCCTCGCGCCACGCCGTCGCCGAGCGCGACGACACGGTACGGCTCGCGCGCCTCCTCGAGCAGAACGGCTTCCCCTGCCCCATCGTCAGCGTCGGTTCGACGCCGACCGCTCTGACCATGAGCGAGCCCGAGGGCGTGACGGAAGTCCGCGCCGGCGTCTACGCCTTCTGCGATCTCTTCCAGGCGGGCGTCGGCGTCTGCGGTGTCGACGACATCGCTCTGTCCGTGCTGACGACGGTCATTGGTCATCAGAAGTCCCGTGGCTGGACGATCATCGACGCCGGATGGATGGCGCTCTCTCCCGACCGCAGCACGGCCTCCCAGCCGGTCGACCGTTTCTTCGGTCTCGTCTGCGACGAGGCCGGAGTTCCTCTCGACGATCTCGTCGTCTCGTCGGCGAACCAGGAGCACGGCATCGTCACCGCCTGGCCCGGCTCGGATCGCCCCGCCCTCGAGCTACCGGTCGGTACGAGACTGCGCGTCCTTCCCAATCACGCCTGCGCTACCGCCGCCCAGCACGAGGCCTACGAAGTCCTCGGACCGAGCGGTGAGATCGAAGAGCGGTGGCCGCGCTTCGGCGGCTGGTAGGGCGAGGCCCCTAGAATCGACCTGTCATGAAGGACGAGGTCGAAAAGAGCCGCACGCAGAAGAAGCGCGAGTTTCGCGAGCTGAAGGCGCTCGGTCAGCAGTTGGCCAAACTCAGCGAGGGCGAGCTCGCGCGCGTGCCGCTCTCAGAGATGACACGTGACGCCATCCTGGAGGCACAGCGCCTCAAACGCACGGCGCAGCAGAGGCAGTTCCGCCGCCTGCAGTCGTTGCTCGATCGCGAGGACGTCGAGGCGATCCGAGGCGCTCTGTCGCGCGCTCTGGAGCCGCACGCGGAGGCCGTCGAGCAGCTGCACGCCGCCGAGGACTGGCGCGATCGGCTGCTCGCGAAGGATGCCGAGATCGCCGCGTTCGCAGAGAGCTTTCCGGCCTGCGACCGGACCCACCTGCGAACCCTGGTCCGCAAGGCGCGCAAAGAGCGCGAGCTCGAGAAGCCGCCGGCCGCCGCCCGCCAGCTCTTTCGATACCTGCGAGAGATCGTGGAGAAGGAACCCACCGACTGACCGCCGAGTGGGAGCAAGTCCTGCTCGAACGCAGCAAAGTCCTAATTCATTCGGAAAAGTTGCAACCCGCCCTGCAGCGGGCCGTATCCCCCACGATGAACAAGCTCGACGCGATGAGATCCACTCTCCCCCTTCTCGCCCTTCTGGCACTCGCTGCCGCTCCTCCCGCGGCGGCAGAGGAGGCCATCGAACCCCTGCTCTCCGATGCCGACGCGGCCCGAAGCCACGACTACTGCTCTTGGCGTTTCGCTCTTGGCGATACCGAGCCGGACCTCCCGGACTTCGAAGCGATGCTGGGCGAGAGCCTCGAACTTCCCGAAGGCAGCACGATGGAAGCGGTGATCCTGGCAGCCGCGGGCACGCGGGTAGCTCTTGCAACCGACGGCAAGAAGGCCTGCCGTAAGACCTTCGAGAAGGGAGCCCAGAAGGACGGCCAGCTCTACGACAAGGTGCTCAAGAGCGTTTCGCGCCGCGCCGCGCGGCCGACCTCCGACGACCCGGAGATACGGCGGGTTCAGGAGCTCATTGCTCGCCTCTGGTCCGAGGATCAGGCGGCACGCCAGGCCTATTTGGGAAGCCGCACCGACGACGAGGAAGGCGCCGACTTCTGGGCGCGTCGACTCGCCGTGGCGCGCGCGACTGCCGTCGACGACAACTCCACGTCGCAGATCAAGAAGCTCCTCGAGACCTATGACTGGATCGACCGTCACCGCTTCGGCGCACGTTTCGACCAGCACGCCTGGATCCTCGTGCAGCACGCCGACGACGATCCGGCCTTTCAGGCGCTGGTTCTCGAACGCATGGAGAAGTACCTCGACAACGGCGGCGTCCGCAAGGAGGACTACGCCTACCTCTTCGACCGCGTCGCGGTGAACCACGATCGCAAGCAGCGCTACGGAACGCAGCCCGACTGGGAGTGCAACGACGAGGGCAAGCTCGAGCTGCGACCGCTCGAGGATCCGGAGAACGTCGATGTACGACGCGCCGAGATGGGTCTGGGACCGGCCGAGGAAGCGCTGGCCGAGATGACGCGTTCGGTCTGCGGCTAGGCCCTTGCCCGGATCGCCGAGCGCCACTCACTCTCTGTAGGCCTGCTCCGCCCAGGGCGTCCGGTCCTCCTCTCCACCGAAGTAGTCCGGGTCGTCGACGACGGTCTGCAGCGGTAGCGAGACTTCGGGCCCTTTCGGGAACTCCTGGAAGAACTGCGTCAATTCGTCGACCACTCTCGGCTCCTCACGCAGGATGTTCTCGGACTCCAGCGGATCGCGTTCCAGGTGGTAGAGCTGCTTCGGCTCTCCGGCGCGGAGGATGAGCTTGAAGGGGTAGCGATAGACCGCCGTCGAGTCGGTGACCGCCGCTTCCCGAACGATGAACTCGAGAGGCGGTGCCGGACGGTCGATTCGCAGCGCCGTCCACAGCGAGCGCCCATCGAAGCTCTGCGCGTCGTCGACCACGCCCGCAATCTTGAGAAGAGTCGGCGTGACGTCCTGCACCGTCGCCATGTAGTCGAAGCGCGCCGGCCCCAGCACGCCGGGCCAGGAGAGGAACGAGGGGACCCGCACGCCGCCCTCCAGGACGGTCTGCTTGCCGCCGCGGAAGGGGCGGTTGTCCGAACCGCCGGCACGAAGATTCGTGCGAGCAAAATCGGCAAACATCGGCGAGGCATCGACGCCGAAGCGCATCTCGAGAGCCGGCGTGAAGAACGGCTCCGGCAGATGGCGCAGCGGGTTCTTGGGAACCATGCCGCCGTTGTCGCTCAGGAACCAGATCAGAGTCTCCCGCTCCAGGCCTTCCTCGACGATCGTCTGGTGAATCCGACGGATCGCCTCGTCGAGCTCGCTGACCATGGCCGCGTGTAGGCGCCGTCGCTCGTCTTCGATCTTCGAGTAGAGGGCGATCGACTGGGGCGGCGCTTCGTTCGGCAGGTGCGGGGCTCCGAAAGCGGCGTAGAGGAAAAGAGGGCGATCCGGGTCTCTGCCCCGGATCCAACGAACCGCCTCTTCCGCTAGGAGGTGCGTCGTGTACCCCTCCTCACGCACCGTCTTGCCGTTGCGCTGCCAGTCGTAGCCGCCGCCGTGCACCTTGTCGTAGTAGCCGACGCCGCCGGTCAGATTCCCGTAGAAGTGGTCGAAGCCACGGGCATTCGGGTGGTACGAGAGATTGCGGGGACCGAGATGCCATTTGCCGATCAGAGCCGTCTGATAACCGTTGTCTCGAAGACGAGTGGCAACCGTCGTCTCGGTGAGCGGCAGCCCGGTGGGGTTGTTCTTGGAGAGCGGATTGAGGATTCCCAGACGCAGCGGTGACCTGCCCGTCATCAGCGCAGCGCGCGTCGGGCTACAGGTTGGATGAGCGTAGAAACGACCGAGCGTCACGCCGGCGCCGGCCAACCGGTCGATCGTCGGCGTGCGGATCTCGCTCTGGTGGTAGCCGACGTCACGCCAGCCGAGATCGTCGGCGACGACGAGAACGATGTTGGGAGGCCTGTCGGGAGACGGCAGCACCTCGTCGTCCACCGAGGCTGAGCGCCTCAGGTCGGTCTGAATCGCCAGAACGGCGTCTCGCGCCGGCGCCGCATCCGTCGAGGGCGGCCGAAAAAGGAGAAGAACGGCGGCTGCGATCGCTGCCAGTGCGGTCGCGACCAGGAGGGACTTGCGCATGCCGAGGATCCTATGACCCCACGGCTCGCTTCCGGACGGCCCCCGGCCAGCGCGTCGCTCAGAGGAAAGACGGGTTGAGTCGCCACATCGCCAGGTTCAGAGCGGAGGCGAAAGCGACCCAACCGAGGTAAGGCCAGAGGAGCGTCGAGGCGATTCGGCTGTGCCGCCAGAACTGCACCGCCGTGGCCGCGACCAGGACGACGAGCAGAGCGATGCAGGCGAACGCCAGGCCACCCTGCTTCCAGGCGAAGAAGAGCCACGACCAGAGCGCGTTGACGGCCAACTGGACCAGGAAGAGAGCGAGAGCCGAGCGACTCCCTGAGGAGGATCGGCGCCAGACGAGCCAGGCGGCGACCGCCATGCCGGTGTAGAGGACCGACCAGACCGGGCCGAAGAGCCACGGCGCTGGCGCCCAGCTGGGCTGCTCCAGAGAGCGGTAGAAAGGCGCCGCTTCGACCGATCCAAGGCCCGCGATCGCCGCGGCTCCGTAGACGAGCAACAGCCAACCGAGCCCGCCCAGCAACGTCTTGGGGCGAGAGAAATCGGATCCGCCGTCCGCTGAGCGGGCGGGCAACGGCCGTGTCACCCGTGTCGGAGAGCTCTGAGTCATCGAAAGCTCCTTGGTAGGGAGTGGCTACTGCGTCTTTCGGCACGCTGAAGGAATCGGATCCCCAAGAGAGCGATGACCCGCTTGCTCGGCTCTTCCCGTTGCTTCCCATGAGGGCGAAGTTGGAAGAGGCAAGCTGCGGGGAGCGTGCCCGGTGCAAGGAGACGTCCTGAACGACACGGCGACAGACTCCAGCGGAACGAGGCCAGGACTCAGCCGGGTCGAGAACGGTCGAGACCTCAGACTCGACCTCCTGCGCGGCCTCTTCCTGCTGAAGATGA
>JBCCLJ010000143.1:0-18929 GCA_039026915.1 Acidobacteriota bacterium
AGCTGGTTGGGAATCTGCTCGGTGCCGGCGAAGGGATCGCGGACGGGAGTCTCGATGCCGCTCAGTTCTTCGATCACCGCAAGTCCACACAGCGGCACATAGAAGTCCGAGTAGCCGCCCTCGTGGTTGACGACGAGACGACCGTCGCAGAGCTCGCGCGCCGCTTCCAACATCTTCTGGGTCATCTGTCGGAAGTGACTTGCCATCACCATCATGTGACTCATGGGGTCGAAGTAGCCAGCGTCGTAGCCGCTGGCTACGACAATCAGCGACGGCGCGAAGGCGTGAAGCGCCGGCAGCACGACCTGATCCATCGTTGCCAGATAGGCGTCACCGCCGCAGCCTGCCGGGAGCGGCACGTTCAGGTTGAAGCCTTGACCGTCCCCTTCACCGATCTCCTCCGGCTGCCCTGAGTCGGCGGGGTAGAGCCTGTCCTGATGCAGCGAGATGGTGAGAACGTCGGCGCGCTCGTAGAAGGCCTGCTGCGTGCCGTTGCCGTGATGTACGTCCCAGTCGACGACGGCGACGCGATCGACACGTCCAGCATCCAGAGCGCTCAGGATGCCGAGGCCGATGTTGTTGAAGATGCAGAAGCCTCGGCCGCGGTCTCGCTCGGCGTGATGGCCAGGGGGGCGCACGAGGGCGTAGGCGTTGTCGACCTCGCCTCTCGCGACCGCGGTGATCGCGGCCGTCGTTCCGCCAACGCCGAGGCGCGTGATCTCGGCTGACCCGGGGCCGAAGGGAGTGAATTCACCAGCGTCGCCACCGCCTGCATCGCTCAGGCTTTGGATCCTGGCAACGTACTCCTCGGTGTGAAAGCGCAGAAGATCGTCGTCCGTCGCTTCGCTGCAGGCCAGCGAGTGCAGCCTCGGAGTCACTTCGTAGGCATCGAGGAGGTTCTTCAGCTTGCGCTTCGTCTCAGCGTTCTCGACGTGCACGCCCGGCTGCAGATCGCCGCGGACGGGGTAGGTACCGGCCGCGGGGCCGGTGAAGTGCCACATGAAGCGTTCCTGCCAGACGAAGCCGGTCTTGGTCACTGTTTGCCTCTCTTCGCTCTTTCGTGGATTCGTCGGCCGCTCGGCAGCGTCGAGGTCAAGCCTTGCGGCACTGGGGCGGGAGGTCGAGCGTCGGATTCTCGTCGAAGAAACCGAACGGGATGAGATGGAAGCCGCAGTATTCCACCGGCATCACGGGCCAGTCTTCCGGCCTTGGAACGTGGGTCGCGGCGACGGTATGCCAGAGGACGAGGTCGCAGTCGCTGATGTCGCGGTTGTGAGCCGTAAGGTCAGGAAGGCCGCCCTGCCCCTCGTGCATCACGGTGTAGGGGCCGGCAGCGAACAGCTCGCCGTCGACGTAGGGAGTCGCCCAGATGTGGTGCTTGCCGAAGCCGGCGCGACGCGTCACCTGCGAGTCTGCGTGCGCAAAGAGGAGCGGTGACGCCATGGGCAGAAGCTTGTAGGCGACGGGGTGACCGACGCCGTTCTTCGAGGCCGGGTTCGTGACCTTCCAGGTGCGCGACACTTCGGGAGCGATGTTGCGCTTCGCGCTCGCCTCGTCTCTGAGGTGCCGAGAGATCGAACGAAACTGCGTGCCTTCGGGGTTGTCGTCGTTGCGGGGCAGGACTTCGATCTGACTCTCGTAGAGCGAGTTGGTGCCGCCGTCCAGCTCCCAGTCGAGGCGGAAGCAGAAGACGTGCTGGTGGACCGGTGAGGAGAGCTCCTGCGAGATCAGCGGCGACTGGCCCGCGTTCTCGATGCTGTCCGTCGCGGCGCTGACGCCGACGATGCCGGTCAGTTTGATCTCCATCTGAATCGTGCCGTCCAGATACAGATACCAGTAGAAGCCGTAGTCGTAGTTGCCGATGGTGAAGATCGAGGAGATCACCAGGCGCCTCGACCGCCTCACCTCGCTGAGCTGGGCCGCGCGATCGAAGTGCTTCCACTGGATGCCGAAGTCCTCTTCGTGCATGCAGATGGCGTTCTCGACGGTGCGTGCCTCGCCCTGGTGCGTGACCTGATCGATGTCGAAGTAGTAGATCTCGCCCAGACAGTCGCAGCCCAGCCTGAGCGAGTTGATGAGCTGCCCCATGTTGTACTCGCTGGCGTCGAGCACGTGTTTCCAGCAGTGCATCGGGTCGCTGTCGCCATAGGGCACGACCATTTCGGAGAGGGCGGCGCGGTAGAGGATCGGACGCTCGCGCAGCGACAGCTGGTGTAAAACGAGGCCGTTGACGGGGTGCACGCCGACGCGGAACTCGTAGCCCTGCCACTTCACGCGGTAGCCGTCGACCTCGAAGCTCGGACCGTCGGGCTGGGTGATCGACAGCTCTTTGAGATCGTCGCGTTTCGACGTCTGGTGCGCTGCGTCGAAACGCCCGCCGGCTCGAGGCATCGGCACGACACCGAGGTCTTCGATCGCTGCGACCTGCCGAGCCGTGACGTCGACGTGTGCGATGAGTCCGTGGACAGGGCGCGCATAGGCGTTGTCTGTGGCGTCGTCCTTGACGAAGGCAATGCAGCGAACGGCCCGGTGCCCTTGGGGTATCGCTTCGTGCACGAACCCGCCCGCCGGCCAGGGATCGATCTGAATGAGCTCGAGCGCCTCCTGGGTGGCGACGTCGATTCCGCGAGCCGCCACGGCTTTCAGCCACTCTTCGTTCTGCTTCGTCAGCACCACCGCCAGCTCGAGGTCGGCGTAGCCGTAGGGTGCCTGAGCGTTCCCCGACAGTCGAGCGACGGTGGTCGAGCCTGCATCCAAGTCGACGTCGGCGGCAAAGCCGCCGTCAGCGCTCTGGTCGACGCCCAGGAGTCGTGCGACGCGTGGAGGGCCTTCTCCGGCCTTGACGCTGCTCTTTGGAGGCTCGACGAGACCGATGGAGGAGAAGAAGGCCTGATCGTCGTCGTGGTGTTCGCGAAAGCACGCGACGGCACGTTGGATTTCCTCCGCCGAGAGCGGATCGAGTGGATGCGTCATGGGTCTCCTCGCTGCGGCGGGACTTGGGTCGGATCCGCTGGATGCTATTTCACAAGGAGCTGCTCCCCGGCCCCGGCGTAACCCCGCTCGAGAGCCGCCTGCGCGAGCGGCAGGGCGGCAGCGCCTGAGTCGGCGAAGTTCCGCGCCAGGGGGCTTCGTGTGCGCGCTACCATGAAGCTCAGCGGAGGTCCCCTGGAAGCGAATGAGAAGCACTCAGAGCAGTCGGAGCCCTCAGAGCGCTGAGCCCAAGAAGAGCCGTCGCCAGGAGATCATCGAGCGGGCTCGGCACACTCTGGCGGAAAGGGGGCCCGCGGCGTTGACCATGCGTCGCGTAGCGGACGAAGTGGGGATCAAGCTCGCGTCGCTCCAGTACCACTTTCCGAGCAAGGCGGATCTCGTCCAGGCCCTGGCCGACGACATCGTCGAGCACTACGACGCGTACCTGGCTGAGTTCGCCGAAGAAGAGGGCAGCCCCGAAGAGCTGCTGGCGGACCTCATCCGCTGGATCCGAACACCGAAGAGTGGTGAGTGGCGTCTTGTCCATCGACTGGAGGTCCAGTTCTGGGCCATGGCCCAGACCGAGCCTGCGGTGGCCGAAGCGCAGAGCCAGTTCTTTGCTGGGTACCGTGAGGTGCTCGGCGAGCTGATTCTGGCGATCAACCCTTCGCTCGAGAGGACGGAGGCGCTGCGACGCGGCGCTCTCATGTCGGTCATGATCGACGGCTGCGGCCTCATCGAGTCCGAGGCGTTGCCGGAGTGCGAGGATCTGAAGGGCCTTACGGAGGAGCTGATCACCACCGCCCTCGAGCTCGCGCGGCGTCCTGCGACGGGCTCACATTGACCCAAAGCGTTCGAACTCCGCGGGCCGCGTGTATTCTCGGGACTGACCGCCGCCGAGACTCACCCCTCGGCCGAAGCAGTGCCAGTCTCTCGGATCTCCCCAGTCTTTCGGATCTCTCCAGTCCCCTGAGGCCGACGCGCCCATGCCCCAGCCCCACTCCTTTCCACGTCGCTCGGCGAGGCATCAGCTCTGTGCCCTGACGCTCTTCTGCCTGCTCCTGTGCGCCGGGTGCGGTGGAGAAGAGGGGCCCTCGGGGCTGCCTCGCGCCGACTGGCGCGTGCTGAACGGTCTCGACATCGTCACCGGCTCGGTGGCGCCGGAGCTCGAACCGCTGCTCGGACCGGAGGTCCGGCTGCCGGGCTTCATCGTGCCCTTCGAGGACTCGCTGACTGCGGCGTCGACCTTCCTGCTCGTCCCCAACTTCGGTGCCTGTGTTCATCTGCCGCCGCCGGCCGCCAATCAGATGGTCCTCGTCGAGATGAACGAGGGACGCAACGTGGCCGTCGATCTCTGGTCTCCGGATCCCGTCTGGATCGTCGGCCATCTGCGCGTCACGGAAAGCGACAGCCCCTGGGGAGCCGTCGGGTTTTCGATGAGGGCGAGTGCCACCGTGCCTTTCACCGAGGGGCTCGGCAAGAACGAGAAGTGGTAGCCCCTCAACGGGCTGGAACTCTCTCGCTCTCTCAGACGCGCATCGCAAGGCCGTCGGACAGGGCGTTGCGATAGGCGCGCAGCGCCGGCACGAGCCCCGCGAAGGTTCCAGCCACGACGACGAAGAGTAGGACCCAGAGCTCGAACTCGCTCGGCGGGCGGATCGGGAGGGCCAAGCCGAAGGCGCTCTCGACGAGGGGTTGCGCGATCAGGAGCAAGCCGTAGTTCAGCGCGAGCCCGAGCAGGACTCCGCCGACACTCAGCAGCCCGGCCTCGATGACGAGAAGGAAGGCGATGACGCGCGGTCGCGCACCCAGAGCGCGAAGAATCGCCATCTCGCGACGTCTCTCGTTCAGGGTTGACAGCAGCGAGATGAGCATGCCGAGCAGCCCGACGAGCACGACGAGGGCGACGATCACCTTGAGACCGGTATCGGCGAGGTCGATGCCACGCCAGAGCTCCGCCAGCGCGACGCCCGGGATGATCGCGAGCAAGGGCTCCGTCTTGTCCGTGTTGATCTCGCGCTGGAGACGTAGAGTGTCGATCCGCGACTTCACGCCGACGAAGAAAGCGGTGATCGCCTCGGCTGGGGGCTTGTCGGCTTGCGGCGGAGACGCGGGTGCCGGCCCCAATTCCGCGCTGGCGCCTCCCTCGGACGGCGGGCTTGTGCCGATCGTCGGTGGGCCGCCGTCGTGGATGTACTCCATCCCTTCGAGCGAGATGTAGACGGTCCGGTCGATCGGAGTCGCCGTCCGGTCGAGAATGCCGACGATCGTGAAGGGAGAGTCGTCGTGGTCCGAGATCCCGGCGATGCCTGAGATCCCGTGCGTGATGATGATCTCGTCGCCGACCTCGTAGTCGAGCTCGCGAGCGACCTGGTAGCCGACGGCTGCATCGAGGGTTCCGACCGGTACTCCGCCCGTCGCGATCTCGATGCCGCGGCTCTTCCGGTAGCGGTACTTTTCGTAGTACTCCTCGGTCGTGCCGACGACGCGAAAGCCGCGATGGCTGTCGCCGAGCGAGAAGGGCACCGTCCAGTCGACCGCGGGATGCTCCTGGTACCTCTCCATGGTGCTGTAGGAGATGTTGGCCGGCGTCGAGCCGATCCCGAAGACGGTGAAGAGGATCAGCTGCAGCTGGCCGACGCGGGTGCCGACGATCAGGTCTGTACCGCTGATCGTGTTGGAGAAGCTCTCGCGGACTCCGGTGCGCACCTGTTCGACGCCGAGGAAGAGAGCCACGGACAGAGCGAGCGAGAGAATCGTCAGAAACGTCGCGAGTTTGCGACTCTTGAGGGACGAGAGCGAGAGTTTGAGGATCATTCCGAGACCCTCGCTCGGTTGATGTCAGGGAGCTCGAGCACGCGATCGAACATGCCTTCGAGCGTGCGGTCGTGGCTGACGAAGAGCAGGCTGGCGCCGACCGCCTTGCACTGCTCGAAGAGCAGCTCGAGGAAGGCCGTGCGACGGTCGGTGTCGAGAGCGGAGGTGGGCTCGTCGGCGATGATCAACTCTGGGCTACCGATGAGCGCCCGTGCCGCGGCGACGCGCTGTTGCTGGCCCACGCTGAGCTCGCCGCCGAGCGCCTCGAGGCGGCTGGTTAGGTCGAGCTGTTCGGCGAGAGCGCGCGCGTCGCTTTTTGCGGTGCCTTCGAGGCGGGAGCGTCGCGCTTTGCTCATCGTCACGGGCAACAGGATGTTGTCCAGCACGCTCAGATACGGCAGAAGATTGAACATCTGGAAGATGTAGCCGATGTGGTCTGCGCGGAAGGCGTCTCGGCGCGCAGCGGAGAGCAACGTCAGGTCCTCGCCCAGGATGCGCACGGCACCAGAGTCCGCTTCGAGCACTCCGGCTAGAACGCCGAGCAGCGTCGTCTTGCCGCAGCCACTGGGGCCGTAGACGAAAACGCGCTCGCCTTTGCCCAGCGTGAACTCCTCGATGTCGAGAACCGTTGGCTGCTCCCGGCCGTATGAAAACTGTAGACTCTCGACTGCGATCACGGAGGCGTCACCGCCAGCCGGGTCAGGGTTTTGCGCGATTGACATTTTCCTGAGAATCCATTGTCATTACAGCGATGTCAACACCCATTTTCACCAACCCAAAGCCTGAGGATGGGTCCACCATGAGCACCGCGAACCCCGAGCAACCGAAGACTCCGCCTGAGAGTCCGCGAACCAAGAACAAGCTGTCGAACATGCTGCTGCTGGTCACCAGCCTGGCGACGCTCTTCTACTTCTACAGCCCCCGCACGCTGCCTTCGACAGCGTTCGCCATGGGCGCGGGCGTCGAGGACGCAGGGATCGGTGCTCCAAAGGTGGGATGGGACGTTCTGGCTCAGCTGAACGTGGAGACGGGTAAGCCCGGCCCCGAGCTCGATGTCTACGTCAACGAGACCGTGAAGATTCCGGGCTACGTCGTTCCTCTCGACGAGGAAGGGATGGAGTTCCTGCTCGCCCCGTGGGTTGGGGCTTGCATTCACGAGCCGACTCCGCCGCCGAATCAGCTGATCCACGTCAAGCTCAAGGCCGGTGCCAAGCCGATCGACCCATGGGGCTGGGATCCTCTTTGGGTCACCGGCAAACTGAAGGTCGTCAATACCAGGAGCCCCTACGGGGCCGTTGGCTTCGAGCTGGCGGGCGACTCCGCAGAAATCTACCGCTGACCGACTCAACGCAAGGAGCTCCGCCGTGATCAAGATCGTCCGTCTCTTCGGCTCAGCCGCTCTCACTCTGACTGTTCTTTCGCCTGCCGCAGCGCAACACGCTGCACACGAGCACGGCAAGGCCGATCTCAACGTCGCGATCGAGACCGACCAGGAGCTCGTCGTCGAGCTGATCGTTCCTGCAGAGTCGGTGTACGGTTTCGAGCACGAGCCCAAGAACGACGCAGAGCGCGAGCAGCAAGCTGCGGGCCTTCGCCGTGTCGAGCAGCAGATCTCCAGCGCGCTGGCTTTCGACAGCAAGCTCGGCTGCAGCTTCGAGAAGATCTCCTCCGACTCACATGGTGATCACGGTGATCACGGTGATCACGGTGATCACGGTGATCATCACGACGATCACGGCGACCATCACGACGATCACGGTGATCACGACGATCATGGTGATCACCACGACGATCACGGTGATCACGACCACGCCGAGGAAGAGCACAGCCACAGCGATGTGGAGATGCAGTGGTCGGTGAACTGCAAGCGCTCGATCGCCGGCTCCAAAGCCACTTTCAGCTGGAGTGAGCTGCTGCCGGGCGTCGAAGAAGTCGCCGTCGTTCTTCTCTCCGCCGAGCGTCAGGACGAAGTGCTACTCAAGGGCAGCTCGGGCGTCCTGCAGTTCTGACGGCCGACGGCGTTCGCCGGCGGCTCCTCTGTTGACCGGCGGCCGCTGGGGATGGTGCTCGCTGCGGCCTGCGTGTTCGTCACGTCTTCCGGGCGTCCGTCCGGGCGGAGCTTCGCACTCTCAGATCGATCTCGACGTTCCACGTGAGCAGCGTGGCAACGAGGAAGAGAAGCGTGAACAGCGAGGTCGACCATGCCGGCCGAATGAAGCCGCCGTACGGCGCCGGCAGCATCTCGACGAGGGGCTGCGTCAGAGGTGCGACGATCGGAGCCAGTACGACCATCCAGCGAGCGAAGCGCGACTTGCCCGACAGCACCGCGACGGCGAACCAGACGCTGCCCATCACACTCGGCGGGCCGATGACCCCAAGGAGAGCATCGTGGTAGGCGTGGAGCCGCTCTGTCAGGGTCGTCATCGGCTCTGCGAGGGGTACGGCAGCGGAGTCTGTCGCCTGAAAGCCTGCGGCGTAGAGGGCATACGACCCGTGGTAGCCGGCGAACAGGGAAAACGTGTAGCCGAGCACGACCACCGGCGGTAGCGCGAGCCAGCGACCTGCGGGAGCGAGCGCGACGTAGACCGGGAGAAAGCCCAAGAGCCAGAGTGGGATCGCCGCGTTTCCGACGAGGCTCCCGACGAAAACGAGGTCGAAAGGGGCCTCGGGCAGAAACTCGTAGGTGTTGACCGCCTTTCGGGCAACCAGACCGCCCTGCAGCAGGTAGTCGCTGACCGCGTTGAGAAGTCCACCGAGGACCGCGAGCAGACCGGCCGTGCGCAGGAGAAGGGTGCCGCTCGAAATCTTGTTTCCGGGGGCCGAGGTCAAGTCTGAATCTCGCCTTCCTGGAGGAGAGCGTCGCGAAGCGCGTGATCGAGTTCGTCGAGGTCTTGGACCCCGTCCCCCTGCAGAACGACCTCGATCCGAGAGTCGGTTCGGTAGGCCGTGGGCCGCGCGTCGCGGACCTTCGGGGTGAAGTTGAAACTCCACCAGATGTCCTCGGTTCTCAGCACCGCCTTCGTTCGTCGAGCGCCCGGTAGTGCCGTCAGCCGAGCGAGGAAGCGGACGGCGCGCTCTTCCTCGAAGACGAGGTCACGGCTGCAGATCCAGCCGATCGTCGATGTCTCGGTTGAAAGGTGCGCACGGCGCTCGATCGGCGTCCCTGACAGGTCCTCGCTTTCGCCATTGGACTCGGTGTGATGATCTTCGTGGTCGTGGTCGTGGTCGTGGTCGTGGTCGTGGTCGTGGTCGTGGTGATGGTGGTGATCGGTGCCGTGGCGGTAGTCGCCGCGAGGGGCTGGGCCCAGGCGGTTGGCCACGAGGTCGAGAAGCTCAGCGTCGACGCGCCCTCGCGCGATCTGGCCGACGTACGTCTTGCTCGGGAAGAGGCCTTCGGCCCAGGCCGCGAAGGCATCGAGTTGTTCGGGAGTGGAGAGATCGCTTCGGCTCGCGAGCATGACGTCGGCAGCCTCGATCTGGTCTGCGACCTCTTCCTGCTTCCGGTCGATCTCTGCCGTCGTCGGGTCGAGCAGGCAGAGGGTGCTGCGAACATCGACCTTGTCGCGGAACTCCGGTCGGTCGAGCGCGTCGAGGATACCCGAGAGCGCGGCGAGACCCGTCGGCTCGATCAGCAGCCGATCGGGTTCTTGGTCGAGCAGCAGGGCGAGAGACGCCTCGAAGAGAAGACCCGCGCTGCAGCAGATGCAGCCTCCGGCCACCTCCCTTACTTCGATGCCGTTGGGCGTGTCGGAGTCCGCGAGCAACGCAGCGTCCAGCCCCACGAGTCCGAATTCATTGACCAGGACCGCCCAGCGCTCGCCCTCGGGACGCGTCTCCAGGAGGTGGCGTATCGCCGTCGTCTTACCGACGCCGAGAGGTCCGGCGATCAGATTGACGGGGATCTTCTTCATCTTTGATTCTTCATGAAGCGTGCCGCTCTGGCGCGGATGCGAGAGCGGCGTCTCGAGACTCGACAGTATCCCTGCTCGTCCTGAGTCGTTGAACCACGAAAGACGCTTCGCGCCGAAGCTGGGTTCGGATCCGCGCTCTCGCTCTCGCTCGTCGGAGGGTACCCCCAATCCGTCTTGGCCGCGGTGCCGCCCACGCCGGGAGGAGCCGCGGACAGAACCGGCAAAGCCTGCGGTCGGCGCGCGGATCGCCGAGCAGGGCGCCGGCCCCGCGATCGCCCCTTCTGGGGATGAAGCCAACGATGCCGACTCCAGACCCCGAACCGTGAGGAGCCGTTCGATCGAAACCGAGCCTCGAGCCAGCGGGCGAAACCAGAGCGGCGCTTGGGGCACCGCCACTCGTGTTTTGCTGGGGACTCCGAAGGGCTCTCATCATGTGATAATTGCTTATCATGTAGGATCGAGTGGATTCAGACGTCGACCCACTGCGACGGCCCACCACGGCAAACGATGCGATCCGGCGCAGCTCCTTCTGTGATAGTCACTTCGCTAATGCTCGAGACTCCAGTCAGACGGCACCTCACGACCTCCGTCGCACTGCTGCTTTTCACCGCATTGCTGCTGTCGCCGCTCTCGGCGCTCGGTCACCATCACGAGTGCGCCGAGGAAGAGTCCCGTTGTGAGGCCTGCCACGTCGTCGTCGTCAACCTGACGTGTCGAGTGTTGGTTGTTGCGCCCTCGGTCCTCGAGGGTACGGCGCCCGCGAGCGCCAAGACCTGGGCATCGCAGGTCAGGCACTCGACCAAGCCGATTCGCGGACCCCCGGCCACCGCCAAGACCTCTTAGGACTCCTCAGAGTCCTTAGACCGTCGCGGCTCTGACGAAGGTATCCCTGAACTACCAGCTCTGGCTGGTCGTTTGAGCTGGGAACCCTCGCTCGGGGCTGATTAGCGACTCTGCAGGAGCTGTCGCCAGCCGTGGCGGCGAACACTGCGTACGGCGCCTTCACCTGGGCGCCATCTACGCGCCTGTGGACCTCGGCTTCGTGTTGGCCCGAACGATCTCCCGGCGCACGTGCCACTTGACCAATCACTTCAACCTTCGCTCCGCGGGAGGTATTGGATGACGACACTCGCAGCCGAAGCGCTGGGACGAACCTTCGGAACGACCCACGCACTGCGCGATCTCGACGTGGTCGTCGAGAAGGGTTCGGTGCTCGGTCTCCTTGGCCCCAACGGCGCCGGGAAGACGACGACGATCAACTTGTTCCTCGGCCTCTTGACGCCGAGCACGGGGCGCTGCCTCGTCGACGGCATCGACGTCGCGCAAGATCCGGCGGGCGCTCGCGAACGGGTGGGCTACGTGCCTGAGACGGTCGCGCTCTATCCAGAGCTCTCCGGCCTGGAGAACTTGCGCTTCTTCGCTGGCTTGACAGGGCAGAGCTTCGGTTCGGAGCAGCTCAAAAGTGCCCTGCAACGAGCGGGCCTTCAGGAAGAGGCTTGGGGGCGTCGCGTGTCGACGTACTCGAAGGGTATGCGCCAGAAGGTCGGCATCGCGATCGCCGCCGCCAAGGGCGCGACCGCCCTTCTGCTCGACGAGCCGGCCTCGGGACTCGATCCGAAGGCCAGCAACGAGCTGTCGCATCTCGTTCGAGACCTCGCGGCTGAAGGGGTCGCCATTCTGATGGCGACGCACGATCTGTTCCGTGCTCGTGAGACCTGCGACCAGCTCGTGATCATGCGGCAGGGATCCAAAGTCGCTGAGCTGTCGGCGCAGGACCTGAGTCCAGGAGAGCTCGAGGTGCTGTATCTCGAGCACATGCACGAATGACCGCGCTTCGAGAGAAGGCTCGCAGAGGAGGTACACCATGACGCTCGGCCTGATTCGCCACGAACTACTTCTGTTGATCCGGGACCGCCGGATGATCGTGCTCTTCGGCATTGCCGCGCTCCTTCTGGTCGGTGCGACCTGGTCCGGCGCTCGGGGCGCCTCGGCTCAGCGCGACGCGCGGGACGCTGCCGTCGCCCGCAGTCGCGCACAATGGGACAACATCGGAGAGGTCAACCCGCACTCCGCCGCTCACTTCGGTACTTATGCCTTTCGTCCTGTCAGCACGCTGACGGCGATCGATCCAGGCCTCGACCCGTTCCTGGGCAACGTGCTGCGCATCGAAGGGCACGTCCAGAACGAGCCGGGTTTCTCGGAAGCTTCCCGATCGGGCGCTCTCGTTCGCTTCGGTCGACTTCAGCCTGCGATGATCCTCCAGGTTCTCTTTCCTCTGCTCATCGTCTTCGGTGCTTTCGCCTCGGTGACCGAGGATCGGGAGAGCGGTCGTCTGAGGCTGCTTCTGGTGCAGGGCGCCTCGGTCGGCAAGATCCTGGCGGCCAAGGCGATGGCCTGGTGGGCGCTCTCCTTGGCGGTTCTCGTCGGGTCACTCGCGGTCGGGCAGTTGATTTCGGGTGTTGGCACAGACGGTGCCGTCGAGCCTTCCCGTCTACTCCTGCTGGCGCTGACCTACGCCGCCTGGCTGGGCATCGTCTGTCTGGGCACCGTGACCTTCTCGGCGGCGGCTCGTCAGGGACGGGGTGCTCTCGCAGCTTTGCTCTTGGTCTGGATCGCCTGGGTCGTCGTTCTTCCGCGGATTGCCGGTGGCGTGGCCGGCGCGCTGCATCCGCTGCCGACGCGGGTCGCCTTGGAGACCGCCAAAGACGACGATCGGCGGCAGGGACTCGACGGACACAACAGTGAAGACACTCGGCGTGTCGCTCTCGAGCAGAGAGTGCTTGCGGAGTACGGCGTCGACAAGATCGAGGATCTGCCGATCAACTTCGACGGCATCGTCATGCAGGCGGACGAGGAGTACGGCAACGAGGTCTGGGATCGGCACTTTGGCGAGGTGACGCGAGTGCTCGATCAGCAGCGCGGGGTGCTTCGGCTGGCCGGCTGGGTCGATCCACTGCTCGCTGTTCGTCGGCTGAGCTCTTCACTGGCCGGGACGGGGATCGACCAGTCGCGCTCCTTCCAGAGCCAGGCCGAATCGTTCCGGCGCGAACTGATCGAGCGTCTGAACCACGAGCATGCGTACGGTGGCTCGCGCACTGAAGACTGGTCCTGGACGGCCGACGCGGAGTTCTATCGCGGCCTCGATAACTTCGAGTATCAGCCGCCGGCCCTGAAAGAGGTCGCCATCGGCGGCGCCCTCGACTGGGCAGTGATCGGGACCTGGCTGTTCGGATTGGTCGCCGCGATCGCGGTCTTCTCCCGAAGGATGCAGTTCGCGTGAACTCCCTCTTTCGCGTCGTGGCTTGGAGTGAGGTCCTGCGTCTGCGGCGATCGCCGCTGCGCAGCCTCGCGCTGCTGCTGTACCTGGCGGTCGGTGTGGCGTCGATCGAGATTGGCCGTGGGCACCTCGAGACGCTCAGAAGCAGTCTCGAGGAGGGCGAGCGACGTCAGGAGAGCCTGCGTGCCGAGGCGTTCGGCTGGTTCGAGGAGGGACGTGTCGGTCCTGAGGATCGTCCCTGGGTCGACATCACCGAGCCGCTCTGGATGGACTGGTACAGCGGTAGTCACCTCGGCCTGGAAGCCGAGGCGCTCGCCGGTCTCAGCGTCGGTGTTTCGGACGTGCGCGGCAATCTCGTGCGACTGAATCGTCTCGCCACACCCTTCGACGCCGACCAGTGGCGGCAGCTGGCCAATCCAGAGATGCAGCTCCTAGGAGTCATGGATCTGTCGTTCGTCCTCTCGCTCCTGATGCCGCTCCTGGTGATCGTTCTGGTCTTCGACCTGCGTAGCTACGAGCGCGACCGGGGGATCGAGGGACTGGTCGTTCTCCAGGCGGGGCAGCTCCGAACCTGGTTCTGGAGCCGGCTGCTCATCGCCGGCGCCCTCGCCGGCCTGCCGACGCTCGTTCTGTGGATCCTTGGCGGCTGGAGAACGGAAGCGATCGTCTCGCAACCGACGGCCTGGCTTCTGGGAGGGCTGCTGACCCTGTCCTACCTCGCCGTCTGGGTCGGATTCGGCGGTGCGGTTGCTGCCCGGAGTGGTTCTGCGAATCGGGCGGCTCTCGTCCTCGCCTCAGCCTGGATCTGCTTCAGCGTCCTGTTACCGGCTGCGGCGAACCAGGTCGTGAACTCGGCCGAGCCGGTGGGCTACAGCACGCAGATCATCGATGCGGTACGTGCCGACCGCTACAAGCTCTACGAGCAGCCCGTCGAGGCGCTCTTGCCCTCGGTCTATGAGGAGTTCCCCGCTCTGTCCCTTCAGCCCTACGCGGAGGCCGAGGAGCGAGAGGATGTTCGCGATCGTCACGTCTTCGACCTGGCGAGCCTTCAGCTCACGCAGGAGGCTTACGACCGCGTTGCGGCTTCCGAGCGTCGAAGACTCGAAACAGCGGGTCGCTTCGTCCTTGCAAATCCCGTTCAGGCTTTTCAGGCGGGATTGAACCAGCTTGCGGGCACTGAGGCCCTCGCCTACGTGCGCTTTGGACAGGCAATTCTGGATTCCGTGCAGATCAAGGTAGGCCAGATCCTGGAGCTCGCCTGGACACTGGAGCCGAGCGGGCGCGACGAGTTCGTCGGTTTCGCTGACTCGGTGCCGAAGCGCTTCAACGGATCGCGTGCGCCCGCTGCGACGGTTTGGGCTGCGCTCCTTCTCTGGGGGCTCGCGTCGCTGGTCCTGGCGAGCGGGGTCAAGGAGCAGCGATGATCGCAGTCAGCCAGCGGCCCTGCCGGGGCGGCCGAGTCTCGATCGCTCTGGCGGTGGTGTTGGCTCTTCACGCCGGGAGCTGCTGGGCTTTCGGTCTCTCCTTGCCTTCGGACGAGGACGAGTCCTCGCCGATTCCCAAGGCGACAGCCGGTGTCGCCGAAGTGGCGACACGAGAACCCTTGGCGGGGACTTGGAAGGCTGTCGAGCCTTCGAAGAAGGTCGAGGCTTCTCGATCTCCCGCGCTCCTTCGCGAAGAACGAGGTCCACCGACCCGTGACCACTCATGAAACGCCCTCGGCTCGCCGGGGGAACTGCCTCTACAGACCCTCGCCACCGGGCTCCTCGACGGATTCCGGCTCGGCGATCAACCCATCCCATGCCGGCGTCAGGACCGGCAAACCAGCGCTCCTATGGTGGTAGCGCTGCTCCCAACGAGATCATCTGATGAAGTTCAAAGTTCCTAACTCTCCAATTCTCTTGGCGCTGGCAGCTTTGCTGCTGGTGTCTCCCTTGGCGGCTCAAACCGAGCCGGGCTCGCTTGCGGGCCGCGTGAACGCCGATTTCGATCGCGACTTCGTGCTGGCTACGGCGAGCATCCCCGAGCTGGCGCTCGAAGTGGCGGTCGCAGCCGACGGCTCGTTCAAGTTCGACCGCGTGCGTGCAGGAAGCCACGTCCTACGCGTCGAAGTCCCGGCTCTCGGTGTGGCCATCGAGCGCGTCGAAATCGTGGCCGGCGAAGAAGCCTCGGTCGAAGTCGAGATCGATCCCGGCAGCCACTTCGAAGAGGTGGTCGTCAGTGTCGACGGTCGCGACTCTCTCGAGCTGGCCAACCCCGTGACGACCCTCGGCGGCAGTCAGCTGCTGCTGCGCGCCGAAGCGAGCCTCGGTGAGACGCTCGACAACGAGGCCGGCGTCTCCGCCAGCTTCTACGGACCGAGCGCGAGCCGTCCGATCATCCGCGGACTCGGCGGCGATCGCGTTCGCATTCTCGAGAACGGTCTGGGCACCAACGACGTTTCGGGTGAGAGCGTCGATCACGCCGTCGCCACGGATCCGCTGCAGGCGGAGCGCATCGAGATTCTTCGCGGGCCGGCCACGCTGCTCTACGGCTCGGGTGCGCTGGGCGGCCTCGTCAACGTGATCGACGAGCGCGTGCCGTCGACCCGTGCGACGCGGCCGATTGGCGGTACCGTCGACCTGCGCGGCGGGAGCGTAGCGGACGAGCGCGTCGGTTCGGTCAAGCTGCAGGGCGGCGGCGGTCAGTGGGCTTGGAGCGCCAACGCGCTCTCGCGTGAGACCGACCCCTACGAGATCCCCGGCTTCGCTCGCACCGAAGAGGACGATCACGACGAAGAAGGCGAGCACGATGAGGAAGAAGAAGGACACGACGAGGAAGAGGGGCATGACGAAGAGGAAGAGAACCCCTTCGGAATCGTTCCGAACACCGATCTCGAGACGCAGAGCGCTCGCTTCGGCGTGACGCGCTTCTTCGGCGATCGTGGCTTCCTCGGCATCTCGGTCTCCGGTTACGACACCGAGTACGGAATCCCCGAAGGGCTCCACGGTCATCACGACGAGGAGGGGCATGACGACGAGGAAGGGGAGCACGACGAGGAGGAAGAAGGTCACGACGAAGAGGAAGAGGGCCACGACGAGGAAGAGGAAGACATTCGGATCGACATGGAGCAGCGCCGGATCGACCTCCGCGGGCAACTCCTCACCGAGGGTTTCTTTCAAGCGGTGAAGGTGCGCATGGGCGTCAACGAGTACGAGCACGTCGAGCTCGAGGGCGACGGCATCGGTACGCGATTCGCCAACGACGCCTTCGAGACCCGCATCGAGCTCGTGCAGGAGCAGCGGGGGAGGAGCAGCGGCTCCTTCGGCCTGCAGTACCTGGACCGCGACTTCGAGGCCATCGGCGAAGAGGCGTTCATCCCGCCGACGCAGGCGGAGCGCTGGGGCATCTTCACCTTTCAGGAGATCGCCGCTGGACCGCTGACGTGGCAGTTCGGCGCTCGGTACGAGACGCAGGACTCCGACTCGCAGGTCGGTAGCGTTTCGCACGATGGCATCTCCGGGTCCGTCGGCTTCGTCTGGGAAGCGAACGACACCTGGTCGGTCGCGACCTCGCTCGCACGCTCGGTGAAGCTGCCGGCGCTCGAGGAGCTCTTTGCCAACGGTCCCCACCTGGCGACCCGGTCTTTCGAAATCGGCGATCCCAACCTCACCGAAGAGATCGGAACCGGTCTGGACCTGTCGCTTCGCAAAACCAAGGGCATCCTCACCGGTGAGCTGACGCTCTATCGCCAGGACTTCTCGGATTTCGTCTTCCAATTCGTCACCGACGAGGAAGAAGACGAGCTGCCGATCGTGCTCTTCCTGCAAGAGGATGCCGAGTTCCAGGGGGCCGAGTTGACGGCCCGGCTCGAGCTCTTCGATATGGATGACCACCACGTTCATCTGCAGGTCATCGGCGACGTCGTCGATGCCGAGCTGGACGCGGGCGGCAACTTGCCGCGGATTCCGCCGATGAGTCTCGGAGCGGGTCTCCACTACCACTCGGACACCTGGAACGCGATGGCCGAGGTCCGTTGGACTGACGACCAGACCGACACGGCAGTGGGTGAGGAGGAAACCGAGGGCTTCACGCTGGTGAATGCGTCACTCGGCTACCGACTCCAGTTCGGTGGGCAGATCCTCGATCTGCTCCTGCGCGGCCGCAACCTCACTGACGAAGAAGCGAGGGTTCACACCTCCTTCCTCAAGGAGTTCGCGCCGCTGCCGGGGCGTGACGTGAGTCTGTCCGCACGCCTCTGGTTCTAAGAGCCGAGCGGTGGATCTGAAGTGCTCGGCGGTGCTGCACCGCCGAGCACTTTTGCGTTGGGCCGTAAGACGACTTGCTGAGCGTCGTCTGTCGGCTCCGGTTGAATGCAGCGACGAAGACTCAGGGAGGTACCGCCAGGATTCGTCGGCTGGGCCGAGATGCTGCCCTTGATCTCAAGGTGTCCAAACGATACTGTCGTTTTGACACTTAGGAGATCGCAGGTGCGCAACGATCCGACACAACACCTTCCTCTTCATCCTCTGGGCTTCCGCGTGCTCATGGTGCTCAGTCAGGGCCCGAGCTTCGGCACGGAGATCGTGCGCCGCATCGAAGAGGAGGAGTCGACGCTGCGGATCTACCCCGCCAACCTGTTTCGTCGAATCCGCGATCTTCTCGCTGATGACCTCCTCGAAGAGTGCCGTGGACCGAAGGGATGCGACCCTCGACGTTCGTACGTTCGACTGACGGCGTCGGGCGAGGCCGTGCTGAGGGCCGAAGCGAGGCGCCTGCAACAGATCGTCAAGGACGCCCGCGGCCTGGACCTGCTCGAAGATGTCTAGCCCTCGACTTCGGTTCTACCGCCTGCTGCTCCTCTTGTTCCCAGGTCCGTTTCGCGACCGCTGGGGGGCGGAGATGGAGCACACAGCGCTTCACCGACTGGGATCCGCAGGCTCGAGGCCTCGACGCTTGCTGCTGGTTTGGCCGTCCTTGTTTGCCGACGCGGTGCGCGGGGCCGCTGCCGAGCGCTGGCTCTCGCGATCGGTACTCCCGTCGTTCCGGCCGGTGCGACTGCATCCCACCGATCTCCGGCACGGGCTGCGATCGCTGCGTCAGGCGCCCGGCGTCAGTCTCGTTGCCGTCGCGACCCTGGCTCTCGCCGTGAGCGCCAGTACGACGGTGTTCAGCGTTCTCGACACCGTCGTACTCGACCCCTTGCCCTACAGCGAACCGGATCGCATCGTCAGCGTGTGGCCGGAAGCCAACTTCAACGTTGCCACGGTGCGTGAGATGAGGCAGCGCGTTCCGGCGCTCGAGCACATCGCGGGGGTCTCGGTGTGGACCGCTGTTCTCGCCGCCGAGGGAACGCCGGAAGAGATCGACGTCAGTCGGGTGTCACCGTCCTACTTCGACGTTCTGCGCGTGAATCCCGCGAGCGGCCGCACGTTCTTGCCCTCGGAGGATCGGCAAGATGAATCAGATGTCGTCGTTCTCAGTCATTCGCTTTGGGCCTCGCGGTTCGGCAGCGATCCCGACCTGATCGGCCAGCAGATCGATCTCAGCGTTGCCGATCAGCGTGTGCACACGGTCGTCGGAGTGCTTCCGGCGGGCTTCGATCCTCCCGAGGACGCGGTCGCCTGGGTGCCTCTCGTCGACGATGTCTCCCTGGGCGTCTCGGACGATCCTTCCTGGTATGTGAACTCTCGCATCGGCCGCCTGGCGCCGGGTGTGACGCCGGAGCAGGCCTCGCAGCAGGTCGCGTCCGTCGCACGGGACTTGGCTCCGCTGGTTCCCAACCAGTTCGAAGAAGAGCAAGTCACGGCCGCCGGCGTGACCCGACTCAAGACCCACTTGGTCGGCAGGTCGAAAGAAGGCCTTCTCCTGCTGCTCGGCGCGGTCGGCCTCGTACTTCTGATCGCCTGCGTCAACCTGGCCAATCTGCTCCTCTTCCGAGGCGAGAACCGTCGCGACGATCTGAGGGTGCGGAC
>JBCCLJ010000144.1:0-18852 GCA_039026915.1 Acidobacteriota bacterium
AGTCCCTCGGCCGGGACGCCCTTGGGCAGGGTCAGCAGGGCGGGTATCTCCAGCCCGTCGCGCGCCGTGTAGCGCAGCGGCGTGCACTCGGCCAGAGCTTCACTGGGCAGTTCGGGCCGGCTGCGGTACAGCAGCTCGACGCGAGGCCCGGCCGACTCCGCCGGACGGCGATAGAGGTAGACGCTGCCTGGATCGACGTCGCGACTGACGGCGACGAGGTGGGTCTGCATATCGTCGCTCGAGCCGAGGATGTCGAGATCCCCGTCGGGCAGCTCCTTTGCGAGGAACGCGAGATCCGCGGAGAGCTCGTCGTCGCGCGAGTACAGGCGCTGGCGATCACCGACGTAGACGGTCGCGATGAGCTCCTCGGTCCGCCGATCGAAGACGGCCATGCTCAGGTCGACCTCGCCCAGTGGATCGGTCTCGACGAGCTCCTGCTCACCCGTCGCGGGGTCGAGGAGCAGGAGCCTGTGCAGGTCCACGGCTTCGCCGCAGTTGCTGACGACGTAGACCCGCTCGTTGTCCGGCAGGAACCGGTAGGGAATCAGCGATTCGTCCACCGTCGCCGTCTGCAGAACGTCGAGCCCCTGGTCCGAGACCGAGAGGAGCTCCGTGCCGCCGTCCGCGGTCTGCCGTGTCGCCAGGCGCAGCTCGCCGTCGTGATCGAAGACCCAACCGACGACACCGCCGTCGTTCTGGCGCTGCAGTCTGCGCTCGCCCGTCGAGAGGTCGATCTCGTAGACGTCGTGCTCCGCGGGGTCGCGGTCGTTCAAGCCGACGAGGATGACGCCGGGGCGGTCTCTGGGCAGCGAGTAGATCGAGGCGCGAACGCCTTCGATCGGCGTGAGATCGAGTGCCGGGGGTACCCCGGTGTCTGCATCGATCTCCTGCGCTGGATCGACGGCGAACAGATGAAAGTCCTCATTGCCGCCCGCATCCTGCACGTAGAGCAGGCGGGAACCGTCGCGACTCCAGAAGTAGCCGGGTACTGGACGCTCGTCGGCCGTGACCGGGCGCGCCTCGTCGAACGGCTCGTCGACTCCTTTGACCCAGAGGTTGCGCACGCCCCGGTACGGCTTGACGAACGAGATCGTGCGCCCGTCCGGCGACAGATCCGACTGCGAGATCTCCGGATCGCCGAAGAAGAGCTCGCGATCCAGCAGAGGCGCGGGACCGGGTGTTGAGGAAGAGTCGGGCATCGTGCAGCTCCTGTGGAAACCGTAGCGCTCGCGATCATAGGCGAAAGGCGCTCTGCGATCCCGCCCCGTTCGGAAGGTCCCGGTGAGCTGCTATCTTGCGCCCATCGACAGAGGAGATCCTGCGTGAACGAGCAACCTGAAAGCCCGACCCCGGCGCGAATCGGCATCGTCACCGTTTCCGACCGCGCGAGCCGCGGAGTGTACGAAGACCGCGGCGGGCCCGCGATCCAGGCCTACCTGGAAGAGGTCCTCACGTCGCCCTTCGAAACGGTGGGTCGCATCATCCCCGACGAGCAGCCGCTGATCGAAGAGACGCTCCGCGAGCTCAGCGCCCAAGACGGCTGCTGCCTCATCGTGACCACGGGCGGCACCGGACCCGCCGCACGCGACATCACGCCGGAAGCGACGCTCGCCGTCTGTGACAAGGAGATGCCGGGCTTCGGAGAGCTCATGCGCAAGGTCTCGCTCGAAGCGGTGCCGACGGCGATCCTTTCGCGCCAGACCGCTGGCATCCTCGGCAGCTCGCTCATCGTCAATCTCCCCGGACAGCCGAAAGCCATCGGTGAATGCCTGGACGCCGTCTTCCCGGCGATCCCCTACTGCATCGATCTGATCGAAGGACCTTTCCTCGTCACCGATCCCGAGCGACTGGCCGCCTTCCGTCCCAAGAAGAAGCCCGCGAGCTGAACGCGGCTCGAGGCTCAGCCCGAACGGACCGCCACGGTCGCAAGACTCGTCAGACGCGGCCCGGCGTCTCGGACCGTGCCCTCGTCATGCAGTGCCAGGCGCAAGACGAGGCGTTCGTTGCCTTCGACGACGGACTCGCACCGCGTCACGAACGGCCCCTTGCGTCCCAGGCTCAGGTACCGAACCGCCAGCTCGCAGACCCAGGCGGACTCGAGGCCCCGACGAGCGGCCTCGTCGAGCGCCGCCCGTTCGAAGACCATCGCCGCGACGCCCCCCTGCAGAGCGCCGAGCGAGTTGCGGGTGTAGTCCCGAAGATCGATGGCAACGCTGTCCTTGCGGCTCGTGAGTCCCAGGCGTTCGATCAGGTGGCCCGCGGGACGAGTCACGGCCGGTCGTCCGCTGCCCTGGCGCTGCTGCGAGCCGGACTTCTTGGAGCTGCCGCGAGAGTCTCCCCCCAGACGACCGAAAGCCGACACGCTGTGGGCGGCGGGAGCCTGGGCCGCGACGAGCCCTCCTTCCGCCAGGTCGACGGCGGCCGTGACCAGGTTGCGGCCAGCGCGGACGACGTGCCCGCGAGCCGAGAGGTCTCCGGTGCGAAGAGGGCGCGCAAGACTGACGGAGAGATCCGAGGTAGCGACCCAGTCGGGCCGCGCGGCGGCGGCGCAAAGCCTGCCGGCGACGAGATCGACGAAGGTCGCGAGCACCCCGGCAGGCACCCGTTGACCGTCGTAGCTGAGATCTCCGTCGGCGTGCATCGAGGCGGAGACGGACGTGCCTGCCGACTCGCGCCAGTCGGGTGCGTCGTCCGAGAACTCGATACCGAGCTCGCCGAGAAAGTGGCCAGGAGGCGGGTACGTGCTCACGAGGCTCCAGGCCTTCGCAACACGTTGCCAGGACTCGGCGCGGAACCGGGTTGCTGCGCGAGCCGGAAGCTCAAGGCTCGTCCTCGTAGGACAGAGGGATGTGCAGGCCATCGAACTCCGTCGACTTCAGATCCTCGCTGACGCTGCTCAGAACCCGGAAGCGCTCGTTGCGTTCGACGAGCACCTCACCGTGGCTCTCGCTGCGAGCCAGCAGGCGCTGGCGGTCGTCGAGACGGAAGCTTCCCGGGTCCAGGACGTCGCTCGCTCCATTGTTCAGCGCACACTCGACGCCCCCATCACCGGCTCTCAGAGCACGCGCCAACATCGGCGTCATCCGAGCCTCGAAGTACGACTTGTCGATCCAGTCCGCGTTGACGGCGTACTCGAAGTAGTAACGGTCGACGGCGCTTTCATAGGACAGGTGCTCCGTGAAGAACAGCCGCGTCCGATCCGCGACCTCGACTCCATTCCAGAACCAGCGCTGGTCCTCGTCGACCACGATCATCCGGTAGCTGAAGCGCTCCCGTAGCACCGAGGCGTCCAGCTCGCGCTGTCGGGCCATCGGCACGGGGAAGTACACGCGCTTCTCGAGGCCCGGCAGGCACGCGAGCAGGAGGTCCTCGACCGCGCTCCAGACGTCCTCGTCGCGATCGACCCCCTCCTCGACGAGCCGATCCCAGTGATCCGGAACTCCGGGGTCGAGGTAGTGAGCGCCCAAGTTCAAGAAGATGAAGCTGCCGTGCTCTCGCAGCCGGGCGGCGGCTTCGGGGAAGGCGCCTGAGGACAGAGTCGTCATGGTCGGCAATCTACACGGCCAGGGCTCACCGTGTTGCGAAAGGGCACGCGATAGTGTGCGGACCGACTTCCCTGAACACAGCTGAGAGGAGCCAGCATGCTCGAGGCCGGACGTTACCGTGGATTCGAACTCACGTTCACCGACCCCGGAATCGCCATCGTGCGGTTCAACCAACCGGAGCGCCTCAACGGCATGGCCCAGCCGCTCAAGCGGGATCTCATCGAGGTCCTCACGCAGGCGCAGATGGAAGACTCGGTGCGAGTCGTCGTCTTCACCGGCAGCGGGCGCGCGTTCAGCGCCGGCGACGACATCACCGGGCGTCCCTTTCCCGAAAAGGACCAAGCTCTCGTCGGAGACATCTTTCGCGGGCACCACAACGCGATCGGCACGTACAACGGACTCCGCCGGATCTCGCAGCCGCTCAATCAAGCGGTGCGCGGCCTCGACAAGATCACGATCGCAGCGATGAACGGCGTCGCGATTCAGACAGGCTTTTCGCTCGCACTCTGCTGCGACTTCCGCATTGCGGCCCAGAGCGCGCGGATGGGCAGCGCGACCCTGCGCTTCGGGCTGCTTCCCGACGAAGGGGGTCAATACCTCCTCGTGCGCACCCTCGGTCTCCCCAAGGCACTCGACTTTCTCCTGAGGCAGCGCATCGTCGATGCCGACGAAGCCCTCGACCTGGGCCTCGTCCACGAGGTCGTCGAAGACGACGCGCTCGAACAGAGGGCACTCGACCTCGCACAGGAGCTCGCCAACGGCCCCCAGGTCGCCATGCGCATGCTCAAACGATCTCTCTACAACGCCGAAGACATGACCTGGGACCACGCTCTCGACGACATCGCCGCGCGAACGCCGATGGCGGATCACCACCCTGACTGCGAAGAAGGCGTCGCCGCCTTCCGTGAAAAGCGCAAGCCGAAGTTCAACGCCTGGCTCGAGTAGGTCCTGCCCCGGTCGCGCTGTTACAATGAGGCATGCTCATTCGCCGGCCGGCCCAAGGGGGCGGCCCTCCGGCTTCTGCCCTCAGACTCGGAGAACTCCTCGTCGCCGACGGTGTCATCGGCGGGAGTGATCTTCGTGACGCGTTGCGCCTGCAGCAGCACGCCGGCGGTCTCCTCGGAACCAACCTGCTCGAACGCGGCTCGGTCTCCGAGAGTCAGCTGCTCGGTGCCCTCGGCAAACATCTCCGCACGTCGACCATCTCGGGCGTCCGGTTGAAGCGCATCCCGCCCGAAGTCATCCAACAGATCCCTGCCGACATCGCGCGCCGCTACCGCATCGTGCCGTTTCAAGTTCTCGGCACGTCGCTCCGGGTGGCCGCGATCGACCCGAGCAAAGCGATGCTCGTCGAGAACGCCCTTCGCGACCGCTCCACTCTGAGGGTACGCGCCTATGTCGCGCTCGAGTGCCGTATCGAGGAAGCACTCAAGAAGTACTACGGCCACGCAGCCCAGCCGCGCATCGAAGCCCTCACCCGGCGACTCCAGCGACAGCCGGCGCCAGGAGCCCCTTGGAGCTGGCCGCGGGAGCGCGTTCCGGAGCTGCCGCGACCGATGGAGACCCTGCGCATCGAAGAGGAGCTGCTGCAGGACCCTCCCGCCGCCGAAACCTCGTCCTGGGAAGATCGGGTGATCATCTCCTCCGAGCGTTCGGACGAAACGCTGACCGAGGTCCACAAAGACTCGCGACGCGTCGAAGCCGAAGCGCCCCAGTTCAATGCCAACGCCTACGTCCACGACACGGGGCCGCAGGAGGTCCGCGAGGCCGACGCCAGAGTGGCGACGCCTGCTGTCCCGCCGCTCGCCAGCGTCGAGCCCGAGGAGCGCCTGCGGGAAGCGGGCCTGCTGCTGAAGCGCCCGCTGAGCAAGAACCAGATCGCTCAGGTGATCCTCGAGTTCTGCGAACCGTACCTCGAGCGGCGCGTTCTCTTTCTGCAGCGCAAGGATCGCGTCGTGGGCTGGAAGGCAACGGGCGAGCAGATCGACCAGCACGCGCTTCAGCTCTTCTGGGTCCGTAGTGACACCCCGTCGGTCTTCTATCCGCTGACGAGGGGAGCCGAGTTCTGGATGGGACCCATGCCGCCGTTCGACACGAACCGACCGTTCGAAGCACTGCTCGGCGGCGAGACGCCCCGAGAGTGCGCCGTGGTGCCGATCGAGCTGCGCCGACGGGCCGTCGCCTACATCTACGGCGACAATCGCCAGAACTCGATCGGCCAGGTGCCACTCAAGCAGCTCCGACGACTGGCAGCCAAGGCGGGGCTCGCCTTCGAGCTCTGCATTCTGCGCAGCAAGCTCGACTCCGCCTAGGACTCGATGAAGGACTCACGCAGCAAGCCTTCGTCGAGCCGATAGATCGAGCGCCGCCGGAGCGCGGTGCTACCCTGCGCGCATCACGACGAGAGGAGACACACGATGGACCGCTACGGCATGTCCCTGCCGCTCGACCTTCCGTTGACCGAGCACCGCGAAGCTCTGCGCGAGATGGTCGACCTCGGCTATACCGACTTCTGGAGCTCGGAAGCCAACGGCACCGACGGCTTCACCCCGCTCGCTCTCGCCGCCGCCTGGGCCCCCGAGGCGCGCCTCGGTGTGGCGATCATTCCGGCCTACACCCGAGGGCCAGCACTCATGGCGATGTCGGTCGCGGCCATGGCCGAGGCGGCGCCGGACCGGTTCGTCATGGGCATCGGAACCTCCTCCAACGTCATCGTCCAGAACTGGAATGACATTTCGTTCGATCGTCCCTACTACAAGACGAGGGACATGGTCCGCTTCCTGCGCAAGGCGCTCGCCAACGAGAAAGTGAGCGAGGAGTTCGACACATTCGAGATCAAGGGCTTCCGACTCGGGCGACCGCTCGCAAAGCCGCCGAAGATCCTCGTCGCTGCCCTGCGTCAGGGCATGCTCAAGATGGCCGGCCGCGAGAGCGATGGAGCCATTCTCAACTGGCTCTCGCCCGAAGACACCAAGAAGGTCGTGCAGTACGTGCACGAGGGCGGACCGGGCAAGGAGATCGTCGCGCGGATCTTCGTCATTCCGAGCGATGACCGCGACGTCGTCCGCACCATCGGGCGACGCGCCGTCGCGGCCTATCTCAACGTCCCGGTCTACGCCGCATTTCACGAGTGGCTCGGTCGCGGTGAGCAGCTCGCCGGCATGTGGGAGTCGTGGAAGGCGGGCGATCGCAAGGAAGCCCTCGAGCGCATTCCGGACGAGGTCATCGACGCCGTCATCGTGCACGGGACCCCTGACGAGTGCCGTGAACGAATTCGCGAGTACCAGGAATGCGGTATCGATACCCCCGCGCTCTCGCTCATGGGTGTGCCTCCCGAGAAGCTCATGGAGACGATTCGCGCCCTCGCCCCCACCGGCTGAGGCCGGCCGGGACGGGGAAGTGAGAATCCTGGAGCCTCAGAAGGTGAAGACGAGATCGACACCGGCGATCGTCTCGTCGTAGTCGACGTCGTCGGACCAGTCGTAGCGAATCTCCGGGCGCAGGGTGAAGTTGCGGGCGAACTTGAAGTTCGCACCGATCGTCGCTTCGAAGTAGTCCTGCGAGCCTTCCTCGGTGATGACTCCGCCGTGAGGTGCGTAGCCGGTGATGTCGTCGCCCTGCCACCATTCGAGGCGGGCGCCGAGGGCGACGGCGTCATTCAGCGTGTAGAAGAGGTACTGGTTGAGACCGAGGTTCTCTTCGCCCGTGCTGTCGATCGTAAGGAAGTCACTCTGAATCACCCAGTTGAGCGAGTCGCTGAGAGCGATGTCGAACAGCAGACTGTGAGAGTAGGCCTCGTCGCCGCGCGCACCGAAGTCGCCGACCGTGGTGATGTAGGTGAAGCCCACCTTCTCGCCGAAGGTCGTGCCGACGCCGCCGAGGAAGTTGCCGCCGTCCTCGAACTGATCGAAGCCGGTGTCCCAACCGAGTGTCCAACCGGCATACCAGGTCGTGTCCTCGTTGGAAGCGAACGACGCCAGAACGCCGGTGTGCGTAAACGGCTCGCTGTTGTACATGGTGATTGCGTGGCTGTAGAAGAAGTTGTCCGGCGCGGTGACGACTTCGTAGCCGATGAGGGTGTAGAAGTGCCCGGCCTTGACCGACCAGTTGTTGGCTGCGATCTCGATGTAGGCCTGCGGGATCGCATAGCCGTAGCCACCGCCGGTTTGGAAGGTGTCGGTCGTGTCCCAGCCGTCTTCGTTACCGAACGCCTGCGTGTCACCAGCGTCGATGCCGTACATCACGTCGACGCGAAAGCCGAAGCCGAGCGATCCGTCATCGTTCGCTGCCGACTTCTCGGCGAAGAGCCAGGCCTGATGCAGCTCGAGTTCTTCCGGCTGCGAGTTGAAGAGGTCGTTCGACTCCGAGTGGTAGCCGGCGGAAAGCCAGCCCCCCGCAGAGATCGACGAAGAATCCGGAAAGAGGGTCCAGGGCTCGTCCTGCGCACCGACAGGTGCGCCGAGCAGACCACAGAGGACGAGAAGTCGCAGCCACAGGCCGCGGTGTTCGGTAGTGCAGATCATGGAACTCTCCCTGGGGAACATCGAGCAAGCGCTCGATTCAACGTCACGGGCTATCCGATTTCAAACGAATCGCTCGCACTGTTGCCAAGGTCGTGCCAGGGCACGATTTCGTCGACTCGGACGCCGCCTGGCCACCGCTCTGCGGCCCATGCTTTCTCGGGTTTTTGAGAACGAAGGAGAGCGCCGCCAGAGTGCGATAGCGCCGCACGGCACCCCACGTTTTCGTACGGAAAGTTCCGCCTGCGACACTTTCGTCGCGGGAGCCGTGGGGGAGACCGAACTCTCCCGGACTGCGTCCTGTCTTCGAGCTCGCTGCTACGTCGCGGGAGTGAAACCGGCCTCGCGCAAGCCTTCTTCGCACTCGGCACGACCAGTCTCCACGATCATGAGGTGCAGCACGTCGCCCCGGCGCAGCTCGGGCCGCGGACCGACGATCATCAGCTGCTTCTTGCGAACGTAAGCGAGCGGCAGCAGCGCGATCGTTCCATTGGCAATCACCACCTTGGGCGGCTCTCCCGGTCCGTCTCCCTGGTACACCCACTTTTCGATCGCGGCGGCGCCGCGGCGCAGACAGTGCGACCAGAAGTGGATGTTGCGAGGCTCGCCAAAGAGGACTCGGCCGCCGAGTCGCTCGACCATCTGCGCCGTGACGCTCCGCGACGCCTTCTGCAGTGCAACCCAGACGCCGGGCACGCGCGCTTCGGTATGTGCGTAACGCGCGAAGGCGAAGTTGACTCCGTCGTTGGCGGTCAGACCGATGCAGCTCTCGCGGTCCTCGAGATGCGCACGACGCAGCACGTTCTCGTCGAGCCCGCTGCCGTAGAGCACTCGGTAGCCCTCTTTCTCGGCAGCGCTGCAGTTCTCCGGATTCGAGTCGATGAGCAGCACTTCTTTGCCTTCGGCCTTCAGGACGCTGGCCAAGGCGCGGCTCAGCCCGTTGGCGCTGAGGATCGCGAAGCCGCTGGGCGCCGGGGGACGCACACGCAGAAGCCGGGCGACGAGGCCGCCGCTCAGCCCTTGCAGGGTCACCGTCACGGCAATCACGAGAAAGACGAGCGCCCGTAGCGACTTTCCGCCCTCGATCCCGGCGTGACTCATCTCGTACGCGAACAGCGAGGCGACCGCGGCAGCAACGATGCCGCGAGGAGCCATCCAGGACAGGAAGGCGCGCTCTCGCCAGTTGAAGCCCGCCCGCCAGGTGCCGACGGCAATGTTCAGTGGCCTGACGACGAACATCAGAGCCGCCACCGTCAGGAGCCCCCGCCACCCCAGCGCCTGTACCTCGCTCAATCGGACGTCCGCCGCCAGCAGAACGAAGAGCATGCCGATGAACATCACCGTCAGCTCTTCCTTGAACTCGCGAATGGAGCGCAGCTCTTTGGCCGCCGAGGTGTTGCCGAGGGTGAAGCCCGCGATGGTGACAGTGACGATGCCGCTCTCGTGCATCAGGGCTTCACTCAGCTGATACGACGCCAGCACGAGTCCGAGCGTGAACGTGTTGCGGTGTTCGTGAGGAATCCACCGATCGCTGCGCACGAGCGCCGCGATGAGCAGGCCGGCCCCGAGTCCGAAGGCGGCACCGAGTCCGAAACGGTAGAAGAAGCCTCCGAGGCTCGAAGCGACGCCCTCGCGACTCGGGCTGAGAACGATCTCGAGAGCAACGACGGCGACGATCGCCCCGATGGCGTCTCCGAAGACGCCCTCCGCCTCGAGCACCGTCGAAAGTTTGCGATCGACCCGGATTCTTCGGAGCAGCGGGTTGATGACCGTCGGGCCCGTGACGATGACCAGCGTGCCGAAAAGGAACGACGGCGGCCAGTCCCAGCCCAGAATCAGACGAGCCGCACAGGCACCGCCGACGGCGGTCACCAGGGAGCCGAGGGTCACCAGCTGACGGATACTGCGCGCCTCGCGCCGAAGCTGGTTGAGGTTGAGGCTCATACCGCCCTCGAAGAGGATGATCGCGACGGCAAACCCGACGAGGAGCTGAAGAGCGCCGTTCAGCGTCCCGGGCTGCACCACGGCCAGCACGTCCGGACCAGCAACGACGCCGAGAACCAGCAGAATGACGATGCCGGGAACGCGCAGGTGCTGCGCCGCCACCTGGCCGATCATGCCGAGGGCGAGCGCGAGCGCAACGGTCACCGAGGGCGATGAGAAAACGTCGGGCGGCGTCATCGAGCCGGAACTGTAGCAGCGCCGGCGGCTCGAGAGGTGTCAGCGCTATGCTCGTTCCAACTCCACCGACACACGAGGTACCACGATGAAGTACGGACTGATGCTGGGCGCCAGCCCGGGGCCCGACGCCACGCTCCAGGGCATCGTCGACGAAGCGCAGCGCGCCGAAAGCAACGGCTTCGATCGCGTATCTCTCGCCAACATCTTCTCGTTCGACGCCATCTGCGCGCTGACGCTCGCCGGCGCAGCCACCCAGAAGATCGAGCTCGGGACCGCCGTAGTACCCACCTACCCGCGTCATCCGACGGCGATCGCTCAGCAGGCGCTGACGGCGAACGTCGCCAGCGACGGGCGCTTTGCCCTGGGGATCGGCCTGTCGCACAAAGTCGTGATCGAAGACATGCTGGGCTTCAGCTACGAGCGCCCGGCGCGGCACATGCGCGAGTACGTGCAGGTGCTCGCTCCGCTGCTACGCAACGAAGCGGCCCACTTCGACGGCGAGCAGTACCGCGTGCATGCGGAGTTGGCGGTGCCGGGAGCTCAGCCCGTCCCTCTCCTCATTGCCGCTCTCGGACCCGTGATGCTGAGGCTCACCGGCGAACTCGCCGACGGCACGATCCTGTGGATGACCGGCCCGAAGACGGTCCAAGATCACATCGTCCCTCAGCTCGAGACAGCGGCCCGCGACGCCGGCCGCAGCTCACCCCGCGTCGTCGGCGGCTACCCGGTCGTCGTCACTGACGATGTCGCCACCGCAAGAGAGGAAGTCGGCCAGCTCCTCCAAGTCTACGGACAACTTCCCTCGTACCGCGCGATGCTCGACCGTGAAGGCGTCGAAGGACCGGTCGACATCGCCCTCATCGGTCACGAGAACGAGGTCTCCGAACGCATCGAAGGTCTCCGCGCTGCGGGAGTCACGGACTTCGACGCCGCCATCACGACGACCGACCCCACGCTCAGACAGCGCTCCTTCGAACTGCTCGCCAGCCTTGCCGGCGCCTAGAACTCGCGCTGGCGCCTGTCGGAAGCGCTGGTGACCGCGCGCCCTCCGCTCGTCAGCTGTTCGCCTCTTGGACCTGATCGACGAAAAGGGCTTCGATCGCACCGCACAGGCGAGCCACGTTGAAGGGCTTGGAGAGAAACGCCTCACCCGGACTCAACAGGCCCTGAGCCTCGATGTCTGCCCGCCCGTAGCCCGACATGAAGAGGACCTTGAGGTGCGGGTAACTCCCAGACAGCTGCGTGGCGAGCTCGCCGCCGGTCATCTCCGGCATCATCAGGTCGGTGATCAGTACATCGAGCTCGGCGGCCGACTGTCGACAGACCTCGAGTGCCTCGCTCGGACCTCCGGCTTCGAGCACCTCGAATCCCTCCCGCTCGAGCATCTTGCGCATCAAACGCCGGAGAGCAGCCTCGTCTTCGATGATGAGAACCGTTCGGCTCTCTGCCCCGCTACCTACACACATCCTTGACATCATCCAAGCACTTCGATCGCACGGAGTGCTGGAGTACCGTGGTGCAATCGAGGTCGATTGCACAATCATACCCTCTGAATCTCTCGTTTCTACAATTTCTTTGTTTGCTCGAACTCGAGACTCACCTTTGAATCGCCAAGCATCCTCCCCGGCGGCGAGCGCCGCATCCCCTCGGCCGGTCGACGCAGCGACGCTGATCCTGGTGCGCGGCGCCGCCTCGCGCTCGCCCGCCGTGCTGATGGGCCGGCGCAGCACCCGCGACGCCTGGGCCGACCTCTACATCTTTCCTGGCGGCCGCGTCGATCGAACGGACCACCGCGTGCAGACCGCCACGGAACTGCGCGAGGAGGTCTCGGGACAATTGCAGCTCGGCTGCAGCGCGGCGCGCACTCGTGCCCTCGGCGTCGCTGCAATTCGCGAGCTCTCCGAAGAAACGGGGCTGATCCTCGGCCGGGAGCTAGCCAGCCGCAAGAACGCCCTCGAAGCCTTCGCGGACGCGGGTCTGGCACCGGATCTCGGTGCCCTCCATCTCCTCTGTCGCGCCGTGACTCCGCCCCAACGCCCCAAACGCTTCAACGCGCGCTTCTTCATCGCCGAGGACGACGACGTGGTCGGAGATCTCGGCGGCACCGGCGAGCTCGTCGATCTGCGCTGGTGGACCTTGCCCGAGGCACGAAAGCTCGACCTCCCGAAGATCACGCAGGCGGTGCTGGCGGAGCTTCAGGCGCTTCTCGATCGGGGCTGCGGCCTTCACACTCCGCAGCAGACGGCTCTCTTCAAGACCGTCGGCCGCACCCACCGCAAGCTCTTCGAGAGTCGCTCGTCTTGACCAGCAACCGAGAGCTCCGCCGCATCTTCAACGAACTGGCGACGGCACGGGCACTCGAGGGCGCAAGCTCCTTTCGCGTGGCGGCTCACTACCGCACGGCGCGCCTCCTTCGCGGCCTCGACCGAGAGCTGTCCGATCTCCAGTCGACCGAGCTCGACTCACTGCTGGAACGGACCGAAGGACTCGGAGCAGGGGCTCAGAGGCGGCTGCGCGAGATCCTCGACACGGGCGTCCTCCGTGAGCATCGTGAGCTGCTCGAGCGAGTTCCCCGAGGCCTCTTCGAGATCCTCGACATTCCGGGCTTGGGGCCCAAAGCGGTGCGCCAGCTCTGGCAGGAGCTGGCCGTCGTCGATCTCGCGGGACTGCGAGCGGCGCTCGATTCGGGCGATGTCGAGCGGCTCTCCGGGATGGGCAAGAAGACCGTGCTCAACCTGCGCGAGGCGCTCGACTGGCGCGCTCGGCACGGCGGACGCATCCCCTTGGGGATCGCCCTGCCGATCGCTGAAGAGCTGATCGGGCAGCTACGGTCGCTACCGGGCGTTCATCGAGCGGCGATCGCGGGCAGTCTTCGACGCGGCGCCGACTCGGTGAAGGACCTCGATCTCGTCGTCGCCTGCAACGAGCCGGCGACGGTGGCCCAGGTCTTCACGGAGAGGGCGGGAGGCATCGTCGCGCAGGGCGACACCAAGGTCTCGATGCGCCTCGAGGCCGAGGGCCGATCGATCGCCGCGGACCTGCGGCTGATCGAGGAGGCCAGCTGGGGTGCCGCCCTCCTCTACTTCACGGGTTCGAAAGAGCACAACGTCGAGCTTCGCCAGCGCGCACGGCAGCGCGGCATGTCACTCAACGAGTACGGACTCTGGGACAGTACCGAGCCGCGCCCCCATGAGAACGGCGCCAACCGCGTCGCCGCAGCGACGGAAGAAGAAATCTACCGGGCGCTCGAGCTGGACGTGCGTCCTCCGGAGCTGCGCGAAGAGTGGGGACGTGCGGCCCCGGCCAACGAGCTGATCGACGTCGCCTCCGTCCATACCGAGCTTCACGCACACACGACGGCTTCCGACGGCAGGCACTCTCTCGACGACCTCATCGGAATCGCGAAACAGCGCGGCTACCGTGTCCTGGCGATTACCGATCACTCCCAGTCGTCGGCCGTCGCCGGGGGGCTCGAGCCCCAGGCCCTGGTCGAGCACGCAGCCGCTGTCCGCGCCGCAGCGAGCCGCGTTCGAGACATCACGGTGCTCGCAGGGTCGGAGGTCGACATCCTTGCGGACGGCACCCTCGACTACGAAGACGATCTCCTCGCGTCACTCGACCTCGTCGTGGCGTCGCCGCATGCCGCTCTCCAGCAGGAGTCCGCCGAGGCGACACGGCGTCTGGTCAAGGCGGCCTCTCACCCACACGTCGACGTACTCGGCCATCCGACGGGGCGCAAGGTCGGGCGGCGTGAGGGACTGCGAGCGGACCTTGCGAAGGTCTTTCGCGCCGCCGCCGAGAACGGCACCGCCGTCGAAATCAACGCGAACTGGAACCGACTGGACCTCAAGGCCGAGCACGTCTCCTCAGCGCTCGAGGCGGGCTGCAGCGTCGCGATCAACACAGACGCCCACCACGAATCGGACTTCGACAACCTGCGCTACGGGATCGTGACGGGCCGCCGAGGCGGTCTGACCCGCGAAGGCTGCATCAACTGCTGGCCCGTGGAACGTCTCCTCGACTGGCTCGAGAAACCCAGCGCAGAGCGATGAAACGGAGCTGGACCGGGGGCCTCCGCACGGCGCCCGATCGTGCTTGTCGGATTCCCCTCTCGCCTATAGGATTAGCCGCTGTTGCCAGAGGTGCGCCCACGGCGAGCCCCAGAAACCCGAGTCCTCGGAGCGGGTTCGCCGAACGAGGCGCGCGAGCTCGGCGCGAGCCGCAGAACGACGCAGCGATCGCGGTTCTCGGCAAGTGAGCACGGACGCCGTGCTCCTCGAATCAACTCTTACGCCCTCGAAGAATCAAGTCAGTCAGCGGAGCGCCACGGAGCGACTCCCCCAAGGAGAGAACAGGTGAAGTTCAACGGACCCAAGGTCAGGCTGTCGCGCAAGCTGGGCGTCGCACTGAGCGACAAGGCGCAGCGCGTCATGGAGCGCAAGAACTATCCGCCCGGAATGCACGGCATGAAGCGCCGCCGCCGGCAGAGCAACTACGGCCGTCAGCTTCTCGAGAAGCAGCGCCTGCGCTACCAGTACAACATCAGCGAGCGCCAGATGCGGAACTACTTCGCCAAGGCGAGCAGCATGAAGGGCGTCGCCGGTGACAACCTCGTCGGCCTGCTCGAGTCGCGCCTCGACGCACTGGTGTTGCGCTCTGGCTTCGCGCCGACGATCTTCGCAGCGCGCCAGTTCGTCAGCCACGGCCACATCCACGTCAACGGCCGCAAGGTGAACATTCCGTCCTACCAAGTGCGCGAAGGCGACGTCTTCGAGGTGCGCGAAAAGAGCCGCAAGCTACGCTGCTTCAACGAGCCTCGCGGCTCGGCCTCGGTGCCGTCCTACCTGTCGGTCGACGACAGCGGCTACCAGGCGACGTACACCTCCCGCCCAGCGCGCGACGAAGTCCCCGTCGTCTGCGAGGTTCCCCTCGTCATCGAGTTCTACTCGCGCTGAGATCGGGTCTGCTCCATCGAGCGGAGCTCGACAAACATCTCGCACTCGAAACGGCGGCCTTGGCCGCCGTTTTTGTTTTGGGGCCAAGGAACAAGCCGACTCGCCCCTCCTGTTGGACCTGACGTACGGCTTGCTACCATCGGTCCGTTCAACCCAACGCTTCACTGCTCCCCGGAGGCCGCTCGTGACGACCCTTCCTGCTCTGCTTCGCTCCGCTTCCCGCGCCTGCCTGCACCTGGCACTGGCCGTTGCCCTGCTCACGACGCTGGTCGTTCCGGGCGTGACCTTCGCCGCAGAGAGCACGGTCTCGGGCATCGTGAAGTACGACGGGCCTCCGGTGCGCAAGCGTGCCGTTCGGATGAGTGCCGATCCGAAGTGTGAAGAGATCAACGACGGCGAGCGCGTCATCTCACAAGATCAGGTCATCGGCGCCGACGGCGAGCTAGCGAACGTCTTCGTTTACCTCAAGGAGGCGCCGGCCGGCACCACGGTGCCCAAGGACGCAGCGCCGGCGCAGCTCGTGCAGCAGGGCTGCATGTACGCCCCGCGCGTTCAGGGGCTCTTTCCCGAGCAACAGCTGGAGGTCGTCAACGATGACCCGACGCTCCACAACGTGCGCTGCCTGGCGCGTTCGAATCGCCCGTTCAATCTCGGTCAGCCCGCCAAGGGCAAGCGGACGAAGTTCTTCACCACGCCCGAGAAGGCGATCAAGTTCAAGTGCGACGTGCACCCGTGGATGTCGGCCTACATCTTCGTCATGGATCACCCCTACTTCGGCGTCTCCGATGCCGACGGCAAGTTCTCGATCGACGGGCTGCCGGCGGGAAAGCACACGTTCGTCGCCTGGCACGAGAAGTTTGGAGAGCAGGAGATCGAGATCGAGGTCGGCAGCGACGCGCCGACCGAGATCGTCTTCAGCCCCTGAGTTCGTAGACGAGGTCTCGATTCTCCGGGCGGGTGACTTTCCTCGAGCTTTCCGGTCTCAGTAAGCAGAACCGGAGACCATCGAGCGCGGCACCCTGCGCCTCACGCGAGGGCGGGTACTCTTTCGGTCGCGACTCCCGAAGATAGACCCCCGTCTGCCCGCCCCTGAGGGCTGCGGACTCAACCTGGAGAATCCACCATGTCCTCACTCATGGAAGCTCTCGCCGGCCAGCTCAGTGGCGACGCCGTCGGACAGATCAGTCGCCAGCTCGGCATCAACGAAGACCAGGCCTCCCAAGCGATCTCGGGCGCTCTGCCGATGCTCTTCGGCGCGCTTGCCAAGAACTCGCAGTCGTCCGACGGCCTCAGCGCGCTCGGCGGTGCGATCGATCGCGACCACGACGGTTCGGTCCTCGACGACCTCGCGGGCTTTCTGGGCAACACTCGCGCTCAGGAGACGACCGGCGGCGGCATTCTCCGCCACGTACTCGGTGGTCAGCAGAACAACGTCGCCAGTTCGCTCGGACGCGCCACCGGCCTCGATTCGGGCTCGGCCAGCCAGCTGCTCATGATGCTCGCCCCGCTGGTGCTCGGCGCGATCGGCAAGCAGCGCCGCTCCGGCGGCCTCGACAACGCCGGCCTCGCCGATCTTCTCGGCGGCGAGCAGCGTCGTGTCGAGCGGCAGGCACCCAACATGGGCCTGCTCGGTAGCCTGCTCGACCGCGACGGCGACGGCGACATGATGGACGACGTCGCCAAGGCGGGCGTCGGCTTCCTCGGCAGCATTCTCAGCAAGCGCTGATCTGGCAACGAATGAACCCACACCAAGGAGAAAAACCATGGGTCTGATCGATTTCGTCAAAGACGCCGGCGAGCGTCTCTTCGGCAAGGACAAGGAAGAGGCTCCGGCCGCCACCGAGTCGCCCGCAGTCTTCGACGCCCGCAAGGGCCGCGCTCTGGAAGACACCGTGACCAAGCTCGGCTTCGACGTCGAGAACCTCGAGATTTCGGTCCAGGGCGACGTTGCAGCAGTCAAGGGCTCGGTCGACTCGCAGGAGATTCGCGAGAAGATCGTCCTCATTCTCGGTAACACCGCCGGCATCGCTCGCGTCGACGACCAGATGACGGTCGAAGCTCCCGAACCGGAGGCCACCTACTACACGGTAGAGAGCGGTGACAGCCTCTCGAAGATCGCGAAGGCGCATTACGGCGACGCCATGAAGTACCCGGTGATCTTCGAGGCCAACAAGCCGATGCTCAGCGATCCGGACAAGATCTATCCCGGTCAGGTTCTGCGGATCCCGCCTGTGACCGACTGATCGGGATCTCTCGAGATGAGCTACCCCATCGCTGAGATCGAGGGGATCGGCCCGGCGTACGCGAAGAAGCTGTCCAAGGCGAAGATTCGCACGACGGCCTCTCTGCTGAAGCTCTGCGGGGACCGCAAGGGACGCAAGTCCGTCGCCTGCACGACCGGTTGCAAGGAGTCCCAACTCCTCAAGTGGGTCAATATGGCCGACCTGATGCGCATCTCCGGTGTCGGACAGGAGTTCTCCGAGCTCCTCGAAGCCGCTGGGGTCGACACGGTGAAGGAGCTGCGCAACCGTAATGCGGTCAACCTCACGGCCAAGATGGCGGAGGTCAACGCGGAGAAGAAGCTGACGCGTCGAATGCCGGCGACCTCCATGGTCCAACGCTGGGTCGCTCAGGCGAAGGAGCTGCCGCCGGTGATCTCTCACTAGCAACAACTCCAGTCGAAGAGCGACCGGGGCGATCTCTGCGAAGAGATCGCCCCTTTTGTTTTTCCGCGGTCAGCGGACCGTGTCGGGGTAGTGAAGACGGCCCCGACGATCCAGCACCGCCCAGACGTACTTGAAGAAGTTGGTGAGGAAGCCGAACCGTACGAGCTGCATCCTGCGACTCGAGCTCCGAGCCAGAACCCGAGCGTCGTAAACGAAGCGATCCGGCTCCGCCGCATAGACCCCCGCGAGGATCGGCCACTCTTCGCCGATCGCAACCGACTCGTCGAACTGCCCGTAGCGATCGAAGGCGTCGCGGGTGCAGAACATGAAAGCAGGCATCGCCTTGGCCCGCGGCAGAGGCAGACGCCGCACGGCGTTCCAGAAGCCCCACCACAAGCGGGCGCGAAGCCCGCCGTCGAAGGTGCCCAGACGGCAGATGCCAGCGGCCTTGCCCGCACCGGCATGTCGTACCGATTCGACCAGCGCCTCGGGACTCAGCCGCGTGTCGGCGTCGACGAAGATCAGGAGTGAGCCGCTGCCGCGCGCCGCCCCGGCGTTGCGCGCGCGGGCGGCACCCAGGCGATCGAGCGGGATCACGCTCAGCGGCGTCGACAGCTCGAGGGCCTCGGCAAGCCGCTGCGTACCGTCGCTGCTGGCGTTGTCGACGACCACGATCTCGCAGCGAACTCCCTCGCTCCAGGCAACTCCCGCCGCGGCGTCGATACTGCGGAGCGTCTCGTCGATCCAGGAAACCTCGTTCCGAGCCGGAACGACGATGCTGACGTCCATCACGTCGCGGCGTCTCGACGCGGTTCGAGCACGAAGAAGTCCCGTCGGACGGCGAGCAAGGGCCAGCTCTCCGACTCCAGCGAGATCTCCTCGAGACCGCAGCGCGCGAAGAGCTCCCGTAGATCGGTCTGGCGGTAGTGGCGACGCGTCACAAGAGGGCTTTCGAAGCGGCCAACGAGGCCCAAACCTCGCGCCA
>JBCCLJ010000145.1:0-18667 GCA_039026915.1 Acidobacteriota bacterium
CCGCAAGGTGCAGAGGGTCCAGACCGGAGTGCGTCTCGAGCGCTCGATGCTGAAGGTACTGAAAGGTCTCGCCGAGTACCTCGACATGTCGCTCGGCGACCTCCTCGAGGGCATCGTGCTCCACGCCTTCGAAGGAAAGGGCGCTCTCGAAGGGCGAACTCTCGAAGTGGTCGAGGACCTCAAATCGATCTACGGCATGGACTACGGCAGCGAAATGGCGCACCGGATGGAGGACTCCTGAGGCCGCCGGTCGGCGAACGCGACTCTGGGCGGGCGATCAACCCAAGAAATCTCGATCGCCCTCGGAAGCCGCCGAGACTGACACTCCCCGACACCCGTGGGCTCGCCCCACCCCTTTGTCCGCTCAGGTTCCCGAGAAGCACTGTCAGCACGACGTTCCGGGCTGGCACAATTAGTGGCACACAGAGCAAAACAGTGGCACAGCAGACGGGGCAGGGGCCGCGCATCGAGCTCGTGCAAAGAATCGCCGCATCTTCGGTTTGACAACCGGTTTTGGAACGGCCTACCTTGGCTGCACTGAATCTCTGTGGCCACATCTGTGGCAATCAAGAAAAAAGAAGCTCGCGAAGTGCTTCTGCCGGATTCCTGCGGGATCCGTGCATCCATCGATGGAGGAGAAAGTGTTGACGCGCAACTCTGTAAAGACTCCGCTCGGCCTGCTGACGGTCGCTCTGCTCATGGCAGCGGGCGCCTCGGCTTCGACCCTGCAACTCACCGACCGCCAGATGGTCGATGCATCCGACCTGGTGATCGTCGGCGAGTGCCTCGAAATGAAGTCCGAGTGGGTCGGTCGCAACCTGATGACTCGATACACCTTCAAGGTCGATGAAGTCTGGGCCGGTCAAGCGGCGGGCCTGGTCGAGGTCGTCGTTCCTGGAGGGGCTGACGCGAACCGCAAGTTCCCGGTGGCGACGGTCTGGCCTGGAGCGCCTATCTTCTCCCCCAATGAACGAGCCCTTCTCATGCTCGATCAGCTTCCGCTCCTCTATGAGGGCGCGTACAGCGTCGTCGGTTTCAACCAGGGCCGCTTCACCGTTGCAATCGGTCCGCTGACGGCGGCGAAGTCCTCCGCCTCGACCTCCGGGCCCGCGCTGCAGCGTCGCGAGAGCGACGTTTTGAGCAAGCTTCACGCGCGCTTCGACGACCTCATCGCCGCCAAGGGAGCTCGCTAATGAAGAATCTCCTTCGCCTCTCACTCTGCACGATCGCAGTTCTTGCTGCGCTCACACTACCGCTCGGCGCCTCGGGCAACCTCGAGACCTACAACATCTCAGCCTTCCAGCCCGGTCCGTTCCCCGGCACCGTGCTGGCACCACTCGTCGACATCAAGTGGGACAGTCGGTGCATCAGCGTGCCTTACGCGGTCAACGACTTCCTCGATCCGATCCCGAACGTTCTTGGGGGGCCGCCGCTCGATCTGGCCGAGGCAGAAGACGCCTTGCAGGAGGCCTTCGACGTGTGGAACGACATTCCGACGTCGTTCATCGACATGCAGATCGTGCGCAACATCACCAACCCGAACCCTCGTAGCTTCGACATGGTGAACGAGCTCACTTTTGTGACACCGCCCGGCTTCCCCGCCATCGCCTCGTCGCCCTCGACGAGCCTGATCGCCGACTCCTTCTTCGTCGACGGTGACGACATCGATGGCGACGGCGACTCGGACGTCTCCTCGAGCCTGACCACCTGCGCCGACGCCGATGGGGATGGCGACATCGAGTTCCCCGAAGGCTTCTATCCCGCAGGGACCATCCTCGACAACGACGTGCAGTTTTCGGCAACGACCTTTGTCTTCACCCTGGGCGATGCCGCGCTGGACACGAACCCCAGCTCCCTGGATCTGGTGACCGTCGCCGTGCACGAGTTCGGTCACAGTCACGGTGTCGCTCATACGGCGATCAACCAGATCTCCGATATGGAGGGGCGTGGCTCCGCCATGTTCCCGACCATCGATACAAGTGATCCAGTCGACCAGATCAACGGTCGCTCGCTTCACATCGACGACATCGCCTACAGCTCTCTCTACTACCCCGAGGGAATCAGCGATGACCCGGAACATCCGGGCTGGGTCGAGCCGGGCGACATCGCTTTCGAGGACGTCTTTACGACCATCAAGGGCAGCGTCACCGATCCGTTCGGCAGCGTCATGATCGGAGGCAGCGCCTTTGCCGAGAACGCGACCACTCGAGAAGTGGCCGTTTCAGCGGTGACCGCGCGGGGTCAGCTCGGGTTCGATCTGTTCACAGGTTCGCCGTTCCTGCTGCCGCTCGCCGACTCGTTCGTCGACGATCAGTACTTGATTCCAGTTCCGAAGGGCAAACGCTACTTCGTGGGTGTCGAAGCGCTGGACAGCGAACCCGTCGGCGGCAATCAGGTGAACTTCACCGGCATCATCGGCTCGCTCTACGGCCTCCAGATCTTCGACGAAGAGTACTGGGCCGGCCCCCGGGAGAGCTTCTCGGACAGCTTCACCGGACCGCGCTACAAGCTCAACGTGAACCGGCCTCGAACGGGCATCGACATCGTTCTCGAATTCAACGGCGCGATCACTCCGTCGGGCGCTGTCGATGCCTTCGCATTCGCTCCCCTCGGCGGCTACCTCGCGGTGCGAATTCCGATCTCTGAGATCGAGGCGTTCGACTTCGGTAGCGGAGTGAGGATCCAGGGAATGACCTTCCCAACGACGAGCTTCGACGCTTCTTCGGTTCCGGCCTTCGAAGCCGCCTACCTTGCCGTCGGCGTCGACAACGGTGACGGAACGGCCTCTATCGACTTGAAGGTCCCGTTCCGGGAGGAAGCACCTTTCATCGGCCAGCCGTCTGACCAGGGACCCGTGCACTTCGCGAGCTCGGCCAACCTGGGGCGTCAGGCTCTCGGCAAGGTGAAACGCAGGGGCCAGGACTTCTTCCTGGTGCTCAAGGCGGGTCCGAATCCGCTACCCGGAGTGAGCGCGTTTCCGCCGGCCGTCGGCGTCGACGTGATCGATGCAACGGCAGGCGAGATCAACTTTGGAAGGTCTTTCATCTCGACGGACGGTGGCGTGACGTTCAACACGCTCTCCTCCTTCAACCTTCCTTTCCGCTTGATCGTCGCTCCAATTCTCTGATCGACCAGGATCGAGAGTGCCAGGGCGGCGGCCGCGAGGTCGCCGCCCTTCTTCGTTTGCGTGGCAACTTGATGTCGTCCCGTAGGATGGCCCTATGCTGAGGCTGCGTTGCAATCGCGTCGGACTCGTTCTCCTCGCCCTGCTGCTCGCCGAGGTTTCGACCGCTCAAACGGAACGTCGCGCTGCGAGTCCTCGCGGCTCCTCGGCGACGGAGATCGGCGGACGATACGTCGCCTACCAGGGGTACGCCGAGGGCCGCTGGATCGAGATCGACTACGGCCGGCCGATCAAACGCGAGCGAGCCCTGTTCACGCCACCGGACTTCGTACAGAACCTGAACGGCGGCGCTCCGGTCTGGCGCGCTGGCGCCAACCAGAGCACGGTTCTGCGCACACAGCTGCCTCTGCTCTTCGGCGACGCCGTCGTCGAGCCGGGTGAGTACACCGTCTTCATCCAGCTGGCCCACGAAGAGTGGACCTTCATTCTCAGCCGATGGCCGGCACAGAAGCGGTACGACCAGAACGACCGCACCGCCCTCTTCGGTGCTTACCACTACCGCCCGAACAAGGACGTCGTTCGTCTACCGATGGCGCTCGAAACACTGCCCCACTCCTTCGACCAGCTGTCGTGGCAGTTTCTCGACATGTCGGCAGCGGGCGGACGCCTGGCGCTCCTGTGGGACGACCGTCTCGCTTCGGTGGAGTTTCGCGTCGCGAACGAGGGAGGCGACGGGACTCCCTGACGGTGCGATCGGCTTTGCCGGTCCGCGCCCGACGCGCCCCCGTGACGAAGCGAGTCTTCAGAACCGCCCTTCGAACTCCCGAAACTGCTCGTCCAGCCGCCGCACGAGGCGCTCTTCGTCACCGTCGGCGAGGAAGCTGTAGCGCAGGCTGTTGTAGGCGAAGCGCTTCAGCTCGGCGTAGCCCACCTCCGGATACTGCAGAGCGAGACGGAACTGCTCGCGCTGCGTGGTCAGCATAAGGCCCGCGTCGTCCGTCGACAGCACGATCGGGACCCCGGCAGCGAGATAGTCCGGCAGCGGATGATCTCGGCCGAGCACGCCTAGCAGCTCTTCATTGCTGCGCAGGTTGAGCTCGACGGCGACGCCACGCTCGCGCAGCGTTTCCAGGACCCAGGCCCGCCGCTGCTCGGCGTCCAACGACACGCCGTGGCCGATGCGCTGCGCTCGCGCGACCGAGAGAGCCTTCTCGAGGTGGTCCGTCGTGCCGAGCCTCCGCGCCTGCTCCTCGCTGAACTCTGCAGCGTGCAGCGCTCGGCCGACGTCCGGGTAGAGCGGTCCGAGCGTCGCGTGCATCTTCATGTGAAGGTCGTAGTCCCGCACCGACACCGGGTCGTGCTCCGGAGCCACCAGGTTGATGCCGACGACCTCGGGCAGTCGGCTCGAGACCTCGTAGCTGAGCAGCGTCTGGGCGAAGACGGAAAGCGGCGAGGACGTGCGCATCGCATGCACCTGAAGACGCACGAAGACGTCGCACCCAGGCTGCGCTGCGGGCGTCTCGCAACCGAGGATCTCCTCGCTGCGTTCCAGGACGGTCGCGAAAGCGTCGACCGATCTTTCACGAGCCCTCTGAAACTCCGCGGACTCGAGCAGGCGCTCACGTAGAGCACCGAAGTCTTCGCTCCATCGAACGGCCTCGACCGCGAGTCCCAGTGCCGGCCCCGCGCGCCCGCCGGTCGACGTCTCGATGTAGAGCGTGCCCTGCGCCGCCGCCGCATTGCGCACGACCGCCAGGGTGCGCGGAAAATCGCCGAGCGCCGGGGTGAACTTGCCGAACGAATCGAAGAAGTGGTCGTTGGCGGCCTGACGATCGACCGAGGGGGCGTTCGAGAGGTATTTCCTCATCGTCCACCGACCTTCGATCTCCGCACGAAACGTCTCGTCGACCGCCGCCTCGGCGACGGGGCGCGCGCCCGCCAGGCATCCCCCGGCCGCCGGCGCAACGAGCGCCCAGACGGTGTCTTCAGATCTCGGGAGACAGAGACCGCGGTCCGTCGCCATGCGGATCAGATGCTCGACGGGCACGGAGCCTCCGAGATGATGGTGGAGGTCGCCGCCCACCGGAAACGTGGCCAGGAAGCGCTCGAGCTCCGCGCGATCATCCCGCACGCTGGCCAGCGCGCGAGCGGTCCGGCTTTCGGGACTCGGACCGCCCCGGGCACCCGGGGCCTTCTGAGGGGCCCCGCAGCCGAACTGCAGGCCGGCGACGGCCAACCCGACGGTGCTCCCGAGAACCGGGAGACAGCGCCGGAGCCAGCCGCCAGCAGGTCGCCGCATCGCGGCGCCGACCCTCAGGTCAGCGCACCGGATCGAGCAGCGCCTCGTAGGCCATCTTCTTGCTCTCGAGCCGAACCTCGCGAGCCGCACCGCCGCCGCGTAGCTGAATCATGCCGACGACGATCAGATCCTGCACCGGGTTGATGCCGAACCAGGTCCCACCGATGCCGTACCACCAGTACTCACCTTTGCCGAGCTCGTGGTCGACCGTGCCGTTCGGCTCCTCGACGATGGCGAAGTCGAGGCCGAAGGTATTCCCGGGGTTACCGATCATCGGGTTGATGAAGTCGATGCTCTCCGGCAGGTGGTTGGTATGCATGAGCTTGACCGTCTCGGGCTTGAGGATGCGAACGCCGTCGAGCTCGCCACCGTTGGCGAGCATCTGAGCAAATCGCAGGTAGTCGCCAGCCGTCGAAGCGAGTCCGCCGCCGCCGCCGAAGAAGGCGGGCTTGTTGAGGTAGTCCGTCTGCGCCTGCTCCTGCGCAACGAGACCGCCGTCGCGGTTCGGGACATAGAGCGTCGTGAGACGGTCTGCCTTCGCAGGCGTCACCCAGAAGTCGGTGTCGTTCATGCCGAGCGGCTCGAAGAGGAGCTTCTTCAGTGCCTCGTCGAAGGGCATCCCGCTGAACTTCTCGACCAGGTACCCCTGCACGTCGACCGAGACGCTGTAGTGCCACTGCGATCCGGGCTGCTGGCGCAGCGGAATCTTGGCGAGCTTCATCGTCATGTCTTCGACCGTCGAGTTGAGATCGAGAACGCCGGCCTCTTGGTACATCGTGTCGACCGCCGAGCGCGAGAAGAACCCGTAGGTCAGACCGCCGGTGTGCGTCATCAGCTCGCGCATCGTCATCGCATGGTCGGCCGCCTCGGTCTTGAGCACCTCTCCGTCCATCTCTCCGGTCGAGACCTTCATACCCTTCCACTCGGGGATGTACTTCTCCACCGGGTCGTCGAGCTTGAACTTGCCCTGCTCCCACTGCGTCATCAGGGCGACGCCCGCGATCGGCTTGGTCATCGAGTAGATGCGGAAGATGCTGTCCTTGGTCAGATCCTTGCCGCTCTCGACGTCGGCCTTGCCGTAAACGTCGAAGAGAACGACCTTGCCCTTGCGAGCGACGACCGTCGTGACGCCTGCGAGCTTGCCTTCGTCGACGACCTTGTGCATCGCCGCTTTGAGCTCGTCGAGCTTGCCGGCGTCCATGCCGACGTCTTCGGGCGAGGCCATCGCAAGGTCTCGGGAATCGTTGGCCGCAAATGAGCCGCTGACCGCTGCGACGAGGAGGAGAGAGACGAACAGGGCCGTACGCCCGCGAAGAGGAGTCCTCAAGAGTTGGGACATTGCAACACCACCTTCGATTCGTTGCGCCGTCTGGCGCGTTCTTGTGTCGGAGACCCGATCCTACCCTTTGACCTGCCAGCCTTTCTTGCGCAGGTGGTCCCGCAGGCGCTCGCGCTGATCGCCCTGGATCTCGACGAGACCTTCGCCCGCCTTGCCTCCCGAGCCGCACAGCGCTTTGAGCTCCTTGGCGAGCTTCTTCAGGAAATCCTTGTTCCTCGGCAGGTCGTAGACGACGGTGACGCCCTTGCCCTTGCGCCCCGACTTCTCGATGCGCAGCTTCGCCACGATCTTGTCGGGCACGGCTTCCTCCGCGGATGCCTTGGCGCCCGTCTTCGGCGGTTTGCCGGGCGCTTCCGTCGAGTAGGCGAGCTTGACGTTCTTCACGGCGAGTCCGCCGTCGCGGGCAGCGCGTAGGCAACCAGCTCCGCCGGCTCCTCGCGCCCACCGAGAGCGAAGACGACGAACTGCCTGCCGCCTTGCACGTAGCTCGCTGGACTGCCGTCGGTGTTCTTGTCGAGCACCGTCTCGAGAAGCAGCCGGCCCGTTGCCTTGTCGAAAGCGCGAAGGTACGCCCTGGCGTCCTCCACGTCCGGCGAGTAGCCGCGGCCGAGCCCGGCGCTCGAGTTGACGAAGAGCAGCGTGTCGGTCACCAGAACGTGGCTCCGGGCGATCGTGCCGAGAGGCGGCAGGTCGAGCTCGGCCAGCTCCGGGTGATTCCGCGGGCCGTCTCCCAGCACTTCGACCCAGGCGATCTCGCCGCGATTCATGTCGTAGGCGGTCAGCTTCGAGTACGGCGGCTCGAGCAGCGGCAGCCCTCGGGGGCCGAGCACGACGGTCTCGAGCTCGGCGACCCAGTCGAAGCCGGAGCGGCTGGGATCGGGCTTCTGCAGGCGGACGCCGATCGGCAGCGTGAAAGAGGGCACGTAGAGGAAGCCCGTGGCGGGGTCGAAGCCGCCGCCCTGCCAACTCGAACCCCCGGCCCAGCCGGGCAGGTTGAGGGTGAGCTTGTCGGTCGTCGGCGGCGTGTAGATCGGCCCGACCCGGTACTTGGCGAGGATCTCGCGCGCCTCCGCGTTGAGCTCGGGCGTGAAGTCGATCAGGTCGTCGACCATGACGCCCTGTCGCTCGTAGGCAGGCGGCTTCGTCGGGAACGGCTGGGTCGCCGAGGTCATCTCACCGGGTACGTCGCTCTGCGGTACCGGTCGCTCCTCGATCGGCCAGATCGGCTCGCCGGTCGCCCGGTCGAACGCGAAGACGAAGCCCTGCTTGGTCAGCTGGAAGAGACCTCTGACGGTGCGTCCCTCGACTTCGACGTCGCCCAGGATCGGCGAAGTCACCAGGTCGTAGTCCCAGACACCGTGATGCGTCGTCTGGAAGTGCCAGCGACGCTTCCCGGTGCGGCAGTCGACCGCGACGATCGACTCAGCGAAGAGGTTGTCGCCACGTCGGTGTCCGCCGTACCAATCGTTCGTCGGCGTGCCGAACGGAAGGTAGACGAGGCCGAGCTCCGGGTCGGCGCTCATCAGCGTCCAAACGTTGGTGTTGCCGGTCATCTTCCAGGAGCCGTCGAGCCACGTCTCGTTGCCGAGCTCGCCCTCCTGCGGCACGGACTGAAAGCTCCAAAGCTGTTCGCCGGTGACCGCGTCGAAGCCGCGCACATCGCCCGGCGGCGCCTCCGGATGCGTGGCTCCGTCGGAGATCGACGAGCCGACGATGAACGTGTCGTTGCAGGCGATCACCGGCGAGCTGACGCCGTAGCCGCGCCGCGAGAACTCGCGACGCAGACCCTGCGTGAGATCGACCGTGCCGCCGTCGCCGAAGCCGCCCACCGGTTCACCGGTGAAGGCGTCGACCGAGTGAAGGTAGGCGTTGCCCGTCGCGTAGACGACTCGCCCTCGCCCCTCCTCGTCCTGCCAGTAGGTGGCGCCACGATGCACGAAGCCGAGGTTCGGGGGACGCCCGGTCTCGTAGGCCTTGGGATCGTAGACCCAGAGCGTCTCACCGGTCGCCGCATCGATCGCGGCCAGCTGCGAGTAGCCGGTCGTCACGTAGAGGCGGTCGCCGATCTTGAGGGGACTGACCTCGTGCGAACCGAGCTGCATGCGCCGAGACTGGAGCTTCGCGTTCGCCTCGACGAGCGCAACGTCTGGAGACTGCCAGCGCCAGACCTCCACGAGCTCGTCGACGTTCGACGCGTCGATCTGCGAAAGCGGCGCGTAGCGCTGGCTTGACTGGTTGCCGGTGGCGACGGTCCAGTCGGTGTCGGCGGGTTGGGCGGCGGCTGCCGTCGCGGCGCAGAACGCTGCCGCGAGCAGTAGGCACGTTCGAGCTCGGAGCAGGGGAAATGGGATCACGGATTTCTCCCTCGGAGTTGCTGGCGGGGCGGAAGTCTTGATCGTAGCGCGTCGGGTGTTGGCGAGCGCGAGCGTCTCAGGAGCCGATTTGCACAGCGATATCGAGAGTCTTGCTCGGGGCTTGAGTCGATTGCCTCGTCTCCTCATCGAGACCCGGACGGCTGGATCCGACGGCCGCCCATCGGATGCGAACCGATCTCTCGGCCGTCGCCGAGAAGGTCCGCTGCGCTGCTTCGGCGACAACGCGCAGGGCCGAGACGCACCTCAGCGGCTTCAGAACGCAGCGCGATCCAAGCCGGCGCCGGCCGCCTACGACACCTTGAGCGCGCTGATCGGATCGACCTTCGACGCCCGGCGCGCCGGGACGTAGACCGCCAGGGCTGCCACCGCCAGCAGCAGCGCGGGCACCGCACCGAAGGCCACCGGATCGAGCGCGCTGACGTTGTAGAGCATGCCGGCCACCAGCCTCGACGCCGCCACCGCACCGACGAGGCCGAAGGCGACGCCGATCGCCGCAAGGCGCAGACCCTCTTTCAGCATCATCTTGACGACGCCCGGCTGGTCGGCGCCGAGCGCGACGCGGATGCCGAGCTCTTTCTGGCGCTGTGCGACGGAGTACGCCATCACGCCGTAGATGCCGACCGCGGCGAGCAGCAGCCCGAGCACACCGAAGAGCCCGAGCACGCCGCCGGCGAGTCGCGCCGGCATCAGGGCGATGCCCATGTGGCTCTGCATCGTCCGCACGTTGTAGAGGGGTAGGTCGGCGTCGAGATCCCGCACGACGCGGCGGATGTCGCGCAGCGCCGCGTCGACGTTGCCGCGCGTTCGGGCGACGAGCGTGACCGCGAAGGTGAAGCGATCGCGGTGCGGCAGGTACATGTAGTCGCGCGCCGCCTCGTTGAGGCTCTGGTACTTGCCCGTTTCGACGACGCCCACGACCGTGCGGTCCGCGCCCGCCGTGCTGACGGTGCGACCGAGGGCCGATTCGCCCGGCCAGAAGTGCTCGGCAAACTGCTGGTTGATGACGATCACCGGCGCGGAGTCCGCGGTGTCCGTCCGATCGAAGGTACGCCCCTCGACGAGGCGAATGCCCATCGTCTCGAAGAAGCCCTCGCGGACCTGTGCATAGGGCAGGCTCTGCAGCTCGCCTTCCGCGAACTCGTAGCCCGGAATGCCGACGCTGCGGTCCTGATTGCCCATGCCCAAGGGCAGCTGGTCGCTGTAGCCGATCGACTCGATCTCCGGCAGCGTCATCACCGTCTCCTCGAGGCGGTCGAGAAATGCGGAGGCTGCCTCACGCGAATAGCCCTGAAGACCCGGATCGAGCGACGCCATGACGAGGCTCGACGGGTCGTCGAAGCCTGGGTCGACCTCCGTTGCTCCCTTCAAGCTGCGCAGGAAGAGACCGGAACAGATCAGCAGCATCAGGGAGAGGGCGACCTGGATGATGATCAGAGCGCTCGTCCAGCGGGAACGGCTCCAGCCCGAGTCGAGGCCGCCGCGCACCGACTGCACCAGCTCCGGACTCGACGACTGCAGCGCCGGAACGAGACCGAAGAGCAGGCCGGCACCGATCGACAGCGCGAAGGTAAAGGCGAGAACACGCAGGTCGACTGGGAAGTAGAACTCGAAGGGCCCGTCGACCGGAGGTTTGACACCGCCGATCAATTTGTTCGCGGCGTAGGCGAGACCGACGCCGAAGAGACCACCCATCAGGCTGACCGTCAGGCTCTCGGTCAGAAGCTGGCGCACGATGCGTCCCCGCGCGCCGCCAAGGCTCAGTCGAATGCCCATCTCGCGTCGGCGCTCGCGCGCTCGCGCCAGGAACAGATTGGCGACGTTGACACAGGCGATGAGCAGCAAGACACCGACCACCGCCATCATCAAGCCGCTCATTCCGACCTGCGCTCCGCGCATCGAGGGGTGGATGCCCGCCTCGTTCTGCGGCACGACGCCGAAGCCGACCTGCCCATCGTAGGCGTCGGGGTACTCGTCGCGCAGAGCCGTCAGCAGGGTGTCCATGTAGGCCCGCGCCTGCTCCACGGTGCGCCCTTCGTGCAGGCGGGCGACGGTGAACAGGCTGTTGTTGCCGCGCTGCTCGAGCCAGTTGTTGCCGGGCATGATCTCGCCCTGCATCATCAGCGGAAAGTACATCGGCACGTCGATCACCGACATCGGCCCGCGGAAGTCGCGCGGAGCGACGCCCACGACCTCGAACGGCCGACCGTTGATCTGCACCGTCTTGCCGACGATGTCGCGATCGCCGCCGAAGCGGGACTCCCAGAAACCGTGCCCCAGGATCGTGACAGCGTGCTCGCCCTGACCGACGCTCTCTTCCTCGAGGAACGGACGACCGAGCATCGGATCGACTCCGTACGTCTGGAAGAACGTCGAGCTCGCCAGCAGGCCCATGAGCCGCTCGGTCCGACCGTCGGCCGCCAGGGAAACCTGAGCGAAGGTCCAGGACGCGACGTTCTCGAAGATCTCGCCCGAGCGGTCGCGCACGTCCTGGAAGTGAGGCATGGAGTTGGAGCCGTAGCTCAGGCCGGGCCACTGCCGATAGAGCTGCACGAGCCGATCGGGCGCTTCAGTCCCGGCGAGCGGACGCAGCAGAAGCCCGTGTACGGCGGTGAAGACCGCCGTGTTCAGCCCGATGCCGAGAGCCAGCGTGACGACGGCCATGACGGTGAAGAGAGGACTCTTGACCATCATCCGGAACGTGTACTTCAGATCGCGAATGAGGTTGCCCATGCCTGCCTTCCCTCTTGGGTCGTCACCGGTGGCTCGTCGCACTTCGGCGACGGGCTCGCTGTTCGCTATACGCCGCAAGTTGTCCGAAGTTACGGACGCGGGCCGGGCTGACGAGTCGATGACACTCAAAACGCTGGGAGCCGGCTATGCTTCAACGCTTCTGAGGGCGCTCCGGCGCTCGCCGCACAACTTGCCAGCAACCTCCCAGGAGTTCTCCCCTCATGCTCTCTCGACGTTCTCCGTTCTTCCTCGTGCTCTTTGCCATCGTGGGCTGCACGTCGTCCGACAGCGACAACGCTGAGTCGCGAGCCGCAGCCGTCGCCACCTATGCGGACATCGTCTTCGCCAGCTACGAGGACAGCCTCGCGGCAGCTCAGGAACTGCAGACGTCTCTCGCCGACTTCACCGCTGCACCGTCCGAGGAGTCACTGGCGAGCGCCAAGGCGGCCTGGCTGGCTGCGCGGGAGCCCTACGGTCAAACCGAGGCCTATCGTTTCTACGGTGGTCCGATCGACGACGAGGACGGCCCTGAAGCTCTGCTCAATGCGTGGCCTCTGGACGAGGCCTACATCGACTACGTCGAAGGCGACGCCGAAGCCGGGCTGATCAACGCCGTCACCGAGCATCCCGAGCTGACGGCTGACCTCCTGATTTCCAGCAACGAGGCGGGAGCCGAAGAGAACGTCAGCGTCGGCTTCCACGCCATCGAGTTCCTTCTCTGGGGGCAGGACTTCAACGACGACGGCCCCGGAGCACGGCCCTTCAACGACTACGTCGACGGCGAAGGCCAGAACGCCGGACGCCGCGCCACCTACCTCAATCTCACGGCGGAGCTCCTCGTCGGACACCTGCAGGAGCTCGTCAATGAGTGGGACCCGGCAGGCACCGAGAACTACCGCACGGCCTTCCTCTCGCAGAGCCCGAACGACGCGCTGCAGTCGGTGCTGACGGGCATCGGCGTGCTCTCCAAGTCGGAGCTCGCCGGCGAGCGCATCTTCACTGCGCTCGACAACCAGAGCCAGGAAGATGAGCACTCCTGCTTCAGCGACAACACCCATCGCGACATGGTGACCAACGCCCAGGGCATCGCCAACGTGCTGCGCGGCAGCTACCGACGCACCGACGGCACAGAGGTGACCGGTACCGGCCTGCTCGAAGTCATCGCAGAGATCGATGCCGAGCTGGCATCCGACCTGGAGCAGCGCAACGAAGCTTCTCTCGAGGCAGTGGGATTGATCCCGGTACCCTTCGATCGGGCGATCGTCGTCGCCGAGCAGCGCGACCTGGTGCTCGAATCGGTCTATCGTTTGCAAGAGCAAGGCGACAAAATTGCAGACGCCGCGACCGCTCTAGGCCTGATCATCAATACAGCACTTCCCGAGTAGACCCGCCCATGCCGAAGACCAGCCCCCGCCCCGTCACGAAGCGCCGGGCGGGGCGCTGGATGCTGGCGAGCGCAGCCGTCGTCGGCGTCTCGGCGCTGTTGCTGAGCGCCTGCCCCGACCCGCAATCGCTGGGCGGCGCACCCGCCTTCGCCGGCGACGCCCTCCTCGGGGGCCTGGCGACCGTCCGCGACACCACCCCGAACGCCTTCGGCCAACCGGCTCCGGGACTCGAGCGCGATGAGGCGCTGCTCTTCTTCGTGGGCAACTCGTTCTTCAAGAAGAACTGGGTCCAGGCACCCTCGTCGACGACGGCGCGCGACGGCCTGGGTCCGCTCTTCAATTCGCGATCGTGTGGTGGCTGCCACCTCAAGGACGGCCGCGGGCGGCCCCCTGTCGGTGACGAGGTCGGCACCGGCTTCCTCGTTCGACTGAGTCTTCCCGGCACGAACGCTTCCGGCGGGCCCGCAGCGGAGCCGAGTTACGGTAACCATCTGCAGGACCAGGCCATTCAGGGAGCGCAGGCGGAAGGCCGTCTGCGACTCAGCTATACCGAGCTGCCCGGACGTTTCGCGGACGGAGAAGCCTATTCGCTGCGTCGGCCCGAAGTCGCTTTCGAGGGACTCACGCTCGGGCCGCTGCACCCCGACGTGCAGACGTCTCCGCGCATCGCGAATCAGATCATCGGCATGGGTCTTCTGGAAGCGGTCCCGGAGAGCGTGCTCCTCGAACGGCACGATCCCGAAGACGCCGACACCGACGGCATCTCGGGACGAGCGAACCGCGTCTGGAACCACACGACCGAGCGGCTCGAGTTCGGCCGCTTCGGCTGGAAGGCGAACCAGCCCACCCTCCGTCAGCAGGTCGCCAGCGCCTTCTTCGACGACATGGGCATCGCCAACGACCTCTTCTCCCACGAGGACTGTGCTCCGTTCGGGCCCCCGAGCTGCGTCGAAGGCGAGCTGGACATCGACACCGAAGACCTCGACAAGGTGGTTCTCTACACGGCAGCGCTGGCCGTCCCCGCCCAGCGCACGCCGCAGGCTCCAGAAGCTCTGCGCGGCCGCGAACTCTTCTACGAAGTGGGCTGTGAGACCTGCCACCGGGAGCAGATGAAGACCGGCCCCTACAACCTCGAGGCGCTCTCCGATCAGGTCATCCGCCCCTACTCCGACCTGCTGCTCCACGACATGGGACCGGGACTCGCCGACGGTCGCCCCGACTTCCTCGCCGACGGCAACGAATGGCGCACGCCGCCGCTCTGGGGCATCGGCCTGATCGAGACCGTCAACGGTCACACGACCCTCCTGCACGACGGCCGCGCTCGCAACATTCTCGAAGCGATCCTTTGGCACGGAGGGGAAGCCGAGGGCTCCAAAGACGCCTTCGTCGAGCTTCCTAAAGAAGATCGCGAAGCCGTTCTTCGCTTCCTGGAGTCTCTCTGATGCCAAGCTCTCCGGTGCCGGTTGCTCGCTGTCGCCTGCTCGTCCTTGGCAGCCTCCTCCTGGCGACCGTCGCGGCGTGCTCGGAGCCCTTCCCTCACGAGCAGCTCCTCGCCGACTGGACCGAAGAGGTCATCCTGCCGCTGCACGGCTCCCTGGTCGAAGAGGTGGAAAAGCTTCGGAACGCCACGCGAAGCCTCGCCGCCGAGCCGTCGCTCGAGACTCTGAACGCCGCGCGCGGCGCCTGGAAGACGACCGCTGTGCTCTGGCAGGAAGTCGCTCTCTACCGCTTCGACCGCATGCTGCTCGCCCACAACCAGGTGAGCAAGCGACCGCCCGACGTCGAGTTCCTCGAAGAGACCGTCACGGCAGCACCCGAGACGCTGACCGCCGAGCTCGTCGCCGGCGTCGGCTCGCTCTCCAAGGGCCTGGCCGCGATCGAATACCTGCTCTTCGAACCCGCCGGTGCCGAGGACTGGGTGGAGCAGGCCGGCGAGCAGCCCGGGCGCGCTGCATACGTCGCTGCCGCGAGCGAACAGCTCGTCACCAGTGCGGCCGCCGTGCGCGACCGCTGGCTACCCGAGGGCGGCAACTACATCGACACCTTTCTGAACGGTGACTCGGAGACCGACGGCTTTCGCCGCTCGCTCGGCAAGGTGCTCAACCGCGTTGTCGCGGTGCTCGAGGAGAGCGTGCGCGAGCAGCTCGGGCGGCCACTCGCTGCGGGGGGAGAGTCCGCTCGACCCGAACGCGTCGAGGCGCCGCGCAGCGCGACCTCACTCGCCCTCCTGCGCAGCCGCATCGCCGGGATCGAGCGCGTGCTCCTGGCCCAGGAGGGCGATGGCCTTCGGCTGGCCGACTACGCCGACCACCTGGACGCCGAAGTCGACGGCACCGCGCTCTCGACGCTCCTCCGCAATCGCTTCGGCTCTTCGCTGGCGGCTCTCGACGCCATTCCGGAGCCTCTCACCCGTTCGGTCGTCGAGGACCCGGACCTCGTGCGCGCCGCCTACGACGAGCTGCGCGAGCTGCTCGTCCTGATCAAGGTCGACCTCGCCAATCAGCTCGGCGTGACGCTGACCTTCAACGACAACGACGGCGACTGAGACGCAAGGTGATTCGTGCTCAGGGCGGCCGGGCCGCAGCGCTCCGGCGCTTCCTCGTGACGCCGACCGACGCCCTGCCGCTGCTCGTGCTCCGTGTGAGCTTCGGACTGTTGATCGCCCTCTCCGCCGCGCGCTTCGTCGCCAAAGGCTGGGTCGAAGAGCTCTATCTCGCGCCGTCGTTTCACTTCACCTACTTCGGCTTCTCGTGGATCGAACCGCCCTCTGCACCGTGGATCTACGGTCTGTTCGCCGTACTCTTCCTCGGCGGACTGCTGCTCGCCGCCGGAGTCGGCGCCCGCTGGACGGCAGCCGGCGTCTTCGTGCTCTTCACGACGGCGGAGCTCTTCGACAAGGCTCTCTATCTGAACCACTACGTTCTGGTCTCGAGCCTCGCGCTGCTCTTCGTCTTCCTGCCTCTGGCCCCGCTGCGCGGCCGTTCCGTGCCGAGGTGGGCCCTCGCCGCCGCGCGCCTTCAGGTGGGTCTCGTCTACGCCTTCGCCGGTCTGGGAAAGCTCGAAGCGGACTGGCTCCTGCGCGCCGAGCCGCTGTCGACATGGCTCCCCGCGCGCGCCGAGATCCCCTTCCTCGGCGTCCTGCTCGAACAGTCGTGGGTCGCCTTCGCCGCGAGCTGGGGCGCCCTGGCCTTCGACCTCTCCCTGCCCTTCCTTCTGCTTTGGGGCAGGTCGCGACTCGCCGCGTGGACCGTCGCCGCCCTCTTTCACGCGTGCACCGCTCTCCTCTTCGAGATCGGCCTCTTTCCCTGGATCATGCTCTGCGCCACGCTCGTCTTCTTCACCGGCGAAGAGCTGCACCGCTTCTTCACCCGCGCGACGGGAAGAGCTCGAAGAGACGCTACCGAAGCGCGCGTCGCCGAGACGCCCCGAGCGTCTCTGGCAGCGACTCCAGCGCGCGCCGCCGCGGTGGCTTTCCTGCTTCTGCTCCAGCTCCTCCTGCCGCTGCGCCATGCCGTCTATCCCGGCGACGTGCTCTGGACCGAAGAGGGCTACCGTTTCTCCTGGCGCGTCATGCTGGCCGAGAAGAACGGTCACGTCGTCTTCTGGGTCGAACCGCCGGGTGAGGCCGAGCGCGCCGTGTATCCCTCCGAGCTTCTGACACGCCTGCAGGAGCATCAGATGTCCTATCAGCCCGACATGATCCTCGAGCTCGCTCATCATCTCGCCCACCTCCACGGTGAAGGAACGCGCGTGCGAGCCGAGGCCCGGGTCAGCCTCAACGGACGCCGCAGTCGCCTGTTGATCGATCCGAGTGTCGACCTCGCAAGCCGACCGCGCAGCCTCAAGAGCCAGAGCTGGATCCTGCGCTGAAGCCCGGAGTCCGACGGCGGCTCGCGCCGCGGCGAGCCGCGCCAGCACTGCAATTGACGGCCCTCCGGGGCCGCTGCTACTTTGGCGTCCCTACGCCAAGACAAGGAGCCTCCCCATGAAAGAAGCCGTCGTCGTCGCCAGTTCGCGTACGCCCCTCGCCAAATCGTTCCGCGGATCGTTCAACATGACGCGCCCGGACGACCTGCTCGCGCACTGTCTGAGCGACGTGCTCGCCAAGGTTCCCGAACTCGACCCGGCCGAGGTCGAAGACATCATCGCCGGCTGCGCCACCCCCGAGCGCGCTTCCGGCTCCAACGTCGCCCGCGTCGCTGCCGTACGCGCTGGCCTGCCGGTGACCATCGCTGCGACGACGGTCAACCGCTTCTGCTCTTCCGGACTGCAGTCGGTCGCCATGGCGGCTCACTCGATCATGGTCAACGGCGCCGACGCCGCCATCGGCTCAGGCGTCGAGAGCATCACCTTCAACATGGGTGGCGAGTCGGCCCCCAACCCGTGGATCCAGGAGCACAAGCCGGAGCTCTACATGGCCATGGGCGACACCGCCGAGGTCGTGGCCAAGCGCTACGGCGTCACCCGTGAGGCCCAGGACGAGTACTCCCTGCAGAGCCAGCAGCGCACCGCCGCCGGTCAGCAGAACGGCATCTTCGACGAAGAGCTCGCACCGATGGAAGTCACTTACGGCATCATCGACAAAGAGACGAAGAAGATCGCACGCACCGAAACCAGGGTCGTCGAACGCGACGAGTGCAACCGCCCCGACACCTCACTCCAGGGCCTCTCCAACCTGCAGCCGTACTTCGATCCGGACTCCGGCCAGGGCAGCGTCACCGCAGGGAACGCATCGCAGCTCTCCGACGGCGCCTCCGCCACGCTGCTCATGTCGCGCGAGCGCGCCGAGGCTCTCGGCATCGAGGCGAAAGTCGCCTTCCGCGGCTTCGCCATCGCCGGCTGCGAGCCCGACGAGATGGGCATCGGCCCCGTCTTCGCCATTCCGAAGCTCCTCGATCGCCACGGCCTCAAGATCGACGACATCGATCTCTGGGAGCTCAACGAGGCGTTCGCGTCGCAGGTCCTCTACTGCCGCGACAAGCTGGGCATCGACCAGGAGAAGCTCAACGTCAATGGCGGCTCGATCTCCATCGGACACCCCTTCGGCATGACCGGCTCGCGCATGGTCGGCCACCTTGCCAACGAGATGCAGCGCCGCAAGGCACGCTACGGCGTCGTCACGATGTGCATCGGCGGCGGTCAGGGAGCCGCGGGCCTCTTCGAGCTCGCTTAGGCGTGCTGGTTAGCACGCGTCGCTCGCCGACTTCTTAGCGGAACGCTCCCTGCGGGCTGCGCCCGCGTCGCTCCGTCCCCCGGCGCTGCCGGGGGCGGTCGGCGGCTTGCGCCGCCTCCAGGGCGAATTGGACCTCTTCTTGCCCAGAATGCGTCGCTTGAGCGTGCTCGCTAGCACGCGGCGCTCGCCGACTTCTTAGCGGAACGCTCCCTGCGGGCGGCGCCCGCGTCGCTCCGTCCCCC
>JBCCLJ010000146.1:0-18634 GCA_039026915.1 Acidobacteriota bacterium
CCGCTTTCGCTCAGCGCGTCGAGGAGTGGCGCCGTGGCTCGCTGCGGAAGGACGATCGGGATTCTGCTGTGGATCCTGACGCTCCGGACGTGGGGGATCTCCGCGAGCTCTGCGATCAACCGGGCGAGTCTGAAGTCGTCGACGAGCAGCGGGTCGCCTCCCGAGAGGATCACCTCACTCAGAGTCGCGTCGCTTCGGATCGCGTCGAGGACCGGACCGCCGAGCGCAGTGCGGTGCTCGGTGTAGGGAAAGGAACGACGAAAGCAGTAGCGACAGTTGATGGCGCAGGCGCCCGCGGCGAGCAGCAGGGCCCGCCCCTCGTACTTCTGCAGCAGTCCGCGTGCCTTCGAAGAGGACGGCGTGGTCTCGTCGAGGGCGTCCGCGGTGAAGCCGTCCCTGCGCACCAGCTCGTCCGGAGCCGGCAGTACCTGTCGCAGCAGGGGATCTTCGGGATCGTTCCTGCGCATTCGGCTCGCGAAGTGGCGCGTGACCAGGAAGCTGAACTCCGACTCGGCCTCACGGGAGAGTGGCCCCGCGAGCCCCAGGTGGAACAGCAGATCCTCCGGGCGTCGGAACGCCTGGGCGAGCTCAGTCTTCCAGTCGCTCGAGCTCCACGGCAGCGCGACCGCCCGGGGCGCCGCAAGGGGCCTGCGCGCGACCTCGGTCAAGGACGGGCTCCGACGAGCACCGTCGAAGGCTCGGCGCGCCAGAAGGTGTCGGCGTCGAAACCGGCTTCCCGCAGCGCCGACAGCTCCTGGTGCTGAGAGAAGTAGCGGTCCTCTTGCGCCCAGTCGTCGAAGTGCCGCCAGGCCTGCTCTTTGGTGAATCCCTGTGCGACCTGATGGTTGGCCCAGATTTCCCACTCGGCCTGCGCGTCTTCCAGATCGGTCGAAATCGTGATGTCGGCGATGGCCAGCGTGCCTCCCGACCTCAGGGCGGAGTAGAACTCGCGGTAGAGCGCCGCCTTCTCGCCGAGATCGTGCACGTGGTGGAGGGAAAGAGACGCCATCGCGGCGTCGGCGGTGCCATCGACCTCGAAGAAGGACGCTTCGCGAACCCGCACGCGTTGGCCGAACCTCTCCAGCCGTGTTTGGGCTCTTTCGATCATCTGCGGGTCGACGTCCCAGAGCTCGACGGTGCAGGTCGGGTGCCGCTCGAGCAGCTTCTCCGCGAGAGCACCGGTACCCGCGCCGAGATCGAGCACGCGCTCGAGCATGCCGCTCCCGAGCACCGCGTCGACGGCGGAGTCGAGCATTTCGTCGTAGGCACGGATGTAGCGACGGATCAGCGAGTCGTACTCGCCAAGGTCGATTCCGAGGTGCTCTGAGACCGAGTGCGACATCGAATGTGCTCCAAAGATCGTTTAATATCGAGCGTTGGCTATGTTTCGGACAGCGTGCCCGAGGAGGAGAATGTGCGGATCCCGTTTTTGCTGCTCGTCGTGCTCGTGGCCGCTCCGGCCTGGTCCGAGGTCCTGGTGACCGTCGACGGTGATCGTATCGAGACGAAAGGTCCGTGGGAGGCGAAGGGGCGGCGGATTCTCTTCACGGACGCCCGTGGGACGCTGCGCTCCATGTCGGCGAGCGCCATCGACCTCGAAGCCAGTGAGCAGGCGTCCAAGCCGCCCGAGCCGGAGCGACCGGCCGCCGAGGCCGTGCAGTCCGTCGAGGTGTCTCCCGCTCTCTTGGCTCGTGCTGATCGCCGTGAGAACGCCCGCGTGCTCGAAGTCGAGTCCGGCGGTCGGAGCAGTGCTTTCGCGTCGGAGGCGCAGGTACAGCGCCTTCTGCAGCAGGTGCCGGAAGACGAGCTGCCCAAGGTGGCCTACGACGTCCTCGGTCTGACGCTGCGCATCGTCGATCTCGATCGTGAATACGACCTGCTATCGCGCTCGGGGATCCGAGTGGGTGCGCACCGAATGTCGATCTGGCTTCCCGAGGTGCGAGGCATGCAGCAGAGGGCAGAGTCTGCCGCGGCCCAGGAGATCTATCGGATCACCGCGAGGGAGATCCAGGCCCTCGCAGACCTGGCACAGTCCGATCCCGACGCAGCGATTGCCGAGATGCGGGAGAGCATCCTCGAGCTGCGCCGCGAGTTCGGTTGAGTCGAAACGGCTAGGTCAGTTTCCAGCCGTCGCGATAGTCGTAGCCGATCAGGGCGTCCATCGCTTCGGAGCCGGCGGTCATCTTGTCCGGCTGCCAGCGCACGATCTCGCCGGTGCGCACCGCGAGGTTGCCCAGCAGCACCATCTCGGTGAGGGGACCGGCGTGGCCAGGAAAGTCCGAGCCCGTCGTGCCGTTGCCCTTGCAGGCCTCGGTCCACTCCTTGTAGACGCCTTCGGTGCGCGGGTACTTGGCGGCCGGCGGTTCTGCCGTGACCTTGTCCTGCAGCTCTTGCGGGTAGAGCTTGGGACGGTTGCCGTACATGTCGGCGATCAGCAGGCCCTTGTCACCGACGAGGATCTGCCCGCTGCGCATCGTCGGCCAGTCGTCGCCGTCGAAGAGCGGATGCCGCGGCGGCTTGAGCTCACCGTCGCGCCAGATGACGGTGATCGGACCGCGGCTGCCCTTGGCCGGGAACTTGTACTCGATGCGGCTGGCCGCCGGTGCGGCCTCTTCGTAGAGCCGTGTCGTCTCGGCGACGACTTCGGTCGGCGTGCCGAGATCGAAGGTCCAGAAGGCGGCGTCCATGGCGTGGCAGGCGATGTCGCCGAGGGCACCGGTGCCGAAGTCCCACCAGCCGCGCCAGTTGAAGGGGTGGTAGTAGTCCGGATGGTAGGGCCGGTGCTGCACCGGTCCGAGCCACAGTTCCCAGTCGACGTGCGCCGGGACGTTGTGCGCATCGGTGGGGCGGTCCATCGCCTGCGGCCACACCGGCCGGTTGGTCCAATACTCGATGCGCTCGACGGTGCCGAGGATGCCGGACTCGACCCACTCGCGGATCTGACGGGTGCCGGTGCCCGCATGGCCCTGGTTGCCCATCTGCGTGACGACGCCGCTCTGCTCGGCGACGGCCATCATTCGACGGCACTCTTCGAGCGTGCGGGTGAGCGGCTTCTGACAGAAGACGTGCTTGCCTCGCTGCATCGCGTCGAGGGCGATCATCGCGTGCGTGTGGTCGGGCGTCGAGACGATGACCGCATCGATCCCGTCTTCGGCGTCGAGCATGCGCCGGTAGTCGGTGTAGCGCTTGGCGTCAGGGAACTGGTTGACCGTGCGTCGCGCGCGCTGGAAGTCGATGTCGCAGAGGACGGCGATGTTCTCGCCAGCGCAGCCATTGATGTCGCTGTTGCCCTTGCCGCCCGCTCCGATGCCCGCGATGTTGAGCGTGTCGGACGGTGCCTGGTAGCCGGCGCCGCCGAGCACGTGGCGCGGCACGATGGTCAGACCGGCCGTCGAGGCGGCAGCGGTGGTGAGAAAGCGCCGGCGATTCATCTTGCGCATGGGAAGCCCCTGGAGGATTGCCGTCGGCCTCTCGCGGTCGGGCGAGAGCGTTAGCGGCATCGGTTTTCGTCGGTTCGGGAGTCGCCTCAAAAATAGACCGTGCGATGCTGCGCGGTCAAATCCCCCGCTAAACCTCAGCGGACGTCTTCGACGTCGATCTCGATCGAGCTGTGCAGCACGCGACCCTGGCGGTCCTCGATCGCGATGACGAGACGGCGGTCGGTGCTGCCGAGCGTCTTGGCCGGGATCGTGACGAGGAGCGAAGCGGTGCCGCCGGGCGCCGCGCCGCGCGCCTGCTTCAGAGTCGCATCGATGGCGTCTCCGCTCTGGAACTCTTCGAGGTTTGCGGGCGGTTCGGCCGATTCCGAAGCCCAGGCGCGGATCTGCAGGTCCTCGAGAGCGATGCCGAAAGCTCGAAGGATCACCTCGACTTCTTTGTCACTGCGCAGCCGCGGCTGGGTCGACGGCACTCCCGGACCCGTCGCGTAGGGGAAGGGATGCGACCGACTCGTTCGTGCCTGCTCGCGCGCCTCGAGCCAGAGATCCTCGGGCTCGCGGACCAGAGGTTCGGAGAGAAACGGCTCGCCCTCGAGCAGGTCCGGGATGTCGACCATCAGCGTTTCGACGCAGGATCGTCCGGTGCCGCTGTTGCGAACCAGGGTGCGGAGCCGGTAGCGCCCCGGCTCGAGTGCCAGGTCTCCCCAGAAGCGTACGCCGCGGTCGATGAGAGTCAGCCGGGCTTCTTCGAGGTCGAGGCCCATAGCCTGAGCGAAGAAGTCCGCCACGGTCCCGTCTTCACGAAAGGCGTAGCCGTAGACCTCGAGCGGCAGCAGGCGCCCCTCGTTTCCGGCAAGGAGACCCGCTCCTTCGATGTCGAGCACGACCGATGTCTGAACGCGGCCGTTCGTCTGCTCGGTCGGAACGGCCAGGGCGCCGAGTTCGAAGCTGCCGCCGTTCGTCGTCTGAAAGAGCATGCGCGCCGTGTTCATGCGCTTCTCGGTGGGATCGGCGTACGCGTACGGAAGGGGTGCGTAGTAGCCGGGACGGTGCACGAGCCGCACACCCTTGCGTTTGCTCTTCAGCTTGATCTCGACGTTGCGGTAACGGCCGTCGGCGATCAAGTCCTTCGGCTGATAGGTCAGGAGGTACGTGACCGAGCTGCGCTCGAGCATCTCGCCCATCGCCTGGCCGAAGTCGTTGTAGTTGCGGAAGAGCTCTCCGCCGGTGTCGTTGGCGAGGACGAAGAGTCCGTCCTGCTTCACGCCCGCCTCGCGGATGGCGGAGCCGTCGATGTCGGTGGCGCGCAGTCCGCCGATGTCGACCGCCTGAATGGCCGCGCCCGAACGCCGGAACTCTTCGATCACTTGCGTGAGCCCGAAGAGCGCCGCCGTGCTGCCGTAGCGCTCGTTGGAGTCGATCTCCCAGTAGCGACCCCCCTCGGCGGCCTGCGCGATCTGCTGAATGCGCGCCTGATCCTCGATGCTGTTGCCGAGCAAGACCGTGCTGTCGAAGCCCTCGGACAGCAGAACGACGTGCGTGCTGCCTTTGACCTGACGCAGCATCTGGCCGACGCTGCTCATGATGTTCATGTAGGTCTGGATCTGACTCTGCTTCTGTTCGCGAACCGAAACGGCGGCCATGCGGCGACTGTCCTGGAGCGTCTGAAGCTGTGATTCGAGGAGCTCCGCTCGCAGATCTCCGGTGACTCCGGGCCCGGCCTGTTGATTGGCGCCGAGGTTCTCGATCTGCGTCGTGAGGTCGCCGATGCTGACGCGGAGGGGGTCCGTGTTGGGTCGGTCGATCGGATCGACCAGCCCGAGCTCGTCGATCGCCTGCATCATCTGGCGTCGGTCGCTGGTGAAGTTGAGGACCAGGTTGACGCCGCGACTCTCACTGAAGGTGACGACGCCCGCCATGTCTGCGGGGTGCAGCGATTCGAGAATCAGCTTCTTTGCACCGTCGCGTGCGCGCACGATCGCCGTGGGGTCGGAAAACGAAAGATCGAAGAGCAGCATGAAGTGCCGTCGCCCAGCGAGTGGGATGCTCTCGGTGTCGGTTTCGTCCCAGAAGCGGTCGCTCCGGTCGAGACGCAAATCGATGACTTCGAAGTCGAGCAGGTCCTGCTTCTTGCGCTCGTCGACGAGTTGAAAGTCATCGCGTGTCAGGCCGGTGACGGGCTTGCCGTCCTGCAGGACCTGAACCGGGATCTCGACGGCCAGCACGTCGGTGGTCTCGACGACCGTGTCGGTCGCGGTACGGCGACGCTGCCCCTCTGCAGCGGACAGGCCGAGGAGAAGGCCGAGCCCCATCGCGAGCGAGGGCCGGAAGAAGCGGGGGCCGAAACGAGTTGACGTCATTGGACGAGAATAACCTCCAGTCTCGCGAGGGTCATTCCGCGGCGTGCTCTCCAGCGCTCGCTGCTATGCTCGACGGTCCGCCGATTCGCGTGCGGATGTCTTTTGAAGAGAGAGGGTTAGGTACAGGTGCTTTCGACGAGGGAAGGCAGAATTGTCGGGCTCATCGCGCTGCTCTGGAGCGCTGCCGTCTCAGCCTCAGCCGACGACGGAGCCGGCCTCCAGGGCGTTCTTGCCGTGCGCGGCACCCGCGTGCTGGCCGCAGAGAACCCCGATCGTGCGTTCACGCCGGCGTCCGTGCAGAAGCTCGTCGTCTCGGCTGCGGCGCTGCATCATCTCGGCCCGGACTACCGCTTCGTTACCCGCTTGCGCACCGCGGCCGAGCGAGACGGCGACACCCTGAAGGGTGACCTCATCCTCGATGCCGGGGGCGATCCGACCTGGTCCGAGCGCTTTCACGAGAAAGACGCTCGCGCTCCGCTGCGCCAGCTTGCTCGGGCGCTCAAGAAGCGGGGCGTGCGCACCGTCGAAGGCGGCCTGCTCGTCGATCTGTCGCGCTTCCCCGGGCGGCCGATGCCCGTCGACTGGCCGGTCGGTGACGTCGCCTTCTCCTACGGCTCGCCGACTTCAGGCATCGCGGTCGACGAGAACCTGCTTTGGGTCAGCATGGCGCCGGGCGGTTACATTGGCGCGTCAGGGCGCATCAACGGCCCCGACGGCGTCGAGATCACGAACCGCACGCGCACCGTCTCCAAGGCGCGTCACGGACGCGGCACGGTCGACTTTCAGCCGGTCTGGGGTGAACCACGCCTCGTCGTGCGCGGTGAGTATCCGATCAGCGAGGGAGCCTTCAACCTCAAGGTCGCCTCGCCCGATCCGGAGCAGCGGGCCGCCCGGGAGATCCAGCGCGTCTTCGAACAGGAGGGGATCACCTTTGCTCAGGGCCCGTCGCTGACGCGCGATCCGGTCGCCAAGAGCACGGTGCTGGCAACGGTGACGTCGGCGACGGTGGCCGAGATCGTCGACCCGATCCTGACCGAGAGCAACAACTGGCTTGCCGAGATGTTGCTGCGTCTCGTATCTCTGGAGCTGGCGGGCGAAGGCCGCCTCGATACGGGCCTCGATCTGATGGAGGACTTTCTCGAGGAGACGGTCGGCGTTCCGAGGGACAGCTTCATGCTCGACGACGCTTCCGGGCTTTCCCCCTTCAACCTCCTGACCCCGAACGCGGTCGTTCGCCTGCTGCAGTTCGTCTGGGAGCAGCCGTGGCGCGAGACCTTCCAGTCGAGCCTGTCGACGGGATCGAGCGGTACCCTGTCGCGCGGCTGGCCGCGCCTGCCTCCGGTCGCCGCCAAGACGGGCACGCTCCGCGCGACGCAGACGCTGGCCGGCGTACTCGATCCGACGGCGAAGGAGCCGATCTTCTTCGTCGTGCTGCTGAATCATCGCCAGGACGCCCGCTTCGGTCTGCGCACGCAGATCGCCAACGAGCTCTGGCGCTGGTACCGGGGGCGCTAACGCCCTGCCCGCCCGGCTACTCGCGCGCTGCCTTCAGCTGGCTTCGCACGGCGCCGAGGAAGCCGCCAAGGTCGGTGGTGACGTTGGCCACCTGAAATCCCTGTGCGAGGCGCTCGGCGGCCTCCTTCCCGGACGTGCAGAAGTAGCCGGCAGCCTTGCCGTGCTCGCGGCAGACGGCAACGACCCGGTCGACGAGCGCTTCGACCTCTTCGTTTCGAGGGTCGAGGAAGTGCCCGAACGCCGCCGACAGGTCGGCGGGCCCGACGAGTAGCAGATCGAGTCCTTCGACGGCGGCGATGGCGTCGAGATCGTCGATCGCCTCGCGCGTCTCGATCTGCACGCCGACGAGAATCTCGTCGTTGCAACGGGCGAAGTAGTCGGCGGAGTCGGAGAAGTAGCCGGTGGCGCGGCTGGGGCCGATCCCGCGCGTGCCCTTGGGCGGGTAGTTGCAGGCGGCGACGATGTCCGCCGCCTCTTTGGCGGTGCGGATCTGCGGAGCGAGGATGCCCTCGACGCCGAGATCGAGCAGCTTCTTGATAGCCACCGGTTCCGCGGAAGGGATGCGCGCCAGAAGCGTCGGGCCGTCGTCGGGGCCACGGTTCCCGTGGCCGGCCTGCACGAGCGAGAGGGCCTCGTGCGCCGAGCCGAAGCCGTGCTCGAAGTCGAGAAGGAGCCAGTCGAGGTCGAGGGTGGTCGCGGCTTCCGTCAGGGCGGGGCTGCCGGCCTGCGCCCAGAGGCCGAGAGCGGGCTCGCCGGAGCGGAGGAGGGCGAGGGTCTTGTTGCTTCGCATGGGGTGCGTCCTCTCGGGCGGGCCGATGTGGCGAGTCGGTGTCTTCCTAACACGATACTTCCTGTGTGTTTGCATCGGAGGCAGAACCCGCGGTTTTCACCGTGGGCCGTTCAGAGGCGGCGGCGCTGTCGGTCGCTGAAAGGCTGTCGGGTCTCTCCGTCGTCGCGCTTGCGACAGTCCCGAGTGCCGGACGAACTTCGATCAGATCGCCGCGGCGGCTTCGGCTTGCCTCGCTTCGCGACGCGTGTCGCCGCGCTCCTCGCGATGACGCAGGGGACGGGCGTTCCCTCTTTTCGATCTTCCGTGGGGACCTCAAGGCGACGACCTTTGGTCACCAGGAAGCGCCGCCGAGGTGGCCGCAGCACGCGGACCTCCGAAGGGGCGGAGGATCGACATGAATGATTTCTGGCGTGGTACGCGGAGCCCCGCAAGGGGCGGAGATCGACACGAGTGATTTCAAGCGTGGTAGAACCACGCACTGAAATCACGACCACGCCTGAAATCATGACGGAAGACACCAAAAAAGTTATCTATTCGATGGTCGAGGTCGGCAAGACCTACGACGGTGGGAAGAAGGTCCTGCGGGACATCTCTCTTTCCTACTTCTATGGCGCGAAGATCGGCGTCATCGGTCTCAACGGGTCGGGTAAGTCGACGCTGCTGCGCATCATGGCCGGCGTCGAGACGGACCACCTGGGCGAGACGATTCTCTCGGACGGCTACACCGTGGGCTACCTCGAGCAGGAACCCGAGCTCGAAGCGGGCAAGACGGTGCGCGAGATCGTCGAGGAGGGCGTGCAGGAGGTGGTCGACACACTGCGTGAGTTCGACGAAATCAACGAGAAGTTCGCCGAGGAGATGAGCGACGACGAGATGCAGAAGCTGATCGAGCGTCAGGGCGAGGTTCAGGAGAAGCTCGACCAGATGAACGCTTGGGATCTCGACTCGCGGCTCGACCTGGCGATGGACGCTCTGCGGTGTCCGCCGTCGGACACCTCGGTCGACGTCATTTCGGGCGGTGAGCGTCGCCGCGTGGCGCTCTGCCGGCTGCTGCTGCGTCGGCCCGACATCCTCCTGCTCGACGAGCCGACGAACCACCTCGACGCCGAAACCGTGGGCTGGCTCGAACGGCATCTACAGGACTACCCCGGCACGGTCATCGCGATCACGCACGATCGCTACTTCCTCGACAACGTCGCCGGCTGGATCCTCGAGCTCGATCGCGGCTACGGCATCCCGTGGAAGGGCAACTACTCGTCGTGGCTCGAGCAGAAGCAGGAGCGCCTGCGCCGGGAGGAGAAGTCCGAGAGCGCGCGCCAGCGCACCCTCGAGCGCGAGCTCGACTGGATCCGCATGACGCCCAAGGCGCGGCAGACGAAGTCGAAGGCGAGGATCGCGGCCTACGAGGAGCTCGTCTCCGGCGGCCAGGAGAAGCGTCGCGAAGAGCTCGAGATCTTCATTCCGCCCGGGCCGCGCCTCGGCGGCGTGGTGGTCAACGCCGAGTCCGTCGCCAAGGCCTACGGCGACAAGCTGCTCTACGACGACCTCAACTTCAGCCTGCCGCCGGGCGGCATCGTCGGTGTCATCGGCCCCAACGGGGCTGGTAAGACGACGCTCTTCCGCATGATCCTCAGCGAAGAGGAGCCCGACTCCGGCACCTTCACCGTCGGAGAGACGGTCAAGATCGCGCACGTCGATCAGGGGCGCGAGCTCGAGGGCGAGCAGAAAGTCTGGGAGGAGGTTTCGGGCGGCGGCGAGATGATGTCGCTGGGCGACCGCGAGGTGAACTCACGCGCCTACGCTGCGCGCTTCGGCTTCACCGGCAGCGACCAGCAGAAGCCGGTGAATGCTCTCAGCGGCGGCGAGCGCAACCGCGTGCATCTGGCCAAGATGCTGCGCGAGGGGGCCAACATGATCCTCCTCGACGAACCGACGAACGACCTCGACGTGAACACGTTGCGAGCTCTGGAAGAGGCGCTCGAAGGCTTCGGCGGCTGCGCCATGGTCATCTCGCACGATCGCTGGTTTCTCGACCGCGTCGCAACGCACATCCTGGCCTTCGAAGGCGACAGTGAGGTCTTCTGGTTCGAAGGCGGCTACAGCGACTACGAGGCGAACCTGCGCGAGCGCAAGGGCGACGCTGCGGATCGCCCGCACCGCATCTCGTATCGCAAGCTCACTCGCTGACGCGCGAGAAGGCCAGGTTGCGGACGCGGCCCGCGTCGAGGGTGAAGCTCTCGACGCGGCCCTCGTCCTGCGGCGTGGCTCGAACCCAAGGGCTCTCGGCGAGGCCGAAGGTGCCGTCGACGAAGGCCGTGAGCCTCTGTGCCGGGCGGGAACCGACACGCAGGGAGAGTCCGTCCTCGTCGGACTCGATCGCGTAGGTGACCGCAAGCTCCGGGCTCCAGTAGCGTCCGACCCACCTGTCGAGGGCGTCGGCTTCCGTCGTCGCTTCGGGGAGCGGAGGCGTCGCTGCCTGTGCCGCAGAGCGCTTCACGCGCAGGCCGAGAGCGTCTTCCAGCACGACGTCGGCGACGCGCTCGGCGAGAGTGCCCGGGGAAGCGTCGTTGACGTTGCACAGGAGGGCGATGCTCGTGGCGAGCTCCGGATAGCGCACGAGGTGCGCCCGGTAGCCGAACATCGCGCCGCCGTGCTGTACTCGCGCGGCACCGCGGTACTTGCTGTGACCGATGCCGAAGGCGTAGTCGAGCTGCTTGCCGTCGCGAAGCTGGCCTCGCTCGAGCATCGCGGGCCAGAAGTCGTCGCCGAGCGGCGACGACTCGGCCTGCGCTGCGGCCTCCCAGCGTGCGAGGTCTTCGATCGTCGTCAGGAGGCCGCCGCTGCCGACCTGATCGAAGGCAGGCGACCAGAGAACTTCGAAGCCTTGCGGTCTCTCGGGAGCGCGCCGGTAGGCGGCCGCTCGCCGGGCGACGATCTCGCGTCGGTCGTCGTGAAAGTGAGAGCTGCGCATGCCCAGCGGGCTGAAGATTCTTTCCTGCGCGTACTCGCGCAGCGTGCGGTCGGTGGCGCGACCGACGAGCTGCGCCATGAGGAAGTAGGCGGAGTTGGAGTAGAGCTCCTGGCTGCCGGGCGCGAAGTTGAGCTCGCGCTGCCGGGCGATCAGTTCGAGAACCTGCGCCGGCGTCATCGGTGTTTCGTAGTCGATGCCCGCGAGCGCCATGAGTCCGAGGTAGTCGCGCACGCCGCTCGTGTGGTGGATCAGATCGCGGACGCGAATCTCTTCGGCGTAGGCGGGCAGCTCCGGGAACCACTTCGACAGCGGGTCGTCGAGATCGAGAGCGCCTTCCTGAGAGGCGAGCAGGACCGCAGCGGCGACGAATTGCTTCGAGACCGAGCCCGCGTAGAAGACCGTGCTGGGAGTGATCGGCAGTCCGGTTTCGAGGCTGGCCATGCCGTAGCCCTTGGCGAGGGTCAGCTCGCCTTCCTGCACGACGCCCACGGCGCAGCCGGGGCTGTCTGTGCGAGCGAGGTGGGCGAAGGTGGCGTCGAGAGAGCGGATGCCTGACCCGGTGCTCGTCGGCTCCTGGCCGGAGGCCGCCGAGGCGAGAGTCAGCAGAACGGCGAGGTGTCGAGCACGCATGGAGATTCCTCAGTCCTTGAGTAGTTCGAGCTGCGGAGGGCGGATTCGAGAGAGAACCGTGGCCTCGACCGTGTCGAGCCATCCGTCGCGGCGTTCCGGGTCGAGCTCGACGGTCTCGATACCGCGCACCTCGATCTCGAGAGCCAGACGCGAGTCGACTTCTTTCTGAAAGGTCCGGTCGGTCGAGCGAACGCCATCGTCGAGCATCTCTGCGCCCTGGACGACGGGGACCTGCACGAAGAGGTCGTAGGACTTGATCCACTCCGAGACGAGTTGCTCGAGTGCCGGCTGACGGCCCGCGGCGAGCAGCAGGTAGATGTAGTTGTCGAGCACGCTGCGATCGCACAAGACCAGCGGGTAGCGCGACGCCGCGACGACTTCGTCCGCGATCTGCGTGTGCAGGATCCAGGACTGCGCGGCGAGCGTCGTTTCGCGGTTGAGTCGCAGAGGGCAGCGACGCGCCACCTCGACGACGACCTCCAGCGCGAGATCGCGTGCTTTGAGGCGCGCGGCCAGGCCGTAGACGAGCGTCGTCTTGCCGACGCCATGGCTGCCGATGAAGGCGATCTTCTGCATCGTCAGCGGCTGCTGTCGACGGGAAGCGTTGAGGCGGGCGTGGGAATCGTCATGCGAGCGCGTCTCGGCTGGACTTCGGAAGGTCGCGAAGCGAACCGGCCTTTCTGTGAGGCAGGCCAATATCCTACGGTGAGCTGAGCCCCGTCGCGAGAACGTAAGGAGATGACGATGCATGTATCTGTTCCCCAACTCGACCCCGTGGAAGTCATGCCGGGCTTTGCCGGCCGATTCGTGCACGCCGAGCGCACGACCTTGGCCTTCTGGGACCTGCCGGCAGGGCGGGAGCTACCGGTCCACAGCCACCCCCACGAGCAGATCCTCGTCCAGCAGTCGGGCCGCTTCGAGATCACCGTCGACGGCGAGACCTGGATCGCCGAGGCGGGAGACTGCGTCGTCATTCCGCCCAACGTCGAGCACTCCGGACGGTCTCTGACGGACTGCCGCATCCTCGATGTCTTCGCACCGGTGCGGGAGGACTATCGGGAGGCGTGCGTGGCGGCCGGACAGGGCTGAAACACCGCTGAATGGGCTGAGTCCCGAGCTAGTGGGTGGGTGCCCTTTCGTCGGTGAGCTACCTTCTCGCCGTCGTCGGGAGGCCCCTTTCCGCGTCCTCCCTGCCAGGGGATGTGAGGAACTCATGAGCCCGAAGCGCAGCGACGTAGGACGGGCTCGCAGTTCGGCTCGCAGCCAAAACGGCTTCGTCGATTTCTCCGAGCGCGGGTCACGGACTTGGATCCGATCTCATGTCGCTGCGCTTCTGGGATGACGCCGTTGGTGAAGCGGGGCTTGGGAGCGGTTCTAAAGGGCGGAGACACAGGTGCGATTCCTCTCCCGCTCTAGCCTCCGCCAAGCGACGCGAGCGAGCGAGCATGGAGCGCGGAGGCAGGCGGAGCCTGCAGGAGCATCGAGCGGTTTTCGAAAGGCACGAGTCGTCACCGGTGCAAAAAAAAGAGGCCGCACTCCTGAGAGTGCGGCCTGCTGTCACGAAGGAGAAGTCAGCCCCGGAGGGCTGCTTCGGCGGTTTTGAGCCGCCATCCTCGAGAACTCCCCCCTTACGTTCGTTCCCGAGGCGTGACGCCCAGCTCGGTGGACGGGCCGGGCGTCGTGATCCTCGGTGGCTCCCCCTTGTCGTTGCCACCGACGATCTGTGCTGTGTTCAGCCGAAGCTGAGAGAAATGGTGCGCTCTTTGCTCGGCCAGTTCCGTCTTCGGAACGAAGCGTTGCGCGCGAGCGCTTGCGGTGGGTGGCGCGAGGCGTTGGAGATCTCTGGCCTATGGAGGCGTGGTTGCGATCGTCGGGCCGGCCGGGGGCCGGCCCGCGCTCGCTATGAGGTCTCGGCTCCGAGTGCTTTCCCGTTTAGGGAAGGCGTTGTTGCGAGAACGTCGGACCAGACTGCGTCTGGCCCGCGCTCGCTACCTAACCTCGGAACGCTCAGCGCCTGCGGCTCTTCGCTTATCCGAGGTCCAGGTTGATCTCGTTGCGCGTGCCCATGCCGCGGTTGTCGTTGCAGGTGTACGTGTTGTTGTTCTCCTGCGTCTTGAGCGAGCCCTTACCACCGGCGACGCTCTCGAGGTCGGCGTCGGAAAGCTCGGAGCCTTCGGCCGGCGCGCAGTAGGGAGCGACGAGGTAGATGGTGTCGGCGGTCTCTTCGACGACCTTGACGTTGACGCCGGCCGGAACCTCAGCACCCATCTGGCGGGCGAGAACTTCGGCGGGGTTGTCGATGAGCGCCTGGCGGTACTCGGGGCTCTCGGCTGCGAAGTTGCGGATGATGTCTTCGATTTCTCCGCGAGTGACGTCTTCAGACATGTTCGATCTCCTAAGAATTCCCCCCGATTTTCCTCAGCCGGGGATCGTGTTGTGGGAGCCCAGCGGCTCCGTGGGCCCCGTCCATCGACGGGAAGAATCGTGTCCTCAGCGGGGCAGAGAGCGCGCCTCGAAGGCGGAGGCCGACTTGCCGAACCCTCTGCTTGTCCCTTGCCTAGTAATACGGAAGCGATTTGTGAAAGACGCCACGCCGAGGAAAAAAAGTAGAGAAAGATGGACCCGGCGGCGACAGCGCCCGTGCCGCGCAAGCCCAACCCGCTGATTGCAGTGGGTTTAGGCCGGTGAACCGATCTTCGACTCAGGCGTTGTCGGAGACGAAAAAGGCCAGCACGGCTGCCGCAAGCGCGCCGCCCGAGAGGTGAAAGAGGGCGGTCACGGCGTGAAAGGCCGGCGGATTGTGCCACCAGATCGGTCCGTTCAAGTCGGTCAGTGCGACGGCAAGACCGAAGCAGAGCACGACGAAGAGAAACCGCTGTGCGAAGCCGGTGAAAGCCGGACTCGTCATCTTGAGCAGAGCGGCCGCGAGGATTCCCACGAGCACGAAGTGAAGCAGGCCCTTGCCGAAGGTCGAGGGCGGCATCGCCTGCATGCCGCCGGGTTGGACGAAGAGCATCGCCACGGGACCGTCGAGATGCCGGTTCTGGTACTCCTCGAAAGGCAGCTCGGCGTCGGGAAGCAGGTACGTGCCCGCTTCGGTGACCGACGTCTGGACCGCGCGCCCCAGCTCGGCGCTGGTGTCGGCGTCGAGCGATGCAAAGCCGAGATTCGCCGTCGGCAGCACGGCCCAGAAGAGCGCTCCCCAGACGAACAGTGCGACGCCGGCGAGGATCCCCGCGATGAGTACGTTCTTCATGCTGTCTCTCCTTGGGAAGGCGGGATCATAGCTCGGCCTGAGCGGCCCGCCTCATGCACCCCATGCGCCACCCAATCGGACCATGACCTGAGCGAAGGTCTCGATCGCGTCCCACAAGTTCTGCAGACGGAGGTTCTCGTTGGGAGCGTGCTGCGCATTGTCGTGGTTCACGGTCGGCAGGACGATGACAGGTGCGCCGAGGACGTCCTCGAAGGTCGCGAGCGGCAGGCTGCCGCCCAGGATCGGCGCGCGGACGACGGGCTCGACGGAGGCCTCGTCGAGAACCTCGAGCAGGGCGACCGAAGCGGGATGCTCGAGAGGAGTGCGTAGCGCGCGGTAGCCGCCGCTCCACTCGACGCGGATCAACTTCGGGTGGCTCAGGCGCTCCTCGTCCGTCGGCTCGTCGCGAACGATCTGGTAGCCCTCGCTGACGAGGTGGGCTTCGACCGTTTCGCGCACGTGCTCGGGGGTGACGTCGGGCACGAGTCGAAAGCCGAGGGTCGCTCGCGCCTCCGTCGGAATGGCGTTCTTGGCGCCGGGACCCGTGCGGGCCATCGTCAGGCCGCGGAAGTTGAGGGCGGGTTGCAGGATGCGCTCGCCGAGCAGAGCGTTGTCGGCCTCTGAGGCGGCCAGGCCGAAGTCGCGCCGGAGCTGCTCGTCGACCTTGGGAGCGGCCGCGAGCGCATCGCGGTCCGCCTGCGTCAGCGGTACGACGGGGTCGGTGAAGCCAGCGACGAGAATCTCGCCGTCGCTCGAGCGCATGCTCGACAGAAGCTCGGCCATGCGCGCTCCCGGGTTGGGGGCCCAGTTGCCGTAGTGGCCGCTGTGTAGAGCGACCTTCGGACCGTAGATCGTGAGGTCGACGCCGGTGACGCCGCGCACGCCGAAGACCACCTGCTGGCGCCGGCTCTGGTGCACGGGACCATCGCAGAAGAGCCAGAGATCGGCGGCTAGAAGGTCCCGATGCTCTGCGAGGATCTCGGCGAGATGGTCGGAGCCGGCTTCCTCCTCCCCCTCGAGGAAGATCTTGATCGAGATCGACGGTTCGATCTCGAGAGCGGCGAGCGCGTCGATCGCACCGAGCACGGCGATGATCGGAGCCTTGTCGTCGCTGACGCCTCGCCCGAAGAGCCGCCACTCCGGGTCGAGTCGCCCGCTCTCCGGCAGCTCGAGGTAGCTGGAATCGTCGCCTCCGCGGCTGCGCTTGCGCAGAACCGGATTCCAGGGGTCGGTGAGCCAGCGCTCCGGCGTGACCGGCTGACCGTCGTAGTGCGAATAGAAAACGACGGTTCGTTTCGCCCCCGGCACCAGCCGCTGAGCAAAGACGGCCGGATTCGCCTCGGGAACGCCCTTGACGCGGAGAATCCGCGTCTCGAAACCGCGGGCTCTGAACTCCTTCTCCAAGTGGGCGGCGTTGCGTTCGATGTTGGGGCGATCCGAGGCGACGTTGGGAATGCGGACGAGCTCGACGAGCTGCCTCAAGATGTCGATCTCGTGACCTTCGCGCCAGGATCGAACGTCGGCCGTCAGCGATCTGGCCTCGTCGCTCTGCCCGAAGCTGGGGGATGCGGAGAGGAGGAGGAGAGCGAGGACCCAGCAGGAGGGAGCGTGCAGCGTCGGTGAGCAGTGTCTGATCATGGCGTCGATTCTATGGACGCCGCGGCTTCGGGCGACGGCACTGCTACTCTCCCCGCGAACGGATCGACCAAGAGGGCCTCGTCATGATTCGGAACCGAAGCTTCCGCCTCCCTGCGGCTTTGAGCGTCGCAGTGCTTCTCGTTGCCGGCTGTCAGCCGGGAGCGGAGCTGTCGCTCTCGCCGGACGCGGCGCTGGAGGATCTCTTCGAGCGCGTCTGGGAGTTTCGAATCACAGAGAACCCGATGTTTGCGACGTCGGTCGGCGATCTCCGCTTCAACGACCAGTTGGGGTCGGTGGCGCCCGCCGATCTCGAGCGCCGCGCGCAGAAGAACCAGGAGTTTCTCGACGAGGTGATGGCGATCGACCTCGACTCGCTGAGCGAGGAAATGCAGATCAACGTTCGTATCCTGGAGCGCCAGCTCTGGGACGCCGTCGAGCTTCACCGCTTCGGCGAATGGCAGATGCCGCTGACCGCCGAAACCGGCTTTCACAGCGGCTTCGCGCGCCTCGGTGCCCGCGTGCCGCTGCGGACGACGAAGCAGTACGAGGACTACATCTCCCGGCTCGAGCAGTTTCGCGGATGGGCTGGCCAGCACACCGAGAACATGCGCGCCGGCATTGCGCGCGGTTGGGTCCTGCCGCGGGTCGTACTCGAAGGTTACGAAGAGACGATCAGCGCGCACATCGTCGACGACCCGGAAGAGAGCGTGCTCTACGGCCCGTTCAAGGTCTTCCCGTCGACGGTTCCCGAGGCCGACCACGAGCGCTTGCGCGCCGCGGGTCGCGCCGTGCTGGAGTCGTCCGTGGTGCCGGGCTACCGCGAGTTCTTCGACTTCTTCGTCAACGAGTACCTGCCCGCCTGCAGCGACTCGATCGCCGCGAGCGATCGGCCGGGCGGCGAGGAGTACTACGCTCAGCGGGTCAAGTTCTTCACGACGCTCAACGTGACGCCGCAGGAGGTGCACGACATCGGACTCGCCGAGGTTGCGCGCATCAAGAGCGAGATGCTGGAGATCATGCGGCAGACGGGCTTCGACGGCGACTTCGACTCCTTTCTCGAGTTCCTGCGCACCGACCCGCAGTTTTACGCGAAGACTCCCGAGGAGCTGCTGCGCGAAGCGTCCTACATCTCCAAGCGCATGGACGCCAAGCTGCCGATGCTCTTCAACACCTTGCCGCGACTGCCGTACGGGGTTGCGCCGGTCCCGGACCACATCGCGCCCAAGTACACGGCCGGTCGCTACGTGGGCCCTCCGGAGGGCAGCACGCAGCCGGGGTACTACTGGGTCAACACCTTCAAGCTCGACAGTCGACCGCTCTACGCGCTGACCGCGCTGTCACTCCACGAGGCCGTACCGGGTCATCACCTGCAGACGGCGCTGGCCCGTGAGAAGGGCGAGCAGCCGAAGTTCCGCCGTCACGACTACATCTCGGCCTTCGGCGAGGGCTGGGGCCTGTACTCCGAGTTTCTCGGCATCGAGGCGGAGCTCTACGACGATCTCTACAGCCACTTCGGACGACTCACCTACGAGATGTGGCGTGCTTGCCGGCTCGTCGTGGACACGGGCATGCACTCTCTCGGCTGGTCGCGGCAGGACACGCTGCGCTTTCTCTCGGAGAACACCGCCCTCTCGATTCACGAGATCACCACCGAGACCGATCGCTACATCTCGTGGCCGGGGCAGGCGCTCTCCTACAAGATGGGCGAGATCAAGATCCGCGAGCTCAGGAAGCGCGCCGAAGAGCGCCTCGGCACCGCTTTCGACGTGCGCGACTTCCACGACTGGGTGCTCGAGAACGGCAGCGTGCCGCTCGACATCCTCGACGATCTCGTCGACGCGAAGATCGAAGCAGCGGCGAGTTGAGGCCAACCTCCGTCAGGCGGGCTCGGTGAACGCGACGTAGTACCCGTTCGGGTCCTGGACGGCGAACTCACGCATACCGTAGGGCATGACCTCGGGGCCCCAGGCAAAGGGGACCTTGCCGTCGAGCTCCTCGGCGAGGCGCTCGACGGAGTCGGGATGCAAGTAGAGCGTC